>JAZUCH010000001.1:0-22816 GCA_045639025.1 Bacteroidales bacterium
CGAGGATATATTCGTCTATTCTATCTTGAAAATCCTTTTTCATACGCTCAATTTTAATTATACTTCAAGTATCGTCTATATGTTTCATTGGCCACCTCTCGAAGATTCTCCATACACTTATGTTTCTTCGTTTTCAGGGCATTCTTCGACTCAATAGAGGGAATCTCAATCAAAATCCTATCGAGATCTTTATCCTCGTAATAAAACTTTGAGAGTATCTCATAGCATCGTTCAGACATCTTTGATATCAAATCGGCTATTATCTCTAACTGGATGTTATCACTCTCGCCATAGAGCATATTCATATACTCTTTCTCATCGAAGCCATTTGCACGAACCTTCTTACCCATTTCTGTCTCGGGGTCCGCAAAAAATGGATGTTCTCGGAGCCATTCAAGATATTTCAATTTGGCAATTCCCATAAAGTAGGTTCTAATGCTACTGCTCAATGGTTTCCCATCTTTGCCCTTGACAATATTGTTCTCTGCGCAGATCTTACCGCATTCTATATTCTCCCAGAGTTTAATAAATGAGTTTTGCAGAATCTCCTCAACTGCCTCCTCGGTTGCATAAAACACACCTCTATACTTTTCATAATAATAGTCGGCACAATACTCGTATAGTTCGTATTGTGCCAACTGATTGCCATCGTGCATTCCTGCAATCAATCTTGCCTCTTTTTGTTGTTGGGTCTCTAATCTTATAACTTTTGCCATATTATCTTAATATGTCAGTTATATTATATTTTGTAGTCTCGCCCGTCATCGTAGGCCTTTGCGGGCGGCTGCCTGTATTCATATTCACAAACATCCGCAGGCGTTTGAAAAACTCTTCGTTGGTGCCAAACTCCGCGTTTTTCACTTTGCTATATATTGCGTAAGTGAGTTTACCTGCGGTAGGGCTCTTCATCTCAATATTTACCTGGCTGCTCTCGCAGGCACTCAAAGTAATCCAGCGTTCCGTATTGGAGTGAATATTTGTGCTTTGCTTGCTTGAAGAGAAGCCTAACCAAGACTTTACTGTCTCGAAAATATCCTCTACGCCTCGCACGGTTTCACCTTGTCCTCGTGTTGCATCTCCACTATGGCATGCATCTACAACCACCAGCATTTTTCCTCCTGTACCAATCTTATTGCGGATGTTTGTCAAGAGCATATTTACCTCATCATCCACAAGATGGTTTTCGCCTCTGTACTTCTCACTCGGCTTTCGATAAGCATCATACGGAATCCAACATTCATCCAAAGCATCCACTTCATCATTGCCAATATCCTTCATCTGTTGTCCATGACCAGAGTAGTGGATATAGACAATATCATTGGGGTGGCACGATTGCGTCATGGTCTGAAAAGCCAATACAATACCAGCCTTTGTCGCTTCTTCGTTTATACAAGTGATAATCTGCTCGTATTTGGCTGCATTGAGTATTTCCAACACATACGGCACATCCTTATCACCATTAATCTTATTCCACGCCGAATCTTCTTGCTTACCTATGCCAATTACTAAAGCTCGCTTAGTTTGAGCTTGGGTAATGATTGGCAGATAAAACATACATAAGCATATTATTAATTTCAACATAATATCATTGCAGTATCTAAGACAATCGACTTAAAGCTTGTTTTGCCGCTTCATTGCCTTGATTTGCCGCTTTACCATACCAATATTTAGCCTTTACAATATTTTTCTCTGTACCATAACCATTTTCATAACATATTGCAAGATTTAATTGAGCCAAATCAAGACCAAGATTGGCAGATTTTTCAAAATATATAAATGCTTTTGTGAAATCGGTTTCGACACCACGCCCATTAGCATAACATATACCCACATTCATTAATCCATAAGGATTATTCAGTTGAGATGCTTTTAAATATAAATCAAAAGCTTTTCTCAAGTCTTGTTTAACATATATACCGTTATCATAGTATAAACCTAAATTTAGAATTGCATCAGCCTCATTTTGCTCAGCTGCTAATAAAAACCATTTAAATGCTTCTTCGAAATTTTGATTGACACCAACTCCTTCATTATAACACAACCCCAACATAGCCTGTGCATAAGCATATCCAGATTCTGCGGATTTCTTATACCATTCGTAAGTCTTTACTAAGTTGACTTCTACACCTTCTCCTCTCATGTAGCAATTTGCTAGATTTGATTGTGCGATAGGATCCCCTTGTGTTGCTGCCTTCGTATACCAATAAACAGCTTCGGTGTAATTAACTTCAGTTCCTAACCCTTTGCGATAAAAATATCCAACTTTACATTGCGATTCAGCATCCCCTAGCTCAGCAGCTTTTCTATACCATTTAAAAGCCTCACTATAATTCTGCTCAACTAATTTCCCCTCATAATATAAATGAGCTAAATTGTACTGACTTGTGGCATCATTTTGCTTGGCCGCTTTTAGGTACCATTCAATGGCTATATTTACATTTTGTGGGACACCATACCCCTCTGCATAATATGCACCAAGTGTATTTTGAGCAGGAGCGTAACCTAACTCAGCAGAGGTTCTAATATAAGGTAGAGCTTTTATATAATCTTGTTGATTGTTGAATTCCATACCTTTTGCATAATTCGACAACGCTATTCCTTCGAGGTCATTGTTGACTTTCATAAAGTATATCTTCTTAGCCTCAACCGAAGATATGTCATAGTCTTTAAAATTTATTAGGTATTCTGTATCATTATTTAATTTCATTTTAAAACCAGTGCTACCAGGTTTTAGATATAATAGAAATTCGTTCGTATCATAGTCTACTTCGCCAATAATGTTCTCGCTATCAAAATTAATTTTAGCGTTTGGCATACTAATACGAATTAAAGCACATATATTCCCACTTGAATCCTTTCGTTGCAGAGGAACGCTCATAATATCCATAGTTCCATAAAATTCTGTCACTTCGATATTTTGTGCTATGCCTGGAACACTTACAACAAATAGCAATAGAATTGCGACATAATATTTTTTCATAAAATCTTTTATTTTTTTATTCTCAAAAGTGCAGTTTGGGCTTCAATTATTCCTTTGTCAGCGGCCTTCTTGTACCATATAAGCGCCTGATTGATGTTCTGTTCTACTCCTATTCCTGCCTCATAGCAAACTCCCATAACATATTCAGACGGCGCATGATTTTGTGCTGCCCCTTTTGCAATCCATTCAAAACATAAATTAGGATTTTTTGAAGTTCCATTACCTGTAAAATAGCACCAACCAATCTTAAATTGTGAATCTGGATAACCTTGTTTTGCTGCTTTTTCATACCAATAGAAAGCCGTTTCTGCATTTTTATCTACATATAAGCCTTGATCATAACAATCACCTAAATTATGTTGCGATCTTATATGACCTCTACTTGCCAGTTCTGTCCATATTTGAATAGCCTTTCTTGTATCTTTGATTACGCCTTCTCCATTAAGATAACAAACAGCCAAGAAAAAACCTGCATCATCATTCCCATTATCTATCGCTTTAAGATACCACTCTACTGCCTTTTTAAAATTTTTGGGTACTCCATAACCTGCATAGTATGATACTCCAACTTTCATTTGAGCTTCGGCATGCCCCAATTCTGCAGCTTGCAGAAAATATTTAAACGCATTGGTGCCATCTGATAATGCATCAAACGCCATTGCTCTTTCGTAGAGTTCATCAACAGTTTTGTCGGATTTATCAATAATTTTAAATATGTATATTTGATTTGGAACAATGCCGTCTACGTTATAATCTTTAAAATTTACTCTGTATGTATGGCTGTTAGGATTTTTTATTTGCAAATATTGTGTTCCTTCTGTAAGGTACACATAGTAGTTATTATCTACTCGATTAACATCACCTACAATGTTCCCCTCAAATTTAACACCTTCTGTAACAGACTCAACAATAACCAGTCCACAGGGTTTGCCGTTATAATCCATTCTTTGATTTGAGAGAGTGACTTTCTCATCGCTATGGTAAAATTGACGAACTTCTATTTCTTGGGAATAGCTGATACTATATATAAAAGTCATTAAACAAGTGATTAACAAATATCGCATACGAAACATACTTAATATGTAAATTAACGGTTTATTTTTCTATTTTAACATATCCTGGCCTTTCACTACCATAACACGCTGGACAGAAGCTCCATTCTGCTTCTTCATTGCTCCATCCTGTCGAATAAACAAGTCCCTTACCATCACATCTTTCACATAATTGCCATTCAATTATTTTTTGTTTTGATATGACTAATTCATATGTGTGATTTGATATAACCCCTATAATATTATAATCTTCGAATCTTACTAGAGCCGGTAAAAAATGAGGAGATTTTATTTTTATATATTTTGTACCACTAGAAACATATACCCAATATTCATTTGTTTTATATAAAACTTGTCCTACGATATTACCTTCAAATGATAAGTTTTGTTCTGTAGTGATTACTTTGATTAAGGCACATGGCTTCCCATTATTATCTAATCGTCGATTGGTACTTGCCGTAATATCAATTTGATTACATCTAAATTCGATCTTTTCAATATGTTGAGATTGAACAGGTATGTAATTTAAGCATGCAGCAATAACAAAAATCAAACATTTCCTCATAAAAATTACATGTGTGATTATTCGAAATTAATAATGGGTCTAACAGCAGCAACAGAATTTTCAGTTAAGTTCAATATGAAGGCATGTTTCTCATCATCAGCGAAAATCAGACCTTTGGGTGTAGAATTAGAGGTCTTAATCCAATATGCTCCTGTTGGAATATTAACTCCTAATTTTTTACAATTTACTATTAATTCTTCGCATATTGCCTTTATTACTTCAGCTTGCGGTTCCGTTAATAGATAGTTCCCATATTTATTCTTCGCGTCTTCTCTGGTTATTTCACGATCTTCATCTTTCATTGAAAATATAAACGGAGAACCTCCTGCATCTATAAATATTCCTACAGGGTCATAATACTTCTTTTTACTTTCCGGTATTGTTCCCCATACGTCTGGAGAGAAGCAATATGTTATATTACCTTTTACACAAAAAAGCGATAAATGTTTAAAATCACTTTCTGGCGATACAATTTTTTTCTGCACTCTTTCTAAAGCACCAGGAGAAGATTCATTACCATTATTAATAGCTTTACAGAACCAATATTCAGCTTCATCTAAATTTATTTCCACTCCATATCCAAATTCATATGCAATACCAAGATTGTGCATAGAATGATGAAACCCTTGAAGTGCAGACTTTGTAAACCAAACAACCCCCTCTTTGTAATCTTTTAAAACTCCATTACCCTCAAAATAGTTTACACCAAGATTATATTGCGCTGCAGGATATCCTAACTCAGCTGAACGTCTACACCAATTATATCCTATTTCCTCATTCTTTGCAACACCTCTACCATTTACAACCATAATACTAAGCATAAACATTGCTTCTGGAGAATTATAATCTGCAGCTTTTGAGAAAAGACTATATGCTTCTGTATAATTTTCTTCACTATATGCATTATGCCCTCTTTTAATAAGTTCTTGTACATCAATAACATTAATATTGGATGGAATATGAATTTTAACGGTGTATGTTCTTTCACTCTTAAGTGATTCTATTCCATATTTTGAAAAGTCAATTATTATGGGATTTTGTTCAGGATGGAGCATCTTTAAAATCTTAGTTCCTGAGCTTACATATACTAAGTATTCACTCGTATTATATGCTACTTCACCAACAACATTTCCTTGGAATTGAGCTTGAGGACTTTTCATTTCAACTTTTACTAATGCACATCCCACTCCGTTAAGATCTACACGCTTTTGTGTGGATGCCGTTAAATCCATTGGAGATTCAACAATGGTTTCAACCTGAATTTGAGCAAACAACACACCAGGAAATATTCCTAGAAGCATCATCAATATTATTTTCTTCATAAAATTTATAGTTTTAATTGTTAATTCTTTTGTTTTTGAGCTTGCTCATCTAATTGACGTAATAATGACTCATAGCGCTTTTGTGTTCTTTCTATATTCTTTGTAACACGATCAATCTTAGATTCATTTATATCTGAATTTGGTTTGGATGTTTGTTCTTTTAATTTAGTCTTGGACAATAACGAAACTTCAATAAGATCTGGATTAGACTCTATTCCTAGAACATCTGCAATTTTAGAAATATGACTTAATTCTTTTGTCCTATCGTAGTACTTCTCCCACCAATAAGGTGTACGAGACATATTGGCCTTGTGAAAATAAATATCACTTTTTTTTACATCACGTTGTACCCCTCTGCCATATCTATAACATTTAGCAATATAGTAATTGCTTAATCTCATATTTGGAGATTCATCAGGCACAGACATAAAACATTTAAATGCTTTTACATAATCTTGGTTATCATATAAACTTTTGCCAATTATGAAATATGAGAGTTTATTCCCCAAACTAAGTGCTTTGTTAGCATATTTTAGTGCAGATTCAGTATCTGGCCCAGATAAACCATATCCATAATAATCCATCTCTGCCAAATAGACCATTGCAGTATCATTTTTTTCTCTAACAGCTTTGTCTAAAAAATGACGTGCCGTAGAATAATCCCCCTTGCCCCAATATCGCAATGCGCATGTTAGCTGCATACTAACATTACCATTTTCAGCTGTTAGACTATCTGCTTTAAGTATATTTTCTTGTTCTCTTATTAAACGCATTTTTTGATACATAGCAAGCAAAAGAGAAGCATTTGCGTATTGGGTTATAAATATCAATCCCAAGATTAGAATAATTCGCTTCATAATTGAATCTATATTATCGTAAACCAAATGTAGGTGCTGATTTCTTTGCTTCATTAGATAAAAGTTCTTCCTTTTGAGTTTCTTCCCATTTTCTAAGACGTGTTTTTATCTCACTATATTTTGATTGATTATTATCATAATACCCAAGATTCAATAATGTTTTAATTATTTCATAGCATACACTATGGCCTTGGGATATTGCTTTCAAAGCTAACTTCTCTGCTTCTTCATCAGCACCTTCTTTTATATATTTTACTGCATTATTATAGAGCAACTCTTCTTCGCTTAAATCTGCAACATCAGTAATAAAATTGCTATTATTAGCAGTCTTCAAATTTAAATCTATTACTAATTCTTTTGGTGAGGATGAAAACAGAGTTATTTGTTCTGTCTTTGAATTATTATTATTTACTACAGACACATTATGAACACCAACAGGGAGCACTGTCACAATTGTGCCTTCCGAAACCGGGAAATCAAAACCGTCTATTTCAACTTTAGAATCATGCGGATTAACCTTAACGGTCAATTTCTGCATTTGTGGTTTTGATGCTTCATTACTTTCTTTTTTAAGAAATAATTCATATGTTAGTTTAGATTTGACATCTATTATGTTATAGTCCTTAAAATTAATCAGTAAAGGCAGTGCATTCGCAACTTTAACTTTTAATTGTTTGGTTCCATTAGAAACGTACACCCAATATTCGTTAGTCTTAAACTCAACCTCACCAATAACATTACCTTCAAATTTGACATTTGGTTCCGTTATAACAACCTTTATTAACGCACACTCCTTATTATTCAAGTCTTTACGAGGATAAGTACTGGCTGTCAAATCTGTCGTCTGTAAATAAAAACCAAGTACATTAATTTCTTGAGAGTATACATTTCCCAATTTTAACAACATTAATGTGAATAAAATAATATATCTTTTCATATGTTAAAAAAAAGCATTGTAAATAGTAGGGGAAACATATTGTCTTATAATATCCTTGGATATCGTAAAATTAACAGCATATGCTCCAGCGGCAATCTCATATTTACTATAATGAAATACAATTCCATCAGATGTTATCCAGGGGTCATTATATTCTGGCAACGGTATATTGTCTATATTGTATGGATCTTGTAAGTGAAGATATGACCTTAACTCCTCATCTGTTTGTACTTCAAAATATTGTTTTAATTTGTTTTTAATTATTGGTTGAAAATCAGACATTGAAAGGTGTAAATTCCTTTTTGTAAATTTTTTACCATCTATTTTACGGAATGTTGCTCCTTCAACGCCCCAACTAGCACCAGCAGCCCCTTCGAAATGATATGTTGATGTATTTATAAATGTTATGATTTTACTATCTTCATAAGCAACTTCAATTGAGACAGTTCCACTTCCTTCCTCATCTACTTTATCAATTCCTCTGCAATAATTAACCAAAGCCTCTGCATCAGATATGTCTCCATCATAATTAGTAGCAACCTCTTCAACTATCCATTCTCTTATATTTTGTAATAGATTTGGATTTCCTTGGATAGGATAATCTATTTCAAAAGAGGACTCTTCATTGCATGCGGTCTTTACTCTGTAAGAATACTTCTTTATCTTAAACGCTTCTTCGCTTAAAAAGGAAGGAATATTCAATCTTATAACATAGGTCCTTTCACCTTTGAGAGAAGTAATTCCATATTTAGGAAATTCTATTGTAATTGGAGCTTGCTCAGGGTGAAAGATTTTAAAAATTTTTGTTCCTTGACTCAAATAAATCCAATATTCACCAGCATCATACAAGACGTCACCAATTATATTTCCCTGAAACTTTACTTTTGAACTATTTGCTTCTACTTTTATTAAAGCACATGGTTCTTTATTTATATCAAGTCTTTTATGCGTAGAAGCACTTATGTCCATATTTGCTTCATATACTTTTTCTACACTAATTTGTGCATAGCTCAGAAATGGAACAAAACATAAATAAAGGAAAAATACTTTACGCATCATAATTCTATTTATTATTATTCAATAATCATTCAAATTTAGGTTTTAAAGGTATCTTATCTTCTCTTTGATATAATCATATTTAGCTTTTTTTATCGTATTTGAATTTCCTCGTCTCATCTTTATAGTTTGCGTATCATTGTATTTATTAATTATTTCAAGAGTTTCAAAACCTTCCAATTTTATTATAAATGACTTATCGATAGCTCCCACTATTGTCGCCTTCCCTAATTCATCCGTCTGAAATGTAGTATTATAAATGTTCTTACAATTAATGGTTGCTCCTTTTAAAGGTTTTTTACCATCAGTAACAATTATATCGAATGCAATAGGAGCCAATTTTTGTGTATAAGTTATTGTATCAGACATAGGTATTACATCGAATGATGGACATTGATAACCTGGAGCTGAATATTGAACATTATAAATATACTTATAAAAACAATTTCTAACTTCATACTTTCCGTCTCTATCTGTTGTAGTCGTTTTATAGATTACATCTTTCTTTGACGGACTTCCCCAATATGATGAGCGTTGCGTTGGATTTAATACACATAAATCTATGGAGACATTAGAGATGGGTGTCCCTGTATTTTCATCAACAAAAACACCTTTTATCGGAGCACCTTTTCTATAAAGTTTTGTATTAAGCAGATTTTTGGTTACAACGCTATCTACAATAGTTATTCTCTCTGTATGATATGCATCAGAAGAAGGAATAATTGTGATTATATCTCCTACATGGATATCACCCAATAAAATGTCATTAAAATTTTCAGAAACTTTTAGGTGACTATCAAATATGTCGTTTTTTAAATTAACATAAACATCAACACTCTCAAGTTTAATCAATGCCGTCCTAACTTTGCATTCTGTACTAAAGCGTGAATCATAATAATCATTTTGCTTCTCAATACTTAATTTAATAGGGACGCCTGTAGAACGTATACTAGAGGGAATAGCAATATGAATTTCATAAATTCTCCTACTTTGAACTCCCGTACCAATATGTTCATGGAAATCAACCATTAATGGGTCCATATTAGGATACTTTATTTTCAGGAACCGTGTATTAGGAGATAAGTAACACCAATACTCGGAAGTTTTAAATTCACACGTTCCAACTACATTGCCTTCAAATGTAACTTTATTTCCGGGAACAATCACTTTTACTAATGCACAAATATCACCATTAGCATCATACCTCTGTATTGCTGTTGTCATTGGGTCTGTTGTTAATAATACCGATTTTAACTGTGGCGATAAGGCAAAAGCAGTATTGACGCCGTACAAAGATACCAAGTAGAATACTAATAGTCTAAGTATAAACCTATGGACCATATTTGTTGTATTTTGCATAAACTTACTATGCATTACTTAATATTTTCTAAAACTATTTAACTATATATATTTTTTCTTCAAATCCGCCATGTCCAGCTGCCGCACCTAATATAACGTCTTCTTCACTATCAGATGTTTCTATTATTAATTTATAGCAGTAAAGATTATCATTACTATGATCATCACATTGATAATCTGCTAAAATAGTACATGTCCTCTTGGTACCCCAACCATCTCCATCTCTCGCAATAATAGCCGCTAATCGTTTCATATAATCTAATGTAGATAAACCACCAATAGTCCATCCATATGGTAATGTCAATATTGACAATGCATATTTTTTAAGATTTGGGCCTTGTATTATTTTATGATCTGCCATTACAAGCCAATCATATTCTTGGTAACGAAAAGTTAGTTCATATGTAGTCTTCGACTCCACTCGTGCCAAGTTGTAGTCCTTAAAATTAAGCATGAGCGGTTCATTAGAATTAGTCTTAATGCGAATCTGATATGCTCCAGGGGATATATATACCCAATATTCTCCATTTTTATATTCTGGCTTTCCTATAACAGATCCTTCGAAAGTCATAGACTTGTCATTGGTAATTACCTTTAAAAGACCGCATGGGTTACCATTATTATCTAGAACTTGATTAACGCTTGATGTTAAATCTGTAGTTTGCTTAATTAATTTATCTACCACAAGTGGCTCTGCAGCGTGTAGAGTAATAATTGAAATAAAGATGCTAATTGTTAATATGAATACCCTTTTCATTTTTCCAACATTTTAAAGATTTGTTAATATATACTCACAGACTTATATTCAGTTATAATACCCGATTAGTCAATTGACAACCTATTCAATAATAAATTGACTAATTGACTATGGAATAAAAAAGTCATCTAATGTAAAAACTCCATTCTGGGCAACAACTTGTTCTGGTTGCCAGGTGCGGACATGAATTTGAGGTCTATCAGGATCTGTAAAATCCCAAAGTAAAAATAACCATCCATCATCACTGTAATTAGAAGTTCTCCAAGCCTGATGTAATGTAACACCATAGATATTAGGCTTGGCACCATGCCTCACAACAGATATATGATCAAATTTGACATTTATGTATCTATTAAGTTTAAAAATTCTTTCTAGTTTTGCAATATATTCCACTTTACTTTGAACAGTGTATTTTACATTAGTTGAAAGTTGATTTCCAAAATCGCCAGACGTTCTTTGCATCACTACACTACCCGTAATAATTAATGCATCATCACTATAGACTTGTTTTAACGAGTTAATATTTCTTTCATTATAATAGTTTCTGAAATCTTCTACCCATTTTAAGATTTCTCTTCTTCTTGTGAGATCTTCAACGTCTTGACCTTCCCCCATAATCTTAGCAACATCTTCCTGTAATTCTAAGGCCGGGCGTACACCTGTAATTATCCCATTGCGATTTAAACTGATTGTTAGTTCTCTGTATACAGACTGATCATAAGTATTGTCTTTGGGCTTCATTATAATTTGAATACCTCTAACTTGATAGCCTTGATGATCATTTAAACATTTACATACATTCATTTGTTCTTCACATATAAAAGGAAGAATTTCCCAAAGGGAATTTAAATGTTCCTTTGCCGAATCTTCCATATTAACAGCTGTTAAACAAAGTACTCTACCAGTAGTGCCGGCATTATGTATCTCTGTCAACAAAGTTGAAATATTATTCTCCATTTTAATTTTTAAAGCACTAGAATTAATGCTTCCTGGAGTAAAGGCGAATTTAATTTCTGCTTTTGTTTGTACAACTGATAAGATCGTCAATAGTACTAAAAAAAACTTTTTCATATCAGATTATTTATTAATATACCATATCGCTCCATGTCCAGAATAATTTGTGATAAGATCAGGTCTATTGGTTTTGACATTTATGCGTTTATCATTTACTTTTTTTGTTAAAACTGTTACAACTTTATATGTTCTGTTGTATATTATAACAAATGCATTATCAGGAATCTCAGCCAAGTTTTTTGCTTTTGCAAACTTTTCTACTTTGTTGTCCTCTTTAGCTTGTTGTAAATATCCGTATACATTTTCAATCATTTGTCTTTCTATAATATTCTGTAAAATTTCATTAGCGTATTGTTCATTTATAGAATTATCAATAATGAGCCGACTGGGATCTATATCAACTTCTACTGTTGATGTATCATTTGATGAAGTTGAAGACATATTATTCAAAACATGTTCTTTATTTAAATACATAAAAACATAGATTAGTTCTCCTCTTTGATACGATAACTTTTTATACAAACCGTCTATGTTCGCTTCTTCCACAGACGATAATCCCATTTCGGTTCTTAACTCATTTACTGTATTTACTAAATCCTTCTTGGCATGTAATATGGCAAGTTCTTCTATCTTATGCTTTGCCTCACCGTACAGATATACGTCATTGAGTTTAATAGCATTAATTTGTTCTTTAATAGAAGAGCTCTGCGCTACTATTATGTTTACTTGGGATAGTAAACAGTAAAGTATGATAAAATACCGAATTATCGCTGATTTCTGCATATTACTCAAAAAGGTTTTGGATATTTGTTGTAGGAACAAATAAACTGACACGAGAATCTATCTCAAAATTTTCGTTACCTAGGTTCTCTGTATTGCACTGTATGTTTATTATGTGATCATAACCCTGTTTTTGATTATAGCAAAAGATAGTTCCATATAGTATATTAGATTCCAATTTTTCATACCCCCAATAAATCTCACATCCAGTATGAATGCAGTATTGAATAAATTGCTCTAATGGAACAGATAAAGTAGTTTTAGAACCATATTCATGAGTCGATATAGCCATATGTAAATTCGCGCAATAACCTGTACCTATTACAACCATGTTAGAAAATGTTGCTACTGGTTGTTTGGGATTTACAATAAAAGATAAGGAATCCTGTTCATTTTTCGACAAATATGAATTATTGTTTACAGTTGATATTAGATATGTAGAGCCTCTAAGTAAATAATTATTATTTCCGATATTAACTAGCTCATCTTTAGAATAAATTGGCAATTGTCTTGAATCAGTTACTTTATATGAAATTAAACCGTCTATAAATTCATTCTCAATATCGGTTCGACTTCCGTTTCTAAATTTTTGATAATCAATGGGAAAACTAATGCATAGTTCTTCTGTTTCTAATCTCAATGATAAAGTGATGTATTTAAATTCATTATAGACAAGACTACACTCTATAATCTTATCCAATCTTTCTAAAGCACTCCAGTTTCCTCGTGTAATCTCAATGTCTTCAAATTTAGGATTATCAATAGAAAGTAAATGGGCAGCATATGCTTCTTCCAAATAATCAATAACAGCAGAATCAAAATTACTACGTAAATCATCTTGAACCACTCTTCGCTTTATTGACTTTACCTTCTTTTCATTTATACATACTTCAAATAACTTATTTTGGATACTAACAGTATGAATACCTTCATTTAGTTCTGTTGACAATTTGATTAATTGAAGGACATTATTTGGAATATCTTGAGCCCAAATTATGTGAGGCAATAATAACAGTAAAAGTGAGAATAACAAATGTTTCATATGATTATATATTATGGCATGATTGTTTTGATAATATTATTATCACAATCATATAGTTTCCCAATAACTAAAATTCCGTTGTTGAATTGCCCCTCTAATCGATATCCTGCTTGTGCTTGTACTCCATTAAAATTATGTGACTGGTATAAATCTATCGAACCCTTACCATGCGGTTTGCCATCTTTTGTACCTCCATGCCATTTACCATAGCCAAGGTCTAAGACATTATCAGATATTTCATTAGTAGTAATTTCATATATGGGTTGAATACGTGTGGATATTACTTCCGAGTCGTCATTTACAATCCCAGCTTCATTCGTTTCTGTTCTATCTTCACGATCGTTCTCGTTATTCAACAGATTATTATCCCGAGAATTATTCTGTTCTGATGTAGAAATGGGATGTACAATATTTTCATCTCTTGTTACTGGATTATCATCAGGAATTTCATTTTTATTCGAAATAATTAAAACCACTAATATTGTAAGTATAATTGAGGATATTGATATTAAAATATATTTCCAAGATAAGAGTGGAATAGGTTTGGTGTTGTTTTCACTCCAACTAGGTTTGCATATATAGCCATTAGTCTTTGCTTCTGCGTATTTGGCCAATTCACTAGAAGTCGGTCGAACTGTAGCATCTAATCTTATGCAGGCTAATACTAAAGCCTTTATATCGTCTGAATACTTATTAGGCAAATCTGGAATTTCGGCTCCTTTTAATTGTAATATCCCCCCTTGACCAAGAAATAATAATTCTCCTGTCAACAATTCATATAAGGTCGCTCCTAACGCCCATATGTCTGTTGCTTTATTTGCGATTGGATTTTTGGAAAACAATTCTGGAGCCATATATGCAACAGTACCTGATATATCGGACTCTATTTTTTGTCTTGTGGAATTACGACGCATAGTATTTTGCATCTTCGCACTTACTCCAAAATCTGACAACAGATATTCATCGGAACTAGATAACAAAATGTTATCTGGTTTTATGTCACGATGTATTACTTCTTTTGAATGAAGATATGACAATCCAGACGCAATATCTTTAATTAAATGCCAAATATCATCTTCATTCATATTCCCTACTTTGTTTTCTATAGAACCATTACAAAGTTGCATTACTAAATATGGTCTATTATGAACTATATCAAAATGTTCTGGTCTTAAGATGTTTGGATGACTTAAGTCATGCACTGTTTTAAATTCCGATCGAAATTCTAGTTGACCTAAATCATCTAGCGCAATATATATTTTTATCGCGATATCCAAATCTGTGAATTCATCTTTAGCATGCCAAACTTCACCAAAAGATCCTCGTCCTAACTTGCTCAATAGACGATAGCGATTATGAAATAATATATTTGGCTGTAATGTCATAATAAGAACAATTTATTCCATTAATTACGAAGTGTAGAATTACCCAAAAGTATTTACTATATTAGATTACATTAATATTTGACAGCATAACCTAGTTCACTTTATAAGCGTAAGTTCTGTTTCTACTTCTGTTAGCGTATCTTTTATTTCTGATGGTTTTGGAGCTTCAAGTGTAATTACTTCCTTTTTTTTTATTTTACTAGGATCCGAATTTGTTTTGTTAGTGCTATTTGTCTTAATATCCCTTTTTTCTTTAATATCTTCTACAATATTTATATCGAGAGAATCTTTCTGATTAACCTCATACTTTATAGAGTCGCACGCATTGATTGTTTCATGATGAGCTATTCCTTTATTGTAAAAATAATATCCCGTAGTGATATTGGATAATACCATTAAAATAATAAAAATAACTAGTGTATATAAGATGCTCTTTCGGGAAATGGGACGTAGATTATGCTGATTTATCGGTTGTTCACTAATAGTTGTACCTTCTGCTATTTTACATAATACCACTGTTACATTATCATACCAATCAGCTTTTTCTGCAGCTTCAAATAGCGATTTCCTACATTCTACGAGAGATTCTTGCTTGCTTGCGATAATATCTTCGATATTATCCCCTGGATAGAAATTGCCATCTTTATCCTTTGTTTTACGGTCTCTTAATACTCCGTTCAAGCCATCACTACATAAAAGAATAATATCGCCTTTTTTTACTCCATACTCCCTTGTATCAGGTTGAGCCAAGTTATTAGGGTCGCCTAAACTGCGAGTAATTATATTTCCTTGCGGGTGATCAAACGTATCATTATAATCTAGCTTATTCGCTCTAACCAAATCTTGAACATAGGAATGGTCTTCTGAAAGTAGTTTAAGTCCTACTCCTGTCTCAAACAAATAAGCACGACTATCTCCACACCAACTTACAGTAAGTCCAGATTGCGTCAACCATGCAATTATTATAGTTGAACCCATACCATCTTTTGCTATGTCTCTTTTCGCTTCAGATTTGATTCTTTTATCGGCCTCCTGTATTACATGTTCTAGGTATGTCTTTTTAGTAATCGGGGTAGATGCTATTTCTTTATTGAGTTTGTTATGTGCAAAATGTTCTTTTATAGTATCAATTGCTATTGCAGAAGCAACCTCTCCTGCATTCATACCTCCCATCCCATCTGCGATAGCCATGAGACACCCATATTCCCTTAGTGGAATTATTATATCGGATTGAATGACACTCGGGGTATTTGCAGATAAGTCTGAATCTACAAACATATTATCCTCATTTCCTTCTAGAGGCGCATTAGGATCAAATTTTCCTGCAGGTTCTGACCATGCAACCAAACTTATTTTCATTATTTTAGCTAGTTTTGGAGCGTTTGTTCTTTTTTGTTTTCTTAGGCTTTTGTGAAGGTGTATTTATTGATGCATCAACTTCATTATTTTGCTCTTCAATTATAGGTGTTAGTTCATTTTCTTCTATATTAGTGGAGGTTTGTGTGGTCCGAAACGGAATATACACATACCACTGTTCGTCAACATATTGCATTATTCCGTTAATGTAGAATTGAATTGTACCAACCTGAGTCTGTTTGGGCGTTATATATATACCTCCCCAAATTTTCTTTTCAGTCTGAGGGTTATCAATTTTTACTCTTACTGAATCTGCTGATATAGTTAGTTCCTTATTGTAAATCATAAAGTTTTCTGTATGTATTGTATCTGACATCTCAATATCATTTTCAGATGTTATCCATACAACCCAACCATCTTTTTTGCCAGGATGAGCATCTATAGCGAAACCTGGAGACCTCAAAAAAGTTGTATCTTTTAATTGGACAAATCGATTATCAGACAATATGGTAGTTGAGTCTATCAAAGGGTGGCACTCGTACTCTAAAGTGTCACATACAATTCTTGCTCTAGTTTTATATAACAATGGTCTATGAGTTGAAGTGTAACGCTGATAACTCTGGTCTGATTCCCATGGAGTTAATGTTGATTTGGGGACAAGTAAATGGTCTTCAACTTTAATGCCAATAGAATACGATTTTCCAAACTCATCTCGTCCATTCTTCCCATAAATTTGATTTGTAGAATTATCTTGTAATTGATAACTTTGACGATAAATTACTAATCCCGATTTAATAGCATCCTCAACAATCTTTTGATTAGAGGTCCTAAATACTTGAGCTACCACTTGTAATGGTAAAACAAGAGATATTAACAATATTATCTTTTTCATATATAATCAGTAATTTTATTATTGAATATTACAAATTGGTATTGCCCAATTATGTTGCTCAGTTCTAATATCCCCACGAGAAACTATGCCAATGACTACTAGCTTATTATTCTCAACAGCAAAAATTGGTCCTCCTGAATTCCCATGATCGGTTCCACTTGAATGTAAAATACAACCGTTGTTCGCTAATCCACTTCTGGATACCTTAACTTCGCTTGCAATTGGTTGTATTTGCTCTGGTCCATCATTGACACCAAGATTCACAGGAAATCCTAATACAACTAAAGACTGCTGTATTGCCAAATTTTTACTTAAATGAGACGACGCCTTTAAATTTCCTCTAATGCTAGTTCTTGCATAAGCCCAATCAGTTGCCCACATTTTCTCATTCATACCCTCCATAGCAGGGTATGTAAATGTCCAATGAATCGGTGTGCCGTTATCTAGATTTCCTATACAAACTCTTTTATCTAAATTTCTGTTAATGGTGAAATCTTCACTTGTAAATTCAAAGACATTGCGTGATAGTGATGAAATTGCTTTAAAATAGGCTTTAATTTTAGAATTAGGGGTATTTTCCGAGATCAAAATGCTTTGATCAGCTTGTGTAGGATCACCATATAACCATCCTTCAACACAATGTCTAGCAGTAACAAATCGACCATCGTTTAATAAGAAGCCTGTGCCAGTCCAACCATAATTAGGAATTACTTTTTCTTCACCATTTTCAACTACGCATACTTTCTCTGTAAATAAGAAATATACATCTTTTTCAATTCCTTGTGATTGAATCAATGCATCTATGCCATATGTTCCTGGAGTTGCAGCCTCAGCATTAGCTATCATCTCGGAGAATTCCTGTTTTTGACGTACAATTTCATCTCTTAAGCGAGCTATTTCTCGTTGAGATTCTATCTGTATATTAGCCATACTGGTACTGTCTGCAATTTGTTTTGCTCTCATTTCTTGAATAGTAGAATTGTATTCTATTCTATCGTTCTCATATTGCTCTGCAATAACATTCATCGACTCGTTTTGCTGCCAAATAGTATATCCACCACCACCAATGCACAACATCAAGACAATTGATAAAACCGTGATGGCATTTTTATATGGACGCATTGCTTGTTTCCCAAATAAAGATAATCTTCTTGACAATGGAATGCTCGAAACTTTACCTTTGTCTCCTTCAGGTATTATAAAACCTAATTTGGGTCCATTTGTTGAAAGTTGAATCTCATCTCCATTCTGCAAATACCATTCATTGGTAATTTTAATACCATTTAAGTATGTGGAATTGGTCTTGGATAATTGAATGAGTTTCCAATTGTCTCCATCTTTTAGAATTGCTGCATGACGTCTACTTACAGTGACAAAAGCCTCATCAAATCTAACTTGACATTTTGGATCACGACCTAATTCAATCTCATCAATGATTATTTCTTGTATTTCACCACGTTTATGGTATTTTGACGATACTTTATGCTCTAATACATAATAATTCTTACCGCCATTTCCCATTATCGATTTCATGCCAGCACCAATGGAGCCTGACAATGAACGTTTGTAAGGTTGTGTTGCTTGTCCCATATTATGTTTTTTTATTTATAGAATCTGTTTATTAGATTTTCTATCACATACGATTTCATTTTTGCAAATAAACAGTCTTGTCTTTTGTGTACATAGTGAATGCCCCACATTAGGAATATACTTAAAACTAAAGCGACAAGAGTTGTGTCAAAAGCAACACCGAGCATACTTGTTACTTTATTAATACCTTCTGGAGTACTTGCCTCATTCGCAAACCCTAAAGATGCGGCAATACCTAAAACGGTTCCTATGAAACCTACAGAAGGAATAGCCCAGGCTACATAATTTATAAATGATTGTTCACTTTCCATTTCTGCATCATAGATACCTGTCTGTGATTCTACAACCCCCAGTGCCTCTGAAGAAGATTTGCTGAGACGATATTTAATACATGCCTTAATAATCAGATCTGTCATTAAATATTTACTGTGGCTTTCAAGGTGTTGCATGTTTAATTTGATTTGGTTTACATCCTCAGGATTTAAAACCCAATTTTCTTTCTCTGGCAGAGGGTGTGTTGAAAATATATCTTCTTCATAAGTGATCTTATTATTAACCGATATAAGTTCAAGAATGCCGAATATAAAAAGAAAATAAGTGACACCCTGTATCAATCCTTCTGGCATTGTTCCGCCAAGTAGCATTAGTATTCTTTGTGGGTTTTCTGTATTAGTCATTAATACGAGAAAAACCATCCATACTATAGTTGCGACTAAACTTATTAGAAGTCTGTATACTCTATTACTCAACATAATTATGCTTATTTGTTAATTGTTAATATTCTTGAAAATCAATAGCGTTTTCACTAATTGTTAGAATGCCAATTTTAATAGGAATACGCCCATTCTGAGACATTCTCAGATCTCTATAAGGTATTTTTATTTGGTTTCTTTTTCCGGGATTCATCACAATATATCCTTCAATATTTGCATATGAACTACCCTTATAGTAGACTAATGAAATTTCATATCTACCAGGAACTATATCACGTTGATAAAAAAGTTCGAATCTATCATCATCAGGATCTGATCGGCTTTGAATATCTTCATTAAGATTTCCAAAAGAGGTTGTCTTATTACTATAATTGCAAATTTGACCGGTTGCTAAATTCCTAACATGTAGATCAACATCTACATTTTCACGCCAAAAACACACAACGCCAACTTTTGCATCAATTCCAAAAACTTTTCCATCAGATATGCCTTGACCATCTTGTTGAGGTTGTTGATCTTGTAATTCTTGAATTCTTTCTTGAAGTTGTCGATTTTCTATGCGCATCTGAGCTAGTTCGGATTCGACATTACTTAATCTATTGAGTTCATTTGTAAGTTCTTCATTTTCTGATTGAACACGAGCTAATGTTTCTTGCAAATTTGAAACTTCTAAAGTTAAATCTGAAATAGTTTCTTGCAATTGTTCAAGACGTTGTTCAATTTCACGATATACATCTTGTGGAACAGAATTCTCTAATTGTTCCATTAGTGAACTCAGTTCTTCAACTTGTACATTCATTCGCTCAATTTCCTCTAATGCCTCTTGTTGTTCTGAAGACATTTTAGGAACAATAATAAATAGAATTATAACAGCAGCTAAAGCTCCAGATAACAAATCCAAAAAAGAAGTACCGAATATATTTATTTCTTTCCTTTTCATATACCCTCAACTCTAAATTTTGTATCACCCAAAGTTATTATATCTCCAGGCTTTATAATAATCCCTTGAGAATTAATCTTTTGAGAATTGACATATGTCCCATTTAATGAACTTTTCCAATTCAATTTACCTAGAGAATTATCAACACATAATGCTGTGCATAATTTGCATGGGAAAAACGCTTGGAATTTTAATCCTATAGCACATTCACATCTAGACTGTCCATCTCGAAGAAGCCATTGATTAGAATCTTGCATATATTCTATAGTGCAATGTTTTCTAGAAATGAAAGAACTTTCAGTTTCTTTTATTTGAATATGATTCCAGACATCGCTTGTGTGCCTTCCGAGATATATAATTGGAATACTATCGATAAATAATGATGGGAGAGAATATACTCGGTGAATATCTTCTCCTTGCATAATTTTTAGCGCAACTCCCTTTGAAATATTATTGTTGAATTTTGTTTGCGAATGTTTAACTGCTACAACCCTATTTTTTGTTATAGGCATTTTAGTTAATACGCTATCTATATTTTGTAATCTTTGTTTATAATCAGGTATTAAGCATCCATCAATTACATTATACCATTCTGGAGCTAGTTGTTTCAACAAATCTCTATCCCAATTATTTTCTTTGCCTCGAATTACATATTGAGTTACATCTGCTTCGCAACGCAATTCCCCAAATGGAAGTTTCCCTGTAATACACTGATACATCATTACTCCAAAAGAAAAAATATCAGTTGTAGGTAAAACAATAGCCTGCATTCCCCTCCGTGGATTCAATTGTTCTGGAGGCATATATGCAATTGTACCAAAGAACTCCTTTGGAACACCATTCCATCCTCGACGTGTTATACGATTATTCTGGTCTCCAGCAATGCCAAAATCAGTCAATACTGCGTGATTTAGGTCTTTTAATAAAACATTCTCTGGTTTTAAATCTCGGTGAATTATACCATTCTCGTGAAGATCTTTTAGTCCCCAAAGAATTTGGGTCCCAATAGAAATCAAATCAATACTTTTAGCATTCTGCAAATTAGAAAATAAGTCGCCACCACTATAATAATCCATAACTACATACGGATTACCATTTACGAAACCTTTAACCAAAGAGCGAGCAATATATTCACTCTCAATATTACCAATTTTAAATTCTCTATCGAATCGTTTAATGTAATTTGGCCTATCTTGGGGCAACATTTCCCAAAGCTTTAAAATTTTTAGCGCTTTCTTGGTTTGTTTTTGATTATCAATTACTTTATATACTTGCCCAAAGGTGCCTTCTCCAAGCATCTTTTCAACAACCCAGATATTATCTATTACGTCACCCTGATAAAAAGAACAACGTTCTACAGTTTCACACATCCTACGAGTTTAATGTTCTCGAAAAATAAACATTCTGTTTCCCATTAGTACTACATCTCCATCATTGAGAGACATCTTACCATTTACTTGAATAAAAGTACTTTTATGCGCACTCTTGTCTTCAATATACCATTTGCCATTTTCAAAACTGAGTATCGCCTGTTGCTTACTAGTTATTGTATGATTATTAGGATCAGTATTAGACCTATTTAGTACGATTTGTTGTCCCGAATAACTTTGTGGTTGATATGATATATTTTCGTTTTCCCATGCTATTGGCTGAAGTTGGCAAAATGAAGAACCACTGGGATTTACGCCACGCCCCCATGGGTTAATAGTACCTTGTCTATTGGGAGTATTATTTGAAGCGTTTAAATCTGATACTTGTAAGTTTGGTCTAGAAATTGAAGTATTGCAAATCGGACATGATTCCATATTAGGGGCAACATTATAACCGCAATTCGGACATAAGTTGGGATTATTGTCGGAAACTGGAATATTGTTAATAGAAGATGACTCACGGCATGTCTTACTTACGATGTCAGATTCATTTTCTTCACTTATAGATGGTTCTACAATATGATCAGACGCAATCATAGAACCACATAATGGCGCATTGCATTTTATGCATTTTTTCGCATTTGGCTCATTTGACCAGCCACAATTTTTACATCTCATAATTAGGAATTTATTTGATTAATAATCTTTATCTGATTCTCCGCAAACACACCTAATATTTTTAGTATATTAGCGCTCAAAAAGCAGGGATTATGAACATATTCAGTTTTACGGCTCATTTCGGTTCGGAGGAAGATTGTCGTTTGCATTTCAAGGAGCAGCGTGATAAGG
>JAZUCH010000002.1:0-4940 GCA_045639025.1 Bacteroidales bacterium
CGGTTTCGGCGGACAAGGTGTCTTGTCAATGGGTAAGATCCTTGCATATAGTGGTATCATGGAAGGCAAAGAAGTCAGCTGGATGCCATCTTACGGTCCTGAAATGCGTGGCGGTACAGCTAACGTAACTGTCATCATCAGTGATGACCGCGTTTGCTCTCCAATCCTCAACGCTTTCGACACAGCTGTGATTCTCAACCAACAATCACTCGATAAATTTGAAAGCAAAGTAAAACCTGGCGGCGTTCTCCTTTACGACCCAAACGGTATTACTCACAAACCAACACGTACTGACATTAAGATTTACACCATCGAAGGCGCTCAATTAGCATCTGATATGGGTAACGCTAAAGTGTTCAACATGATTATCCTCGGCGCTTATCTTAAATTGAAACCTATCATTTCAATGGATAAAGTTAAAGAAGGTCTCGAACACTCACTCCCAGAACGTGCTCATAAACTTATCCCATTGAACATGCAAGCTGTCGAAGTTGGTATGAACAATGTGAAAGAACAATAAATCTTGGTTTAAGATTTAAAGATTAAGGTTTAAAGTTTGAGGTCTCCTTAAATTTTAAACCTTTTCTTTTTGTATATAAAGCATATCCTAAAAACAAAAAAGTCGCCTCAAAATGAAGCGACTTTTTTTGTAAAATAGAATAAAACTATTCTGTAAATTCAACTACATATCCTGTAACTGTTACTTTTACTGTATTAACAAAACCAAGAACTGTTTTTACGCTATATCCAACAGTTTCATTGATAACAGCTTTTGAAGAACCTACTAAATTTGCACTTTCAAGCATTTCAGCTCTAGCTTCTTGAATTAAACCTTGAGTACGGCCACCACCAAACATCAAAATGTATTTTGCTTCAGCTTCACCTCTTACTTTATCTACAACTTTGTAGTCGCTGTTTTGCAAAACAACATTTGTTAAATTTTGATTTAAGTTTGATGTTGCTCTATCATAAAGTGTAGAACAGCTTGTAGCACCAAAAAGTGTAAGTGCTAAAACGAATAACATTAATAACTTTTTCATAATAATACTTTTAAAAAAATTTATGATGTGCAAATAAAATTATTATAATTAGTTTTACATTTTTTATATTTTCATAAAAAAAGCACCTAGCTGGGAACTAAGGTGCTTTTCTTCATTTGAGAAAATTGAAATGTATAACCAAAACCATACGTTAGACAAATTATCATATAGTTTTGTTCAACAGAAAGGAAAAAAAATTATATTTTTGCAAAAAAAGAAAATTTACTATGACACACAAATATTACGATTTTTATATGCGCTTCCCTTCTGTTGAAGACGCTACCAAAGCTCAGGAATTTTACAACAACACACACAAGCCTCGTATCGGAGGAAAATTCGTCATCAATGATAACGGAGTTTGTTCTTTATCAATAACAGACGAATGTGAATTAATAGTTGACTTATATCAATTCGGAATGAAACGTTTTATCGTCGTGGATAATTATCACGGTCAAAACCGTAAAGACGGCAAGATGTACTTCGACTTCCAAACCGACACCGACGTCGTACATTCATTTTTATATGATGATGAAATCTTTGAAAACATCAATCAGTTTTTGAAGGAAGACATTTACAAAGACGGCTACGTCAACGAAGGCAGCAACTTCCCTCCTATCATCAAACGTATCATCGACGGAATGGGAATCGACGACCTTTATGATATGCTCAGCGTGAACGCACCTGGATTTGACATTTAATTTAATTCATAATTCATAATTCATAATGCATAATTTGTTTATGTAGAGACGTATCATACGACACAAAAAAATTAACAATATGTCGTTGATGCGTCTTTTCAGTTAGGAATTAGGAATGAATGTTTTGTTTTTTTTAATAATAAATTAGTTACATCATGAAAAAGTTATTTCTCATTATTATATTGGCATTATTCTTTAATGTCAACGGACAACAGACAACGGACAACGGATGTGAGCAATCAGCAATCAGCAATCAGCAATCAGTAAATACCGGGATTATTCCGACTCCGCAATTTGCTGAAATTTGTGATTTTAATAATTCGACAAATAATTTTGTTATAGACGAGTCTTGCTTACTCGTTGATATTGGTGAAAATGAAGAAATATCTAAAATCATCAATACTTTCAAAAATGATATTAAAGAAATAACAGGTATTGATTTAAAAGTTTCGAAAAAAGGAAACAAAAAAAGAAATAATATCGTTTTTGGTATATATGATCCTGAAAAAATTGAACAAATCAAAAATGGTCCTAAAGATATAATAGGATTAGATAGTAGAGAAATAAATCCTCAAGAATATCATATAATTGTTATTGGAAACTATATAATGGTATCAGCTCCAACTCCTCAAGGTCTTTTCTACGGAGCTCAAAGTTTGAAACAGATAATCCGTCACCAACTTCTCACAGAAAACAATCTGAACATTCCTTGGTATTACATCTTCGACTATCCTTCTCTTGAATATCGTGGATGGATGGATGACATCAGCCGTGGTCCTATTCCAACAACGGATTTCATCAAAGAACAGATTCGTCGCCTCGCTGAATATAAATTCAATTTCTTCAACCTTTATACAGAACATCTTTTCAAACTCGACGAATATCCTGACATCGCTCCTACCGACGGTCTCACTGCTGAAGAAATCCAAGAACTGACAGAATACGCAAAAGATTATTATATCGAATTCATCGGCAACCAACAATGTTTCGCTCATGCCGAAAAGACTCTCGACAATCCTTTCTACGACGACATAAAAGATACTCGTTTCAACTTCAACCCTGGCGTTGAGGAGACTTACGAATTTTTAGAAACATTGCTCGGAGAGACAGCACAAGCTTATAAGTCGAAATATTTCAACATCAACTGCGATGAGACTGAAGGTCTCGGCAATGGAAAAGCTAAATCATACGTCGACAGCCTCGGCTCAGAAAACGCCTACTGCCAACATATCAATAAGGTATATGACATCTTACAGAAATACGATAAAGACGTCATGATGTGGGGCGACATCCTCGCAAAAAATCCTGAGATGATAAAACAACTTCCGGAAGACATCCAATTCATCGTATGGAGTTACGGCGGTCGTGACAGCTTCGATGAGATGATTGCGCCTTTCAAAAACTCAGGTCACACTTTCTGGATTGCTCCTGGCGCAAGCTGCTGGGCATCGAGTTTCCCATACATCGACAACTACATCAAGAACATCGCTCACTTCAACCGCGACGGCTACAAAAACGGAGCTAAAGGCGTCATCAACACCGCTTGGGACGACTACGGCGAGACAATGTTCAACTCAACATGGCACGCTATGGTGTGGTGCGCTGAAACAAGCTGGAACACATTGAAGACTAACGACGAAGCCGAGAGAATTGAAAGAGAAAATATTTTCAACAAAAATTTTGAGATTCAATATTTTAAAGACAACAGACAACAGACAACAGACAACAGTCGTTGTTCTCAAGATGGTAGAGACGTCACCCCTGTGGCGTCTGAATGCAATCAGCAATCAGCAATCAGTCATCTCTACGAATTGAACAAACTGATTGACGAGAGCGACATGACAAACCTTATGAACTTCACTGTTCTTAATGCTCCGCTTCTAGAGTTCTACCCTTCTCAATTAGATTCAGCAGCGATAGCTAAAAACGAAAGAGAGAAACAACAATCTTTTGAGATTTATCAAAAACTTTTGAAAGACAGACAAGAAGTAAAAGCCAATACCGAAATCATCGACGCTGCGATATTGGCAGCTTACAGAGCATACGTCGTGACATTAAAAAACGAGTTAAGAGTCAATCTTTATAAAACGATGCTCAACCCTACTGAAGAAAATGTCGCATTTACAAAAAATATGTCAGAACAATTCTTGGACTCACTTCATTGCTTAAAGAAAAGATTCGTCAAAGCTTGGGACATGGAGTCACGTTCTTACTATAGAAACGTCTTCACCGAACGTTATGACAAAATCGCAAAAGACGTTTTAAATGCAGGAAACATTGTTTTTATAGAGACTACAAGACCACAAGACTACAAGACTACAAGCGGTCAACAGACAACAGACAACAGACAACAGACTTTGGTTTCTTTGAATACGATATTCAACGACAGAGATATTTATTATACTATTGACGGCAGTACTCCTGACAAGAACAGCAAGGTTTATACTGGACCTTTCGCCATTGAGCGTTCTTGCATCGTGAAGGCTGTTTGTTTTGAAGACAACAGAGAGACTATTGTCAATGAGAAATACATCCTTTATCATAAGGGCATGGGACATTTCAAGAAGTTGAATACCGTCGCTGGCAACTACAGACCTGAATATTCTGGTGGCAGTGAAGACGCATTGCTCAACGGAGCTGTCGGAACCAACAACTACAAAGACGGCAACTGGCAAGGATTCTACGGCACCGACTGCGACCTCGAACTCGATTTCGGCAAGAAAGAAAAGCTCAACTCACTAAAGATAAACTTCAACACCAATCCTTACGACTGGATTTTATTGCCTAAGAAAATGTCGGTCTTCATCTCAAACGATGGAAATAATTACACATTATTCAAGACATTCGACATTAGCGAAGACGTTGACACATCGAAGACAAATATCGTCACAAAGACATTCGACATCAGCGGACTGAACAGCAGATTCGTAAGAATCGTAGTTGAGACACCTGGCTTGATTCCAGAAGGACTTCCAGGATACAACAATCCGTCGTGGATGTTTATGGATGAAATCGTGGTGGAATAAAAAAATGTTTATATTTGCATTAAATTATTGATAACAAAAAAACATGCCTATGATGATATAAGCGTTTAATTACGCACACTTTAAAGACATATTGAAAAGAGCGTTTATGCTGTAATCTTGAATCTTAAAACCTTCGACAAGTTTAAAAATTCACCAAGAGTAAAGCAGAGAACGCC
>JAZUCH010000003.1:0-3469 GCA_045639025.1 Bacteroidales bacterium
TTTCAACAAAAATGTAAACGATATTTTCGAACTCGAAGACAGTGATTGGAATTGATCAATACTACACAAAACAACTATAAATCAATAGTATATTACGAGATAACATGAATTCATGTTATCTCTTTTTTAATATAATCTTTCTATAAAACTCCGCTTTCATCTCCACTTTCATAGGATAAGCCCTTGATGACGACGGCATTCGCCAGAAGTTAATAATTCTATCGTTATAAATTATCTTCGTATTCTCTCCAACTTTAGGTTCTTCACACTGGAAAATATCAATGATTATATCTGTCGCTTTTTGTCCAGTAGTCACAATATTTTCACATTCAGGCAACGACTCTAATAAAGCTTTGACATCAGTCTGCTTCACGACATCCAGGAATTTGTCAGAAGCATTGTCTTTCAAACGAATGACTTCTGAAGCTGTATCATATAAAGCGAAGCCCTTTTCTTTACAAAAGGAAACTATTTTGTCTTTATCAAAACGTTTCTCTCCTTTTATTTCAAAATAATGCTTGTCGTTATAAAATATAAGTCCCCAGATTCTCCACATATCGTTTATCCAGTTAGGATAAAAGAACTCCATCGACCATTTCTCTTTCTTCGGAGGGAAACTGCCGAGCATAAGAATCCTGGCGTTCTCTGGAAGAAACGGCTGCAAAGGATGAGATTCGATTGTATTGTTGTTCATACTACTTCACACTTAAGAACTCCTGTCCTATTTTATGCAAACCATTGATAATAATCTCTCTTTTATCTTTACGAGGATTTCTATAACCACTAAGATAATGTCCCAACTGACGCTGATTAATACCCGTAATTCTACTTAAAGCAGCTCTTGTCAATATCTTATCATAATGATGAAGCAATGCTGAAACTGACAATTCAAATTCCAATTCATATTCTTCTTTAAGACAGTCTGGCAGTTCATCATATTCAGAACCTTCAACATGAAATTCCAATGCTGATATATATGCTTCTTTTACACCTTCTATCGTTGCATGTGTAGCTACACATCCCGGAATCAAATCAGAACATGCTCCATAATTATCATTCCATACGATATTAACCAAAATCTTTTTCATATTATCTTAATCCTGCTTGTTTAAAAATACTTATCAATAATTCTTGATCCTGAGTCCCATTCATTTTACCATTTATCGTAACGGTTCCTTTTTTAATAGGATGTTTGTATTGTCTATGACTGCCCTTTTGTCTCACAAAATACCAACCATCTTCTTCCAATATTCTAATCACTGTTTTGGTTTTTAGCTTCTCCACATCATCCCTCCCTTCAAATCTTTTGCAAAGATAGTATTTTTACTAACAAATTAAAAATATTTTTTCTTCAAAATTAATACTTTTAACACCCTTTTGTCAAGGGTTTAACTCGACTATTTTACGATTTTAACAATTTTTAACATATTGGTTTCGGAATTAAGAAAGTTATGTTAATGTTTTTTTTAAGACTACAAGACAACGAGACTACAAGACAACAAGTTGGGAGCTCTTATGATAGGGCGCGCTTTGTTTTTTAAGATGACGAGGAATTATGAGTTATAGGATTCTAAAGTTCTAGAGCTCTAAGGTTCGAAAATTCGTCCTGCGTTAGGGATTGGAGCGGCATCCTTTTGGAGCGAAGCGGAAAAAGATATAGCGGAAAGCCCGACGGCGATAGCCGGAACGCCCAAAACGAAAGTCAACAGTCAACAGACTTCTAGTATGCGGATTATAAAATATAATTGAAAGTTAAAAATTAGCTCTTAGCCATGAGCCACGAGCAGTGAGCAATTTCTCTAGATTGTTAAATTCCGCCTTCTAATTTCGTGGAGAAAAAGTTTCGTGCCAATTTAGTGCCTTTTCGTGGACAAAAAGATTAGTGTTCAATCTCGTGTCTTTTCGTGGATAAAAAAAACGACGCCACTAGTGACGTCGTTTATATCGTGGACAAAGACTGTTGTCTGTTGTCCGTAGTCTGTTGACAAATCAATCAATTCTGCAGCAGAGGTTTCTGTCGCCGAATGCATCGTCGATTCTTGTTACGTGTGGGAAGTATTTGTCTTGAACATCGCTCTTGTTAGGGAAACCTGCTTCTGAACGTGTGAATGGGAATTCCCAGTTGTCGGCCATCAACATTTCTGCTGTGTAAGGAGCGTGTGAGATAACGTTGTTACCTTTTTCTGCCTTGCCGCTTTCAATGTCAGCGATTTCTTGACGAATCTTAATCATAGCGTCAACGAAACGATCTAATTCTGCTAATGGTTCGCTTTCTGTTGGCTCGACCATCAATGTTTCGTGAACTGGGAACGCAACAGTTGGAGCGTGGAAACCGTAGTCCATCAAACGTTTAGCGATGTCGATAGCAGCAACGCCAGTAGCCTTGTTGATACCGTTGATATCGAGAATCATTTCGTGAGCGACGTGACCGTTGTTACCGGTATAAAGGATTGGATAATAATCTTTCAATCTATCTTTGAGGTAGTTAGCATTCAAGATAGCCATCTTTGTTGCTTCTCTTAAACCTTCACCGCCTAACATCTTGATGTAAGCGTAAGAAATGGTGAGGATTTGTGCGCTACCATAAGGAGCTGCTGAAACAGCGCCGAGTTTTTCGTTATATGTAGCGAGGTTGAGGTGAGTTGGCAAGAATGGTACCAAGTGAGCTGCAACGCCGATAGGACCTACGCCTGGACCGCCACCGCCGTGAGGGATAGCGAATGTCTTGTGTAAGTTGAGGTGGCATACGTCAGCGCCGATGAAGCCTGGGCATGTGAGACCAACTTGAGCGTTCATGTTAGCACCGTCCATATAAACTTGACCGCCGTTGTCGTGAACTATCTTCATCAAATCGCGGATACCGTCTTCATAGATACCGTGTGTTGAAGGATAAGTTACCATGAATGCTGCGAGGTCGTCTTTGTATTGTTCAGCTTTTGCCTTAGCATCTTCCATGTCGATGTTACCGTTAGCGTCGCATTTAACGACAACTACTTGCATACCTGCCATAGCTGCTGATGCTGGGTTTGTACCATGAGCTGATGCTGGAATCAAGCAGATGTTACGATGACCTTGGCCGTTAGCTTCTTGGTAGCGACGGATTGTCAAGAGACCAGCATATTCACCGCTAGCACCAGAGTTAGGCATGAATGACATACCCGCAAAGCCTGTGATTTCGCAGAGGTCTTTACCTAATTCGTTGATGAGTTCTAAGTAACCTTCAGCTTGTTCTGCTGGAACGAATGGGTGGATGTTAGCGAACTCTGGCCAGCTCAAAGCGAACATTGATGTTGCTGAGTTGAGTTTCATTGTACATGAGCCGAGAGGAATCATAGCGCGGTTCAAGCTTAAGTCGCGGTCTTCCAATTGTTTCATATAACGCATCATGTCTGTTTCGCTGCGATATTTGAAGAATACTGGCTCTTGTAAGTATGATGATGTACGTTGCATGTCAGCAGCGATGCCGTTG
>JAZUCH010000004.1:0-34421 GCA_045639025.1 Bacteroidales bacterium
CACTTCTGGGAGAAATGGAACTCCCTTGCAAGCAAATCAATACTCGGAGCGGCAGAACGCTTCTATGCCGAACTCTCGGACAACAACCGAGAACTGCTTGTTAATCGTGCTGTGGCACTCTATGACGGCAAGGCTACAAGAGAGGAACCTCACGATGATGATGTGTATGTTTGTGATGCTTGCGGTTCAAGAAAAATTGAGATTCAGGTTTGGGTAAATGCCAATACCAATGAGTATCTAAGTGATGTAGATGATGACGATACGGACTGCAAATGGTGCGCGGACTGTGAACAGAGTCAGAATTTCTGCACATTGAGCGACTACAAGCAGAAGATGCAAGACTGGTGGAAAGACCTCGACTTCATTACGATGGAGAGCATAACGGGATTACACGAAACTGACTACTCTTCGGAAGACGGCTCACAATCCTTTGTAGATGCCTGTAACGATTGGTGGAATGCTCAAGACTACGATACCCAACGAGAACTCTATTTCAAATCACAATCTTAATACTTACTGCTATGGCTGAGAACGAAATCATCGAGAGAATATGCGGCTCGTGCGGTTGCGATGAAGCGACCGCAAAGGAGTATCTGAATGATGAGATACGCCACCTTAGAGAACTGCAAGAGGTAAACGACCTGCAAGAGAGTGACATTGAACTCTCTTGCAGTGGCCTCGGCATTGAGTCCGAATGTATAGAGTATTTCACAATGGTATTAACCTACTAACATCTACTACTATGGCTTACTTTAAGAATATACATTCATTGGCAGAACTCAAGAAGGAGTATCGCCGATTGGCATTGGAGAATCACCCCGATAAAGGTGGTAGCACAGAAGTGATGCAGCAGATCAATGTGGAGTTTGAACGGCTCCACGAGATTTGGAAGAACGATACCACTGTATCGGCAAATGCTTCAGGCTATGAGAATGACTATGCAGGAGCATCGGCAAAGGAGTATGCCGACTTCGTATATAACGAGTATCGTTGGAAAGGTCGCAACTATCAAGGACAGCACACTCCTGAGATTGTGGAGTTGGTGCGTAACTGGATAAAGGAGACCTATCCCAAGTATAGGTTCTCCGTATCAAGGCATCACTATAACTCTATCCATATCTACCTTGTCAAAGCAGACTTTGAGGCATTCAGGAAGGATAAGGGCGTAGTGTTCCACCACGATGTGAACCATTATAACATTGATGGAGACCAGATGCTCACCGATAGAGCCAAGGAGGTGATGAAGAATGTCTGCGACTTTGTGATGTCGTACAACTTCGATGACAGCGATCCGATGACCGACTATTTCTGCACCAACTTCTACCTTACATTGGGAGTTGGAACCTACAAGAAACCATACAAGGTAGAACTGCCGAAATTGGATTGCAAGGGCAAGAAGCCTGATGTGTTCAAGCACCCTGAAGGTGCTGCACACAAAGCGATACGCCAGGCATTAGGCAGTGCCTATTTCAGTTTCCACAATAGCCAGCGATTGCAAGGCAAGATGGTACTTGGCGAAGACTCCTACGGACATAGTGGCGACAAATACTTCTGGCCACTATCATACTCCAATGCCAAGACCGCACAGAAACGAATGGATAAATTGGAGAAAGTCGGTATCCGCTGCAAACTCACTGGCTACAATGGCGGTTGTATTGAGTTTCTCGGCTACACTCCCGAAACGGAAGCACTACTTGAGAAAGAACGTCAGGAGGTTATCGTTGCTCATCAAGCGTGGCAGGCAAAGCAGGTGCAAACGGCATAAAAGAGAAGTCGGTTGTCCTTGATAAAAAATCTGGGCAACCGACTTATTATCTTTTAGTCTATACATTATCGTAAATTACAATATTGAGGACAATAGAATTATTAAAAAAAAGTATGATATTAATATCCAAATCGGCAATAGGATTAATATACTTAAGATCATGAATAGTTTTCTTTTATGTCGAAACCACGATATTATACGATAGAATATACCACATATACCTAAATATATTCCCAGGAAAACAATGTACACAATGTACCAAATCAGTAAAGATGCAAAACTTTCATGAGATATAGCACTACCAGGATGCACCAAAACAGTTACATTATCACACCATTTTATAATGCCACATAATATTGCGAAATAGAACAATAGGGATAGAGCTACATATCGTCGTTTATTCCTAAAATCTTCGTTATTTCGTTTAGATAATATAAAAACAGATGTAATGATAACAACTGATAATATTAAAAATATGAATACTATTTCAAATATATTTCCAACATATACTGGGAAATACTCTTCTAAATCCATCCCATCAGGAAGATCATATTCAACAAAATCACGATACCCCTGACTTAAAGCTTCTTCTACAATAATTTTTCCATCATCATTGTAGAGTTTAATAGTTTGGTTGGTACAAAATATAATAGGAATCAGTAATAGTAACCAAATTATAATATACCATCTAATGTTTTCTTTGTAATTATGCTTAAGTAAGTTTATAAGCTCCATAATATTAAGTAAATTAATTCTTTCTATAAAAGACCATATTCATTTTGTTGCCTGTCTTTTCCTAATTTCTAAAAATGATAGTGCTTTTTGGTAAATATCCATTTTCCAATGTGGTTTGCCATTTAATCTGCTTATATCCATATTATCCTTAAGATCTTGAATTTTAACAGATGCGGCAAGGTCGTTATATGACACTCGTTCAATAAACATCATATAATCTTCGCCTTCTATTTTAGTCAAAGCTTCAACAGCATCTGTTATAGTTTGACTAAAACCAACTTGTCGTAAATGTTCTATTGTAATGTCAGTATCTTCAATAACATCATGTAGTAATGCCACAATCTTTTCCGCCTCTGTTTGACATCTTAAAGCCACTCGTACAGGATGCAGAATATATGGTTGTCCTCCTTTATCTACTTGACTCTGATGAGCCAAATATGCTATTTGCAATGCTTTTGCCAACATATTGCATTATAAATCTACCTGGGTAATAAATATTCAAGAACACTATCCCAATTAGGAAATTGTTCTGTTCCATATTGTATCCATTCTCCTTCAAATTCACTTGTTCCATTCTTACCACGATCGTCTATGATAATATCGCCTTTGCACAAGTGCTTACAGTGAGTGATTATCATACGCTTATGAAACACATCATCAAGATACTTCGTAACCCATTCTACTTTATCACTCCACGCTGAAGGATTATTCCAAGGAGCTGTCGACAAAATATAACAGTCGTAATGCTCCATCAGTTGATGCACCGCATTGATTGCACCTGGCATTGGTTTCATTTTACCAAAAATGCCCGGTATTTCATCGTACCTACCATCGTATTCTTTAAGAACCTCCTCGCTTTGAACATCTAATCCAGATTTGAAGTCCACAAGAACACCATCCATATCAAAATACAGTCTTTTCGCCATTGTATAGTTTTAGTAATTATTATTAATCTTTTCTATAAAATACTAAAGTCATCCTTTCATTGACAACCTTAGCCTCGCCAGTTAATTTATATCCCATTTTCTCATATAGATGACAATTCCCTTTCTCTTGCAGAATCGTATCAAGTTCCCATCCAGAACTTCCGTGAATCTCTTCGGCTAAACGCATTGCTTGTTGAGCATAACCTCTGCCTCGAAATTCTTTCATAATGAATATTGGAGAGAGAAATTTATACTTCCCATCTTCTTTATGATCAATGACACGCATTGCCCCAACAATACAGTCCTCAACCTTGATATAATAGTAGTATGTATATGTCTGCCCTAATCGATCCCTGGTCTTTTCAATCATCTCTGTTGCAGGGCTTGTTTCAGGGTCTTGATACTTTGCATACAAATCTTGGAAGGCTGCAATCTGCATCTTCCATATATTCTCCGCATCTTGAATAGTTGCTCTAACCAATGTTATTCCCATTTCTCCCTGCTACGTTCTTATACATTCCAATAAGTAGAGTACTCTATGTTGTTCTCCTTTAGCCATACGAGCATATTATTATATGAAGCATATCCATCTTGCGAGAATCTGTCGTACAGATAACGAACGATTGCTTTTTCGCTTTTGGCATTGTTGCACAACTTCATCAATTTGGGCATTTCATCTTCTGGTATGGAGTGAATAGTTTCAATAAAGCCATCCTCTCGGAATTTATAATCAATCTCCGCGCCCCAATTGTTTTTATATAGCGTTAAGCACATTCTACGACATGCAATCCAAAAGTGACTTCCTACTCTTCGTCTGTCAATATCCGGAGATTCTAAGTCATTAAAGAAATCAACCGAAGCAGTACCATCTGCGTATTTAATGGGTGTTCTATTACTATTGGTTTGATCTCTGTTACCTCCTTTCTTTGATAGCAGAATTGGAATAATAATAAATAATCCAACTATAATTACGGCAACATGTATTAATGTAATAATTGTCATACAACTTTATTTTCTTTTAACTTTGCATATAAGTCTTGAAAAGCAGCGACCTGCATCTTCCATAATTTTTCAGCTTCTTGTGCGGATATTCTGATTAATAGAATCACCTTTGGCCTACTCATTCTCTATCATTTTGAGTCTTTTTTATAAGATTCAAGAATCGCATCACATTCAGAAACACTCATTTCTTGAGATCTTTTGTATTCTGTTTTATTATTATTTTGAGAACAACTTGTAAATGAAAACAGCAAAATAAGTAAAGTAATGTATTTCATCATAACAAAGTTATATTTTAGATTCTCGCTCAATGAGGATCCCTCCCATCTGGGGCCATTCATTATAAAATGATTTAATGTATGATTTCTCTGCGGGCGTACATCCTATCAAGAGCTTGATTTCCGAATCTTTCTTAACTAAATCAACAGTACATACTATTGCATCAAGTTCCTGTTTAGCATCTGTTCCAAGCCACACATCTATACCCTCATTGTCTGAAGACTTAGTACCGTCAAGATAACCGTAGTCTAGCTCATAGACAATTTGAGAATATCGAGGATGCACAGAACCTTTGGGACGGTCTATAATAATTTTGGATTGCGACAATAGTTTATCTAAATGTTTCCAAAAACTTTCAGCATAATCTTTACCCATAGTAGTATATTTTGTCAATTTAACATCAAAACAAAATATTAGAATGGTGTATAACAAGACATCTCTTGTTTTCAGAAGCCACATAGACAAGCCCATTTTCATTCTTGAACTTTGTTTCTGTTATATATAGACCTCTGAAATGATTCCAATATGCACAAGTAAATGTGGCCGAATCTCCATCTATTTTTACTTGAGGAACTAATGCTTCAATATCTAATGACCGAACTTGATCTTTAACCGTATTACGTTCGTATGCAAAGCCTAAATCGCCTTCATAGTTATCAGAGAATAATTCATCAATTGTTTCCTGTCCATAAATATATGACACTGCACCATAATTAGCATGCCAATATTTGGGTAAAAAATCACGAAGCTTATGTAGTACCCATGCTTCGAGTATGCAGTTCTCTAAAAAGTCCAGTTTGAAATATGGAAGAATGGGCGGTATAGAATCTATGATTCTTTCATATCCCCAAATACCCTTAATCAGATATTCGTCTTTATAGTCTCCTCCTTCAACTATGGGATTAATAATCCGTAGTATTAAACCTCTTGGGGATATTCCTTTAGGAAAAGCCCTAATGCCGTTGTAGTTTAAGTCCTCAGGAGGGTACCATTCTTTAACTGCGCTATTTTGGTGGATATATGGGATATACTCATATCCAAAGTTTTCTACTCCATATCGAAACGATGATAGCACATATTCTTTGTCTAAATGTACGGATGGCAATAAAGGTAATATTAAATTAGAAAGATCCCCTTCCTTTACATTTAATGAATGTATTGATTCAATAATAGACTGAAGTCTATTCCCAAACGAAGTATCTGAATTCATGTTAGTTTTCATTCTTAGGCTCTATATTTAACTCTGAAAAATCCCACTCTACTGGTGGTAACTTTATTTTCTGGTATTCTTCTATCATCTGTTCGTGTTTCTCATCTTCGAGTTGATCTTCAGCTGTTTTATTGAATCCAAATATGAGATTGATATAACATTCACCAAGAGGAATAGAAGAGTTTGTGTTGAGAGTCCATAGCCCTTCAAAATAGTCTTCGGAACTATCTGTTGGTTTAACAACTCGTATCTGTTCTAAAAGATTGCCAATGTTTTCGTAATTCAAAGATGTTTCGTCTTCATTAACTCGAATATTGATTAAGTATGTTTTTAAATCGCTAAGAGGTATATCTTGTGATTTTATTGCATATAATATCTCTTCAATGAATTTGTTGTTTGAACAAGAAATTTTGAATGAGATGCCATATTTTAATGTACTGATTCTTCTGAGAGTGCGAAGATCTGCATAATCAATATATACAAATGGTTTATCCCCCGATAAATAAATGTCTTCCGCCAATTTTTCAACTTCGAATCTATCAGTAATAACTTCGTATTTCATAATCTAATAAGTTTATTCGTCAGTACTTCTCGTTTGCGTATTGTTGTGGGGTTAGACCTCCTGTCTTCTTCAATATGGCATCATATAGAGTATTTATATCTATGAATCCACCTGCGTGCTTTGCTAATGCTCCATCTATCCCGACATCAAATCGCAAATCGACTGAGTTCGCATTAAAATCATCCATTGTGCCGTGGCAATGGCCATGTAACATTACCGCTCCTTGCTGCTTACCAGGCCAATCTAACAAGGGATAGTGGCATAGCACAACACATAACTCTTCACTCAATACCTCATACATTGAAGGCTTAATGGTTATTTCCATAATCTGAGCTACTTTACGGAAATAGTTTGAGTGTGCTTTAATTGCTCCATCATGGTTGCCGACTGCCAAGTATTTTTCTCCTGGCAACTGCTCTAATAATCGTCTTGCATCCTCACTTTTGCGGAATGTCAAATCCCCAGCAATGTATATTTGGTCATGTTTGCCAATAGTTGTTTGCCAAAGGTTAATTATCCACTCGTCATGAGCTTGTATATTCTCCTCTGAGGCGTAAGGACGATTAGGCATAAATTTCAATATGCTTTGATGTCCGATATGCGTATCAGCACTCCAATATATATTACTCATAACAGACAACCTTTAAAAATTTAGGCAGGATATCTCCTGTTAGCCAAATGCCATTTTGGGCTTTGTAGAACTTGTAACCAACACTAATCATTGCTTCGATATCAATAGAAAGAACAACTGGGCTGCCATGTCTAGTGCCGACTTGCTTTGCCATATCTATAGTCTCGGATAAATGTACAAAGTTGCGCTTACGAGGCCTTAGACCCTCTTTCATTATGCTATCTATATACTTTTCTGCGGTTCCGTGATATAATACCGGTGGAGGTGTGGTAGGTTCTAATCCCAAATTGACATCGATGGAGTGTCCATACAAAGCTCTAACCGATGATTTATCCTCTGAGAATTCAAAGCGTCCCTTTGTATCCTCATGCACAATTTTCTGAATATCAAGCAATGATACGCCCAATTCATTTTGCACAACATCAACCTTTATCCAGCCTTTATGGTTAGGCAACTTGGAATGTCGCAGCAAGTAAGCCAATCGCTTAGAATGATACGTGAGATTATCCATGTCGGAAGAAATCTGTTTCATTTATACCAATACACTAACTCTTTTATGCCTTTCTTACATCTTCATTATCATTCGATTTGACAGCACAAAATCATATATCACCCCATTTATCCCCCTATCAATACTTTTTACATTCTAATCTCACTAAGAAATACTATCTCCCCAAATCTTTAATATAACATGATCTCTATGTTTCTTAGATGAAACTACGGATGCCGAACAGGTGTAAATTCTCCGTAATAAATTATCATTTCATTCGGATCATACACATACAACTCGTCAATAGATTCTCCTCGCATCCAGCCATGGCTATATTCATAACGATAGCCATTATTGGAAAAAATATATTTCTCTCCCAATGGTGAACTTTCATCATCAGTAGCCCATTCATCATAAGAAATATAATTATTACTGTATGTCCAATATTGTTTTGTGCCAGAAGTTATAACAAGGTCAGGTTCTCCATTTTTTGTATCTCCATTCCAACATTTGTAAGTCCAAGAATTCTCGCTATTTTGTTCAATTCGGATAAAGAATTTTTCGTTAGAATATTCTACTGGTTCATCATATTTATTAGGTTCAAAACATCTCCCGTTCCAATTATATTGACGATATTTTAATGTCTTGTTCATCAGTGGAGCACCTTTAATAACATATAGTTCTTTCTTTGATATACTATAAACAACCAAAGAGTCTTCTTTATCGTAATCGATCTCTACATATCCGCCAAAATCCTCCCATGAGAATTCAAGTTGATTAGAAACATTCTCTTTATTTACAAAAGCCCCTTGTACTTTGTGTAATTTATTGTTGTCTATTTTATAGACATAAAGTGTGTTATGTTCGTGTGCACTTTGATTAATGCTTCCTTGCCAATCTTTCAACAAGTAAAATTTATTAGAATCAATATGATATATATGAGTAATGAAACCATTGAAGCTTTTAACTTCTTGATAGAATATAGACTCTCTCGACCTGTATTGAAGTAGTGTCCTACATGAAAATCCCCAAGAAGGGTTACCTCCAAAACCATATCTTTCTAAACTATAAGCTCGCATATTGCCATCATCGGAAGTGGCAATTTTCACATGAGGTATTTCCTCTTTAAATTCATATTCAAGCGATTGGGGATTTCTAATAATAAAGTCAAAAACAGAGTCCATAACTTCATCAGAATACATTCCATCCTCAGGCCATGCAAGCATCTTGTTTAACTCTTGAACAAAAGTTTGCTCTTGTTGATTATTATTTTGTCCACAAGAAACAAATGACAAGGTTACAAATAACCATATACATATATTGCGTGTATTTGTTTTCATAAAAATATATTACATTGTTATTAAATTCCGACTCTCAACAAGAAAGCGCGAAATGAGAATGTAGAAATTAGGTCATCCTATTCTGATACTATAAATTCAGGCATTGTATTATGCTTATACTCACTATCGACAACCTTGCAATGCTCATAGATATACAATCGTGCCTCGACAGCAGGAAACAGATAGTACTCGGTATATAACTTCTTGAAAATGCTCAAGTCCTCGACAGACACCCCACTATTTTACTCAAAAGGCACAGTGCAATTTTGCGGAATTTAGCATGCCTATGCCGACTATATCTCGATCATCTCGCCCAAGAACTTCGGCTGCTTGTCTAACACAAGGTCGACAAACATCTTGACTCGCGCCAATGCCTCACGACCTACGCCATAAATGTAATAGGTCCGTGTTCGCTTAATATCTTTAGCATCATAGCCAATAGCATCGATCCCCGAACTCTTCGCCAAATAGATTGCTCTGGCATTATGGTATCCTTGAGATATTATGGTCATACGCTCTTGACCAAACACCTTCTTGCACCTCACGACCGAGTCGAGAGTTCTGAAACCTGCATAGTCCAAGATAATGTCCGACTCGGGAATGCCTCGCTCCATAAGGGCCTGTTTCATATATGATGGCTCATCGTAATCCTTACTGTGGTTGTCACCGCTAACCAAAATCTTCGAAACCTTACCCGCCTTGTACAACCTCTCGCAAGCATCGATTCGATACTTGAAATAGTAATTCATATTCCCCGATGGTGCCAAGGGATTCGTTCCCAACACCAGACCAACTCTATTATAGGGAATCTTTGACACATCGCTATACTGTTTTGGAGAACTGCTATACATAACAACAAGATATGCTGTAGCGGCAGTCGCAACTCCAACAATTATCAATATGCAGATTACTAAAAATCCCATTTTAAACATACGCATGACCATAACATTATCAGTCAATCGATTACCTAATCTATCTAATTCACTCCTGCGATCTGGTCATCCTCGCCAACCTCATCGGATTGATCAACTGCTGTGGGTTCTTCGACATCCGTAGGCTCTTCGTTATCGGGGATGGTGAATTCGGGCATAGAGTTGTGCTTATACTCGCCATCAACAAGCTTGCATTGCTCGTAAATGAACGAGCGAGCCTCAATAGCAGGAAATAGGCAATATTCGGTATATAGTTTCTTGAAGATATTTAAATCTTCTACCGACATCTCATCCAAAGACTTGATATGAGGGAAGAGTAATTTACAATATGCTGTAGCGATTTTCCTAACAGACTTAGCGTGTCTTACATAAGCCGTCTTTTTATCGTACATTACCAATTCATCGAAAATATTTTGGCTATATGTTTCAGTTCTCATATAATGCAAGTATTCTGAAAAGACCTCAGCATCAATCGCCCAGCCATAGTATATTTGACCTTCTGAAATTTTAGGCAATTTCCATCCGGGAATGAACAAGTGAAAGCGATCCATCATTGCTGATGAGCGAAATATATCCGGGAGAATACTTTGAAAATCTTCATTTACAGGTTGCATGTCTTCTGTTAAAGCAATGTTGCCAGCCAATCCGAGACCACACGATGATACAATCTTTATATTAGACAGTGATGCATTGCCAGCCTCCAAATAACTCTTTAAGAAACCTTGAAGTTCCCCTGTTCTATCATCAAAACTTAGTGTAGAGACTTCATCGAAAACGATTAAATCATGATTTTTAATTGCTCCATATTGTTTTGTGGCATGATTGTATATAAGTTGAGCTCGTGTGCACTTGCCACTAATCATTCGAAAATATTGACTTAAATTGTTGTAGGTATAGCTCTTTCCAGACGATTTTGGACCGAGTTCTATGAAATTCACATTAGGTTCTATTGCTGGTAACAATCTTGTTATCATTGCAAATTTTGATTCTAATGTATCAAAACTATCTGGGGTATATCCCATTGTTGTCAAAAGTACATCAATCCATTCTTCTGTGCTAAACAGTTCTCTCTTAGAGATAAAATCCTCAAAGTCAAGGTTCTTATATGGATTAAATGACTTATATGATGTCATTAATACATAACCTTTTTTCCTACCTTCAGGAGGCATATATTGCATAGTTATATTACCCCAATTTTCACCATCAACAAGGTCTGCCTTATTATCTGCCAATACTTTAGGCTGGATGAACATATTTGCAGTGATATTAAGGTCTGGTAGCATAAATGCAACCATACCATCATCAAGTTTCGTTTTTACAACAATACGAGTAGTTATATTAACATTCTCACCTTCAAGAAGTCTCATCATAAGACTATCACTGTTCTGTGGCATCTTTGCCGCCAAATACTCTCGTATTCCGTCCTCGTCTCTTTCCTCACCCTTAGAGAATCTATTTAGAATATAGTCTTTTACAAAGGTTGGCAAATTGCGTCCTGCGAACAATCCATACGCAGCTCTATCTTTGCAGATGGCATAATCTGCAAATGTTTCTTGAATTTTTGTGGAAATAGTATCCATAACAATAGAAGTTAGTAGTTAATATCAGAAAGATGTATCTATATCAAACCCTTTTTTCTCAATTGCTTTGGGTTGAATATCGTGTATTATTTCAGTCTTATCAGCTGTCGATACCTTTGGGGTAGTAATAGGTGATATTTCCCTTTCTCTCTCAAATATATTGGGTGATGCAGTTGTTTTTCTTTGTCGTTGGTTTGTAGGCTTTTTGTCAGAAGTTAATTTTGTCCTTTGATCAGGTATATTGTTCAATGGCTCTAAGCAATTTTTCTGATACAAAATTTTAATAATAGACTGAGAAACGCAACTATCATTTGTAGAACATTTGATTTTCCCTTGCACAGTTCCATCAATTGAGAACGTTTCGTCATGTTTGATGAACAACTCTTTTCCATCAACATATATGCTCAATAAATTCTTGAAATTAAAAAAGGAGAAATTACATGTCGCTTTACTTTTTCGTATCATAATAGGTAATGAATGACTAATCATGTCTGATTTAAATCCTATTCTATTTCTAATAAGTTCGCTTTCAAATCCCAGATCTCTAAATTCATGTACAATCTTAATATCTCCATTGTTTATAACAATCGAATCGGATATAGCATAATGCAAATAAGATTTGAGTAGCCGTCTTAATAGTAACTGATATAGCCAAATCTTCAATCGTGTAAATTGACCATTAGTTTTATTCCTCAATTGTTCATTAGAGGGCTTTATTAAATTTGATAAAGAACGAAGCAACATACCTAATTAAAATATAAGGTTCCACCAATCAATAATGTCATTCCAATATTTAGGGAATATATATGTTACCGCACCAACTATTCCTTTCCTAATGCTTAATAGTATAATTGTTGCGTTAAAAAACCAAGCAACAAATAAGAATAAGAATGCTTTTATGTATCCCTGCCCTTGTATATCTGGCTGATATAATTTGGTCTGAGATACAAAGCACATAAGATGAAATGCCAATGTAAAGCCAATGAATAAATCGAATACATAAAGCATCTTGTTGGCCCCTATAATGCGCAATAGTAAAAATACATAGGTGAGTATGGGCAGGCAATATGGTGCAAGGCTTATAAAAATGTCTCCAATTTTTCTTCCGCTATGATATACTACGCCATGATCCTCATTGGCTTGCAAGGAGTGAATCTTGTGAAAGAACATCATTCCTACAATAGCATGCGTGGCTTCATGAGATGTTGTTTGCAACCATTGTTCATTACGAGAGAAGAAGTTGAATCTTCTTAGGATAAAATATGCTGCCATTCCATAAAGTAGCCATTGATACACAGCAATATGCTTACACGCATACATCAGAACGGGGAAAAACTCAGTAATAGTCAATACTAAAAGCAATATTGCAATTGGATAAAACAAGTACTTCATTATAATATAATCTTAATTTGACAATTTTACTATTCGTTCCTCAGCATCCCTTTCCCCTTTACTTGCCTTATAATATTCAATGGCTTTTACAAAATCAGAATCAACACCTTGCCCATATTCATACATCAAGCCGAGGAAATACTTTGCTTTATGCATAGTGCTTTTTTGAAAAAAGTCTAAAGCTTTTACATAGGATCTCTGGATACCATAGCCCCCATAATAATTCATATAACCAAGATTATAAAAACAACGGCTATTGTTATTGTATTCAAGATAATCAGAAGATTCTAAATATTTCAAATACCACTCAGTAGCTTTAGAATAAGATACTTCTAAGCCGTCTTTATAAAAGAACAAATCACCAATAGCTCTAAGACTTTCAATATCACCACTCGCTACAGCTTTTAAATACCAATCATATGCAAGTTGATATTCTCCTCTTTTCTCATACCCATATGCTATTTCCTTAACTGCATCAATACTTCCCTGAGCTACGGCTTTTAGTAACCATTCGTGAGCCAATTCATAATTCCCTGCACTAAGATATTTGCGACCTAATCGTAATTGCGCATTAACATATCCTTGATTTGCCATCTTTTCGGTTGATTTTTCACTTCTTTCTTCTTCTGTTTGATATTCATTGCCAGCTATATCAACATATACTAAATTTTCTCCCATCTCACATGTAAATCCCGATGTGCCAGCGCTTTTAATTCTATCATATTTATAGTCAACTAGTAAATCACCATTTCTATTTATTATGCCTAATTTCCCGTTATATGACTTCACAAATGTAATGTGTGGGCTATATTGAAAGCCACATCCTAGATATAACGCTTTCCGATAATCGTCTGAACCATATTCGTAGTAAAAACTGGTATATTCTACATCATACTTTAGTGGGATTATCTGTTCGCCTAATTTGTTAATATAGCCTAATTTGCCATCTTTAACAACAGCAGCCAACCCGTTATAAAATGGTGCCGCAAAATCATAAACTAATGGAATAACTTCGTTCCCTTCTTTATCTATATATCCATATTTTCCATTAATTCCCACTGCGCACAATCCCTCTTTATCAATAAATCCAGATGTAAAATCATATTTGAAAGGGAGCACTAATTGATACTCTGCATTAAAATAGCCATACTTATTATCTTTTTTCACAAAGAACAAGTCCTTATCGTAATTATTTTCGATCACCTGATATTCTACTGGCAACAAAAATTTTCCCGTATAATTTATCCCTCCAACCAAACCATCCTTCCAGACTCTTGTTATTCCTGGTCTAGTGTATTTAGGACTATAACATCTTTTATCTACTTTGTCGTAGATCAGTGGAACAATAATTTTCCCATTTCGATCTATAAACCCCCATTTATTATTGATACATACTGACATTAGACCATCTCCATCCCAATTATTAGTATACTTTTCTTTGGGAGAACCGCCATCTACATCATCATATTTGATAGGAATGACTACTTTCCCCGTTGTATCAACAAAACCATATTTGTTACGCAATCCGACAATTTGCAAACAATCATCCCCTTCCCATGAAGGCCCAGAACCGACATAATCATATTCTTCATTATCTGTTTTTTGGATACCGCCCCAATTATTTGCTATCTCCGTATTGAGTTTCTCCTCAAATTCGTCGTTTACTTTTCCTGTCATGGATTTATAAACATTGTAACACGAGATAGCTTTATCTATATTGCCAGATTCTAAATGTGATTTAGCAGATGATAGATATTCTGTATATTTTTGCGCACTTAAAGGCAGTGAACAAAACATTATGATAGATATTGCCAATAATCGTTTCATACATTTATGACACTATTTATTGAATAACTGGCGGAGAATAAACACATATAAAAACACGTGTTTATGCAACATTAAAAATTCCTTATATAAATCCTTGGATAATCCTTATCATAACTAGTTGATTTTTCTTTCCCACTATTAAAATCAAAAGTATAATAAAAGTGCCAATTCGCTACCTTCTTTGATAGTGTTGAGGTCCAATAGGCTTTATTCAATCCGAGTTTAAATCTACTTTTATATATAACCTTGCATTCCTCTACTGAAGGCACTCGCCATTCCCCATAGGAGTTGTGGTGATGTTGCATACCTTTTTTATTATCAATTCTTATAACCCATCCAGAGGTTTTAGTTTCATCTAAATAACATACTGAATATCCATCAACCTTATCGCCTATTTGTAAAAGTTTACTTTCAATAGCATTTGCTTGATTCGCTTTATGGGAGTTGTTAATAATTGCTTGAAGTTTATTGATTTTATTTTGAACGTTGGGATCTTTCGGATTAATTGATAATACTTGTTTATACAATGTTATTGCGTGAGCATATTTTTGATCATCAGTCGAAATCTGAGCGTTTTTAAGCAATTTTATTGCTGTAGTTATTCTTTCAGATAAATTAGTTTCACTTTGTCCTGTCATCTCAACATAAATTTTCAATGCTTTTTGTGCGTTTTCATAATCTCCTAGATCGAACTTATTCTGAGCCGACTGCAAATATGCATTATAATCTTGCGCCATAATAGGTACGGCAAACAGTATCACTAAAAAAGTTAATATAAATTTCTTCATGATGATTTATAATTATTTAAATATAGTAACATTCCACGAAAATCCTAATCCAACAACAAAACCATTAAGCGGTTCTGCTCCAGAAACGAAATTATAACCAAGGCTTACAGATAAACAATCATGATTTTTACTTACTGGAATATATCCAGAAATAGTCGGTCTCGCAGTAAAATATGATTTACTTTTTTTAATTCCTTGATATTGTTCTTTTCCAGTGGTTGCTATTTTATACTCTGTTACTGCAATATTCTCACAAATAAAAACGCCTAAACCACATTCAATAGAAAAATATTTTAGGTTTATGCCAGGACTTAAAGTCAATTGAGTTATAGGGTTAATATATTCACTTTGAACATACCAAAGTCTACTACTTTCATCGGGCAAATAATTATTCTTTTGGTTTAAAAGAATAAATTGATTATTCAGAACATCTATATTATCATCCCACATATATTCATTATCCAAATAATCCTGTTTCAAATCGCTCTTAGAACCTGAAATTAATACATCAAATCCAAGCTTGAAGTATGATCTGTTAAAATGGAATCCAAAGCCAAAAGGGCCTTTTGAATCAAATGAACTTGAAATTCTCATCTCAAATCCACTGCTTATGGGCTTAATTGGATTTGTCTTCACTCTTTTAGGCGACGATACTTGTGGTTTGTCGTTTTTTACTGTCATCCCCAAATCCGCAATTTTTTTCTTCGCAATAGGATCGTTGGGATTGATTGATAAAACGCCTCGATAATAGTCTATTGCATCTTTTATCTGCTGTCTAGCAATAGCACTTTCTGCTTTATTCATGAAATCCTTACATTGTTGTATCTTATTCGCCAACTCAGAAGCATCACCATCAAATGCACTGACATATACATTTAACGCCTTTTGCGCGTTGTCATACTCTCCTTTCTCAAATGATGCATATGCAGATTTTAAATAGCTCTCTTTATTTTGCGACATGCCAGTCATCGGGAACAAGAATAATCCCAATAGTATGATAATTATCTTTTTCATATCAGTTAATATTAAAATTATTCAAATCCTATTGCACTTTGAAGTGCATCTATCAAAGTCTCTTTCTCTCTAATAATCTTATGAAGTTCTGTTGTATCCTTCCTTAACTCTATAACAAGAGAATCTGTGTGTTCTACTATTATAGTATCTTTCTGTAAGCTTTTAGTAAATATAGTAGGGAGTACTCTATGGCCAGTAAACCCTCCTAGAAAATAGCCAATCACAACTAAGAAGATGGAAATTAGTATGATTGAAAATATTCGAGAAGTTGATACTTTAGTTCTGGATTTAGTGTGGGCATCATCAACAGGTATTTCTGTAACGTGTATCCCTGTAAGTGGCTGTTCCTCTTCAATATCATTTTCATTCTGCGAAAGGCACTCGGAATCTATTGATTCAACTAGGACCACAGTAACATTATCTTTACCTCCTGCTTTATTTGCTTCATTTATCAAATTATCAACTTTCTCCTTTATCGGGATTTCTTTCTCTAATTCAATTCTCATCTGCTCTGATGTTATCATATCGCACAATCCATCAGAACATAGTAATAAAATGGAGTTTGGAATCAGAGGGAATGACTCAACTTCAATATAATCATTTCCGCTACTTTCAAGGAATTGAGAACCGACATCTCTACCAATAACATTCCGTTGGGGATGTTTCATCGCCTCCTCTTCTGTTAATTCTCCAATTTCTTCTCTATATCCGACAAGAGAGTGGTCGTGTGATAGTTTTACAATTTCCCTATTAGCAAATTGGTATAGTCGAGTATCCCCAATATGAGCCATATTTATTCGCTTGCTTTCTATTTCAACGAGGATAGCAGTTAAAACACAACTCATACTGCTATATTGAGGCAAGCTCTTACGCTCCGAATATATTCTATTATTGGCAAATATTACGGCTTGCTTAAGCAACTCTAATCGTTCACCATTAGAATACGATTCAAGATATTCCACGATACTTTTTTGAGCCAAAGAAGCAGCAATTTCGCCTCCTTCATATCCACCAACTCCATCAATTGCAACAGCCAGAATATGTTTCTCATCCCAGATGTGTTGAGCAATAAAAGCATCTTCGTTATTGGAACGGATTTGCCCCATATCTGTATTGCCGAAGAATGTTATTGTTCCCATACCTTAATATTATTTGATTTCAAATTTCACACTTATTTCGTCGTTTATGAAGATACTTGAATTATTTGCCAAATCATGCCAATATACATCTCCACCACTACTTTCAGTAATTCTTCGACTATTAAGTCTTGTCGGGCCATATGCTGCTATTTGGAACTTCTTCTCAGACGGCAAATATTTAATTTGCACATGAGAATCTTTAATATCAGGACTTTCTAAAATAAAGAATGAACGCCCTTTTCTCATTTCATTTTTACCGGAAATGTGAATGAGATTATCTTTCATTATGAAATGGTAATTACGCCCGCCTCTCGAATATGACAACTCTGCAACACCATTTACTTCTGCCATATTTGAGTTGTCGGTAATTCGTTGAGTATCACGACTTAATGTATTATCAAAGTTATATGTAAATGTTCCGTCACTAAGAACATCCAAATTCTTTATGGCATTCCAGTTTACATTAACATCATTCATAACATTAGAGTCATCTAATTTGATTGACACTCGAGTGTTATTATTTACTGAGACATTATTAGCTTCTTTAATATCAAAAGTCAATAATGTGGCGACAGTTGTTATATGGCCTTTTCTAACAATTAAAGGTGTTGAGTCTCCTGTTTGTATTGTGCCTAGTTGACATGCAGAAAACTGGAAGTACCAATATTTCGCGGGGGGAGTATAATCAGGATATTCCTGTCGCATATCATCAATAATACCATAAAATGCTGATACAACTTGAGGGAGCACAAATGGCAATGATTGCCTTCTATCATTATAATCCGCAGGATCCATCAAAATATTAAAGGACATTGGATATAACATTCGTTGTCCAACCGACTCTGCATTTAACATTGTTTTAAAATGAGATGTCAGCTCTTCCAACAATCTCTTGTTGGTAAGTTGGTCACTAATCAAACCATCTCCTTCTTTACTACCTTTAAATATGTCTAATAATTTTTTTACTAATTTCATTGTTACACTTTTTTAAATAATAAATGAACATATTTGCTCAACACAATATAATCACCATCTTGAAGAGGCTCTGGGATTAGGATGTTATTGAGTTCGATCTTTTCACCACCTCTATGTATATGTGTTCGCTTTTGAGCAGCACGGGTACCTCCATGTTCCACATACAATAGAAATCCATGTTTACTATCGTAAGATATATGTGCATGGGCTCTACTTACGAATTTATTTTTATCGAATTCAGTAGAAGAAGAGTTGTCATCAATCGCAATTTGGTTTTCTCTATGACTATTATCAGACATTATAGGATGTTTGCCTGAGCCTATATTATATCTTTTACAAGGAAGCTCTTGAATCCTTTGTGAATCAATATTGACACATTCCTCAATTAAAGACCCATTCCCCGGAACTTGAGATATTATAGCTTTTGAGATAGCTTGAACTGACATAATTGGCTGTACGCATAAGTAGCAGCAATCCATAATTTTAGTTGTGCTGCTATCTGAAATAGCACCTGAGCCAATCTCTATCGAACCGAACTCTATTCCGAGTTCATCTATAATAGTTGTAATTAAAACATCCTGAAATTTATCAAGCATCAATGAGTTATAGAAAAGGTTATCATCTATCCATAGTGATAATGAATATTCCTTTAAAGAAATCTTTGTACCTGCGTAATTAGACTTTAAGGTTGATATTACTGCATTGAGTAAATCCCCCTTCTTGTCGATACTATTACTGGATTTATTGTCATTCTTAGGGATAGAGTCCCCATCTGAATGAGTGCCGTTAATCAGATCTGCGATCTTCGCAAAAATATTCTTTCCCATATTAGTTTACTCCAATTTGTTCATTAAGTGCATTAATGAGACGATCCTTTTCTTTAATTTGATTTCTTAGTTTGCTAATTTCAGAATTAAGTGATCTTATAGTTTTATCTTTGGCATCAATATCACTTTGAGAATATCCTCCTGTATTTTGATTAGATTTCAACGTAGATACCTCTTGATTTAATTCGTCAATTCTTATATTTAGTGTTGCAATCTGTTCTTCTTTTTTCTGGATATCTCCCTTTAATTGATTTATAATCCTGTCATCATTCTTTATTGGAGTGTTAATTTGAGATTTAGAGTTCAATATATTTATCAGTGAATCTCTCTCCGAAATTAAAGATTTTATCTTAGAACTACTGAATCCCTCATATGCTCCATCGTCAACTTCCACAGCTATTACATCTGATGAACCAACATATGTTGGCTTATTCATATACAAAATTGCTATAATGCAAGTCGAGATAAATAACAATACAGATAGTATTCTCCATACCTTACCAGAACTGCGACTAGTATTATTTCGGAGTTTGGCATTATCCTCTTGCAGAGCCTTGTTTTCTCTTGCAAGATTTGAAAGTTTGTTTGTAGCATTCTCTAATTCCGCTTCAGTTTCTTTCAAACGGCATTCAAGAGTTTCTATTTTATCTCGTAATTCATTACACTCAATATTTACCTCATCGTATAGTTTCTGCTGTTTTTTTAGAGAAGTGTTTTCTGATTGTATTTTTTTAACTTTTTGTTCTAGTGAACTTTTACTTAACAATACATCTTTTAATTGTTCTTGCAAATCAGTAACAAGTTTATCTACTTCTTTGCTTGGAATGGGTGTGGCCTTTTCTAGTGAAGTAATCTTATTTTGTAATGAGACTATTTCTCTTCTCAAATCTTCTATCTGTGTGTCTGCCTCATTGTTGGTGTACTCAAGAACAAAAGAATATAATTCTTTACCATTCTTAAATCTATCCTTGGTTGATTTTGACAGACATTTCATTATCAACATTTCTAACCATTCTGGATAGTCTTTTTCGTAAGTCTCCCCAGGATGAGAATGCTCAAAGGCAGCCTTTCGTAGGTCAAATATTGATGCTGGTTGTTGTTCTTTATGGGCTTTGCCTAATAGATATTCCGCTTCTACAGGATTTGAATTCTTCTTGTCAAATAGGAAAGGGACTCTTCCCGCTAAATATTCATACAATACAACACCAAAACTATAAATGTCAGATTGAGTTGTAAGTATGCTATCGTTTTCCCACTTCTCTGGAGCTTTAAATTCTGGTGCTCCATTTTTGCGTCGGCTGCTTCGAACAACGCTATCACCCTCAATTGCTAATCCAAAATCAAGTAGCACATAAGAGCCATCTTCACGCCTGATTATATTTCCTGAATGGATGTCATTATGTATTACCCTATACTTATTAATCAGCCTTTGTTTAGTCTTATTATCTAATAATACTTTGCGACCATCTTCCGGGTCATCTTGTAGATTATCCTCATCTTTATCCATACAGAATTTATAGATATCCTCATGGCAATAAGCCAGGGCACTACCTATATCACTCAAAAGTCTCATCACATCTTTGATTCCTACAAATGAATGCTTTTCTTCAAGATAATGATACAAGTCTTTACCATCTACATAATCCATCTCAACAATTGCACGTTGTGCTTTAAGCAGAGGCTGGTAGATATGTACAATGTTGGGGTGATTACCATTACCTAATCTAAGTAAGAGTTTACACTCTTCTAAAAACTTTTGATAAGTTTTATCTGTTTCTCCATGAGCAATAATTGCATTTAGTACACGAATTGCTCGAATGTAACCTAAATTATTATGACGAACTTTATAGACTGTGGCATAACCACCTTGGCCCAATTCGTCTAGCAATGTATATTCTTCTAAGAATGCCATATCTTTTATTTTTTAAATCTTCTAATAGGGAAGCAATCCCATGCGGAATCATGATGCTTACTCTTTTTCCCACTTATTAAAAATACCGTTTTTGAGTCACACCAAAAGCCTGAATATTTACTACATTTATCCGGGATAAACCCATTTGCAAATAAAATTGCAGCTTCATCGTCAGATGGTAATCTCCAATCTATAAATCCACCTAGACGATTAGATTGACAGTAAACTTTGGCATCTTTGAAATATAGATCAAGTTTAACCTTTTTCTGTGCCACTAAATACTCACCATTGCCTAAGTCAACCATATAACAAGACTTTGTCCAGTCATTATCAATTTTATCTTTTAATAGAGTCTCGAAATCCAAATCAGTTCTGCCTGTCATCTTCTTGTAAATATTATAAGAAGATTGGGCTACTTCAATTTTTCCCTCCCCTAATGCAGAATATGCCTTTTGCAAATAACTATCATAATTTTGAGCTGATAGATTAATAGCAAATAATAAAGTACTAAATAGCAATAGAATCTTTTTCATAACTAATATCTACTGTTAAATTTATAATTTGTCAATATATGCCTTTGTAAAGTTTTCTGTACTTGGTTCCAATATTGGTAAAACGACTTTTTTTACCATATTTTTTGCATTAACAGAACTTCCACCTCTTTCTATGCGAACAGCAATAGCAATTGTATTTTTTGATGATTTTGGTTTTACATAACAAATATACCATGCATCCATGCTCCTTTTTTTACCCACATCTCTATGCGCTGTGCCGGTTTTGCCACCGATAATATTATTGTCAGAACTTATTAAAGCTGATTCCATATGAGTTTCAGCCTCTTCTTCCATAAACTGACCTAAAGCATTTGCCTCTGCACTGCTAACAACTGATATTTTATTACCTTTATCATCTTTGGTATATCGCGTTGAGACCATAACGCCGTTGTTACCAACTATTGATGCTACTCTTGCCATTGATAGCGGAGTCGTAGCCAAATCACCTTGTCCCCATGCCCATTGCCAAATAGGATCCTGCATTTGCGTTTTATCTTTATTCTCTATATACTTTTTATATTTTGCTTTTGCCCCTTCTATGTCATGACTATTAAATGATTTATAGAACTTTCCAACATTTGCTGAATCGGAATAAAATAAATCATATGGCTTAATCATATTAATTTCTGCACCTACAGTTCTATAAATGTATGATAACTTATCATACAAATCATAGTCGTTAACCAAATGTATAAAATAACAATTAGACGACTCTACAATTGCGCGTTGCATATTGATACTCCCTTTCGGCTCAGCTCCAACCACTTGTGATTGTGAAACAAAATACAAATAATCTCTATTGTTGGGATTTGCTGCCGCTACTCCACGTTTTTTCAAACCGGCTAAGGCCGACATGACTTTTGCTGTCGATCCAGGAGCCCATGCTTGTTTTAGTCCTAAATCCATATCAGTATATGCTGTCCAATTAGAAGGTTTCTCTTTATCGGAATAAGGAGGTAGCATTCTTACCCCATGGATTTCCACAATCTCTTCTTTTAAGCGTTTATAGGATGGCAATGGATAATTTGCTGATGCCAATAAATCTCCATTTTCTGCATCTAATACCACAATGGATGCTCGAAGCAAATTATTAAATGTTGTTCCTCCCATTTGATTTTGTATGAATTCTGCCATTTTTTGTTGTAATCTTGTTTGCAAAACGGCATCAATGGTAAGATGAATGTCTTTAGGTTTTATCTTCCCAATATTCCACCAACTTTCATCTCTGTTGTTGAAATCTCGTATTCGATCATCATTCGCACCAGCTTTTAAATACGGAATTAATGCTGAATAATTCAAGAGATCTACAGACTTTCTATATTCATAATCGAAAGAATGCCATTTATCAATTTGCATTGAATCTGTGGATAATTCAACTGTAGGACATTCCTTCCCATTTTGATCAAGACGGTTATTGTAACCTCTTAGCTCTGAGAAATGACGGGTTTCAGCGAGATATCCATTATCTTCACTTCCATTAAATATAAATAAGTCTGAATTTCTATCTCCTAACATAAATGCAAGATGTTCACCAAAAGGATAATATCTGCGTTGATGTTTCTTTATGTCTAATTTATAATCATCGCCTAATACTTTTTTATAAAGAGTATCCGAGGCGGCTATTTTAGAAGGATTACTTGTCGCCAACAACACACCATTTCTGTCATATATGTCTCCAGAATACATTTTCCGGGTCAGCTGTTCAATTCGAGGATTATATTCTACGATAGGTATGCCGCTTGAGTTATTAACATATACAGGTCGTATTAATGTGTCATTTCTATCAATGAATTGGTAGTAGAAGAATACGCCACATATAAATATCGCTAAAATACAATATGTCCAACTTAAGAGCGAAACAGAATAGTTGTATTTCCCAATGTTCTGTTTTATCAAATTTGCAGTTGCTTCAGTTGCCTTTGTAGTTTCAGCCGCTGAATGTGAGGCTATCGATAAAATAATTCCAAATGCAGCGAGATTTAATATCATGCTGACCTTTCCGTAACTAAGTAGTGGAACTGTTACGCCTGTTAATGGTATGATACCTGTACTGCCTAATGATATAATCACAAACTGGATTGCCGTTACAACTGCAATTCCCAAACAGAGATAAAATGTAAAAGGATGAGAAGTCTCATATCCTACAACAATGGTCCTCCTCAAAAGTATGGCCAATAGTAGAATAATAATGAAGATACCAACAAAACCCATCTGCTCACCGATACTCTCAAGAATCATATCGGTGTGAAAAGCTGGGATGAAATGAGTAGAACCATTACCTAATCCTTGTCCCCAGAATCCTCCGGAAGCTAACCCCCAAAGACCTTCTGCAACCTGTGTATTCTCTCCCGCATTCGCTATATTTCCATTAATGGGTAATGTTCCCCATGTGTTGCTACACATTTCATTTCTACTATCCAATCTTTCTGCTACACTATCTAATCCAGGAATGTCTTCTAATAGAGTGCCGCCAAAAATGAATGCTGCGATTATAAAATTAAAGAATATTGGAGTTTCATAAATTTCCTGTTTTACAACACCTATAATGATCCATAAAGCAAACCACGCTAAACAGAGCACCCCCATATTGCCCAAGAAGTTATCTATGTATAAGAATACAATGAAGGAGAGTACACCATATATCAGCATTGCTATATCACAAGTGAATATCCTTTTCAATTGATTATCTAAGGATGTTCCTTCTAAATCGATCTTAGACTTGATTATCGAATATAACAAGATAAATGTAAATGCGAGAACGAGAGCTGGTCCCATATCTCCTAAAACCAGATACAATCCCATTAGCACTCCTAAACCGATGAAGATTGACATCATCATTTTTAGTTTTGCCCCAAATAATTTCGTGTTGCCTTTTTCTGAGAATTGAACAATCTTATTGGCGTTAACACTAAAATAGGCCGCCATAAAAAAGATTATCAAATATTTGGCGATCTCACTAGGTTGGAATAGAATTCCGATGTTTAGGTTAACTTTCATGCCACCAACTGCAACTCCTAAAGGAGTAAATAGTAAGGCAGTTATCATTAGGGCAGTCACCAAATAGCCAGACCCTTTAGGTAACTTTTCAAGAAATCTGCTTACAATCTTATTTAGTGATGTAACTCTTATTAAATCCAAGATTAACATCGGCAAACAAATGACGATTCCGCATAATGATATGCATTTCAGGAATACATTACTAGTCCGATTGGAGAGAATTCTTGTAAGGTATGAAACTTTATGTTTAAAGGGCTTAAATATCCACTTGATACATTCAAGAGGAATATCAAAATCAATCAATGCTTGATTCTGATAGAGTTTCTTAAAGTTAACATTTAGCAATATGGCAATAAGAACTACACCTGCAATGATTCCCTGAGCCATATCTGCACCTAACAATTTATCTGTCAATGGGTCATTGAGAGAAAACATTGTCAATAAACATAGCCCCGTTAGAGACATTAGAATCGCCAGTATCGTTTCATTTATAGGCTTCCTTCTAACTTTGTATATAAGCCATAATCCCCACCACGCAGCAAAAAACAAGACAACATACTTAACCAAGATGTTTTTAAACTCTTTGGGCGAACGAATTGTTAATGTTTTGTCTTCCTTTATTTGCTTCAGTGTCTGTGCATCAAAAATTCTAATCTTATGTTCTTGCTGGGTAAATGAACATAATAGTGTATTTTTATTCCTCCCCAACAACTTGTCTTTAAGCGAACGTTGCTTATTGATTGCAACCGAGAGATTGCCACCAATAGTTCCCTTTGATGTACCATATTCAAAACCATCCTTAATAGGCAATACACTATATGAAAGATTAGGATCAAGCCCATTAAATGAGACCTCTCCTTTGTCATTGGTTTTAAGATAAGCTTTGGTCCTCCTCTTTGATTTGTAGTTGTCTAAACTATCTATATATTGCTCTGATAAACGAACAACAATATTTGCACACGGTTTTGTGCTCTTGGAGAACATTCCCGAATTTTCCAATCTTTCTATGACAGAAACATTAATGGAGCCGTATTGGGTGGAATCTAATACTGCACTATCATATAGTTGTGAAAAATCTTTCTTGCAAAATTCATCATCAATACCAATAGATTCCTTTGACTTATCTGCCTTGTTTTTATATCCACTCGAGCCAATGCTGTCAATCAAAGATACAGGTATCTGCCAAATACGTTTATTCAAATCATATAAAGTTGACAAAGTTTGCCCATCATCAAGCTTTTGAGATATGAATTTAGAAACAAAATCCGCATCATCTTTACTAGTAATGTAGTTATGATTATGAAGTACATCAGTCAAATCATTGTATGAAGTACCCTTTACTAAATTGACAGCTGATTTTGGAGTTGTCAAATAATTATTTGCAACCTCATCAAAACGTTCTGAATAATTGGATAATAACTTTATAAACAAAGCTACCAATAGTATGGTATAGATTATCAATGAGTATTTCTTCATAATAACTAATTAGTTGCTGATAAAGTAAAGACTGATGTCGGGTTGTTATTTATTTGCTGTAAGTTTTTGATAATATAGAAGAACTAATTCGTGATGCCTGCTATATATATCGCAAGTTTTACCTTTTTCTTTTGTTATGTTAGCTACGACTTTACAACCACCTCTACATATAGGATATACATTACAATCAATACATGATTTGTCAATTCGATATGGCTCTACAAACATTTTATAATATTCGTTATTTATATCAAGCCCATTCCAAACATCACCAATGACACAATGGTTATATTTTGCGATTCTGTGGCATTTGTACAACAATCCTTCAGCAGTGATTGTGAGATTTTTTGTGCGACAAGAACCGCATGGGATAGCTTTAGGTTTGAGAGATAAAGATGTTAATAAATTTTTTGATTTATTTGTATTATCAAATATAACATCATGTTCAGAATAAAAATTCATCAACGACAAATGCGTATGTTCGGCTTCAATTTCATCTCTTTTCTCATTATCAAATGTTAGAGGAGCAAGATAAATAACGAGATCTTCATAGTCCTTAAAGACTTCTTTTAATGTTTCGAAAACAATCTTCGCACGTTCAAGTTTCTTTTTGTGAAAGTTTATTCTAATTCGAGTAGATACTCCATTATCTAAAAGCATCTTTGTATTATGTATAATAGTACTATAAGCTTCGTTCACTCCCAAGTTATCGTATTGCTTAACCTTATAATACGCTTCCCCAATTTCATCAATAGTAACTTGAAAAGAAACCTTACGATAATTTGCTATGAAAAAGTCTATGTATTCTTGGGTTATCAAAGAACCATTTGTAGTAACATGTGTCGTTAAATTATAACCATCGGATACTAGGTCTGCAGTAATTTGGCGTATTGCATCAAAATTCAATAAAGGTTCTCCTCCAAACCAATTTATCTGAAGTTCATTTTTATCATAGAAACTTTTTATAAACTTGGCTGTTTGGGTTGCAATCTTAGGGCTCATGTCTATAAATTTAATGCCAGATTCAAAACAATAATAACACTTAGCATTACATTTATTTGTAGAAAATATTTTGACAACAGGAGTCCTATTAATCATTTCATTTTTATAGATAGTAGCCAATAGTTCCTCCTGATACTTTATGTTCTCAACAATAAACCCATTATCAAGCAACATCTTAAGTGTTGCCTCATCAGAAAAATCATTCTCAACAAAAAATGATTTATACTTTTCGTTAGAAAGTTTAACAAGACTTGTTGTTAATGTACTATATAGTATTTTATGTTTTCCATCAAGGGCATCTACAGATAAGTAATATTTTGATATCTCCATAATTATGCTAAATTTATTACGTTTAAACGGCTTAATGTAAGTGCTGCTTTATGATAGAAATAAGGTACTTATGTCCTATTCAACATATCAGAGAAGTGACATTAAATCCAGTGAGATATTTTCAAAATTGTTCAAAAGAGCCAGACCTAATCGTATCTTGCAACTAGATCTGGCATCTTTAAATTAATCTCCATATGTAGAGTTGGAACAACAGCAATCATCAAAAAATTCATCTGATCCAGCATAGACTGTTGCCATCTCTTCATAAGAAGATAGTCCGTTGTTAATTACTTCCATGGTTTATTATAAAATTATAGATTACGTTCATCGGGAACGATACCGCCACATTCATTAAGGTCTCATGTGAATCTACCATATTCTATAAATATATCTCTTGAAGTCTAAGCACCATGTCCTTATAGATTTCATAAGCCTTCTTTGGCTCATTGTTATTAAGAGCATCATATGCTTTGGATAGGTATGTATTCCAGATCCACTCATACTCAATTTTGGCAGCCGCTTCGCCTTTCGCATCAATTGCATCGCATATTTTAGGTGCAATCTCATAATAATTGTTAACCTCCCCATTTAAGGTTTCATCACCTTTCATATATGTATCTCGAAAGGCTCTAAATGTCATTAATTCACGACAATCATCGGGCTTGCCAAATGTTTTACACACGGCACTGGTAATAAAGCAACCACTATCACTATATTGATCATAGTTGTGATAATCATTATAATTATGATAATCTCCATAGTTATCATAATTGTCATAATTACTATAATTGTAGTAGTCATCGTAGTAACTTTCAGAACTGAAAGCCATTGCTGCTGGTTGTCCTGTAGCAATAATGCTTTGATTCTTATAAATCAAAAGCAACTCTTCTCCTGTGTACTTTGCTAAATTCATAGTCGTAATATTTTAATTGTATATTTATTATATTCTATTAGCCAAACATCCGCCAAAACACTTGTCAGGGAACAATTTACAAGCATTGCATTTGTTGTCAATTCCTTGTTTTGAAAGTGGAATATCAAAATGTTCTACATAATATTCTCTCAAAGCCTTAATTGAATCAAAATTATCTATGCTTACTTTGGTTATATCCGATAGACCAAAACATCTAATTATTGTTAAGTCAGGCAATATGTCTATCACAGGGCTGCAGATACTATGTCCCAATGGTATCAAATCTCTTTTTTGACTACATAACCCCATTAATTGCATATCATTTAAATCCTCTTCAGACCAAAGGCAGGAGGTGGGTAAATTACAATCGAACTTGAATTTAATATCTCTTACCAATAGACCTTTTGTGAGTTTAAGAACAGTGTCTTTAAGTTCAATAAAATGTCCTAACCCTTTCTTTTGTGTGCCATATGCAGGCACAACGATGGATAATCGAACTCTTTGTAGATTATACTTTTCTGCCATATTTATAAAAAATGAATAATCCATATTTTTATAAATATTCAAGCCAATCGTTAAATGATTTTTCTTCCCGTATTTATTTACAAGTAAATCTATTGCCTCTTCTGTTTTATAATAATTATTTTTACCAACATCCTCTATCGAATTAACATTAATTAGAAGTGTTACTTTATCATTCAATAGTACTTCAAGATGTTCTTTTATTAAAACACCATTAGTAAAGACTGTGATTCTCTTTATCTCTTCTTTATTAATTAAGTATGTTATGAATTTGTCAAATTCAGGATGTAATAATGGCTCTCCACCTATTATACCTATACGTCCTCTAAAGTTTTCGTCTTCATCATCAATAATGAATTCAACAGCTTTTACAAAAGCTTGATAAGACATATTATTTTGACGGATATTAACAAATTCAGCAGCAAAGCAGTATGGACATCGTTGATTGCAGTTTTCATTAATCATTATGTTTGCCATAATCACATCTTTTTAATAGTTCTACAACATGAATATTTGCAATCTTATCCAGATTATTTTGGCAATACTCTTGAATAAAAGGTATCATTTCTTTGTATACATCACACCAAAATCCAGAAGGTTTTGCTAAATCACCTTTTAATAGAGAGTCATTATTACACCCTCCTTGACACATTGAATAGTAACTACATGTATGGTAGCAATTATCTCTGCGTTGGATGGCTCCTTTTATAAGCTTTTTAAAATTCGGATGATTAAATGCTAAAGACAAATTATCAATATCTTGAATCCTTCCTAAGCAATATTCTTCAGGATAACTTCGTCCACAAGGATACAATGTTCCATCATGATGAATTGATATCCATTTTGTTAGACATCCACAAACAGTACACCCTCTGCCGATTTTTGTAAGGGCCATATATACTAGTGATGATATTGGTTCAAAATCCGATATAGCAGTTTCATCACTCATCCAAATTGGCAAAAACTCCTTCAATGCATCGATATACTCCTTTGAACTAATCAGATAATTATTATCTTCTTTTGCACCACCACTTTCAAATACTGGATTCATCTTGTAATGACAATGATTAACTTTAGCAAAGTCGTGACACTCATTAAGCTTAAAGAGATTTCTTTTCGTGATAACGCCTAACAAATTTAGAGAATATCCCTTGGATTTTAATTCTACGATTCGCTTGGTTACTTCATCTGTTTTATCTCTTAAGCTATTTAACTCGCCTGGACCATCAAAAGAGATAGCTGGCAAAATACCATTAGCTTGGAATAATGAACAAAATTTCTCATCAAGTAAAAAACCGTTAGTCTGTATTCCTAACTTAATATTAACATATTTCGTTGTGTATTTCTTGATAATCTCTAAGGCTTTTACAAAGAAATCATATCCCATTAACAGAGGCTCTCCTCCATGAAATATTAAGACTATGTCGTTGTAATATGATACCGTTTTTTGTATAATTTCTTCGAAAAGTTCCAACGACATTCGCCCCCTTTCGTAATTGGTATCTGCATGATAACAGTAACTACATCTGAAATTGCATTCTGATGTTGGCTTTAATATAATTGTTATTCTCTTCATCTTTATAATTTTCAATTAGCAAAATAAATTAAAATGACTTGAGGAAGTATTACATAGCATTTTTACTTCTGCTGTTAATAAGTCAATTGCACTTATGACATCTCTTAAGTCGCACATTTCTACTAAACTATGCATATATCTATTGGGGATACTAATGTTTGCTGTAGCGACTCCCGTACCCGCAAGTTGTATAAATGCGGCTTCCGTGCCTCCATTGGGTCTATATCCAATAGTTGTTTGTAATGGTATGTTATGCTGTTTTGCAATAGCTACCAAATCTTTAACTAATAGTCCATTACTATTTGCATTCTGAATTAATGCAGCACCTTTTCCTAATTGAAGTTCACCATAATGTTGCTTTGGCATTGATGGAATGTCTGTTGCAATACCGACATCAATACAAAATGCCACATCTGGCTTAATTCTATTGGCTGCCACAATTCCTCCTCGACAACCAATTTCTTCTTGAGCTGTTGCTACACCTATTACATTAATCGGCAAGTTCATCTTGCTTAAATTCTTAATCACTTCTGCTAAAACGAACACCCCAATTTTATTATCCAAGGCCTTTGATATAATCCTTTTCCCGTTATTTGTAATTTTCGGGTAAGATTCTAATGTTACATAGTCGCCAATTTGAATATATTGTTTCGCTTCTTCATCTGATTCAAATCCAAAGTCAATCCAAAGATCTCCTATGTTGGGGACAATGTCTTTATCCTTATTTTCTATGATGTGAGGGGATTTTTTCCCTATTACACCCCTAATTTCACCATATGATGTTAAAGCCACTACAATATTGCCAGGAATCGTCTGTTTGTCAATACTGGCAACATTTCTAACATATACGAAGCCTGCTTTATCTATGTAAACAACTTGTAATCCAACCTCATCAGAATGAGCCGAAATCATAACCGTAAGCCCTTGTCTATAGCCAACTTCCATATACAAATTTCCAATAACATCTGTCTTAACATCACAATATTCTGACATATGTTTTCTTAGGATATTTACAATTTGGTGCTCACACCCTGATGGAGAATTAGTATGTAGAATCTCAAAAAGTAGTTCTACTTGTTTGGAGTCTAGCAACACATTTTCATCCAAACAAACCTTCATGCTATTATTTCCTTTCATACGATTATATTCTTATGATGTCACTTTTTGAGATACAAGTGGTAGCATAACCCAATAAGTCTAAATGTATGGCAATATCTGAATTGCTCACACCACAACAATACCCAATGAAGCCTTTAAGAGGACCTTTCACTATCCTTATCGCATCACCAACCTCAATCTGTGCGCTAAAAGTAACAGGAGATTCAGAATGCTTTAGAAGAAATTGTATCTGCTCGATCTGTTCATCTGGAATAGGAGTTGCCAATTCATCAGCTCCAGGATAGGTTATAAATTTTATTATGAAAGGCAACCGACGAAATTCATCTTCTTCATTTTCAGCGAGACGAACAAAAACAACCATAGGTATTACAATCCTATCTATCTTTTTCTTGCGGTCACTCCATTGGTGTTCTTCCTTTTGGATCGCTACATAATTTTCTATTCCAAGTTTCTCTAGTTTTGTCGCAACTTTCTTTTCACAATTAGTATGAACAAGAGCCGCAACCCAGCGTTTTGGGTACGCTTCGCGGTCGTTTGTCCCATTGACAAACGAACTTCTCTCTTTGCGAACATCGCTCTCTACCGCTATCTTGTTCATAGTAAATAGAGTTTATTTTTAGGAATAGTTCCACAAAAGAACTATAAGTAATTCGCAAGTCTTTGATTTAAAATATTATGCAAAAATGTTTACTGATATTTTTATCACATTTTTAATCACAGCCTGCTGATTTATAAAAATTTACAAACAATAAATATTGGGGTTGTTTATCCAAATAAAATTATCTATTTATCATAATTCATTGAATATAAATTTATTTGGCACTATCATTTAATTTCATGGAGAAGAAAAAATAATCGTCCATTTCTGCCATCCATTGAACAATTTTTAGTATTTTTGCAAACGGGTCATAGTTCTTTTGTGGAACTACTCCAATAAAGACCTGATAAGTCCTTGATTGGCATCATCTATCACCGAGTTTTCCAACATTGTTAGATAAATCTGCGTTGTCTGTTCAGATGTGTGTCCCATACCAGCACTGATGACAGAAATGGGAACATTATGGTTTCTCGCAGCGGTAGCCCAACTGTGGCGAGAAGTGTATGATGTCAATTTGCAACCACCAGGCAACATTTTTGATAATCGTCACAATTGTCTATTATGGCTGTTGATTGCGACTTGATACTCTTCGTATGCCTCCTTTGTGTCCGTAGAAGTCAAAATAGGGAAAACATAAGGTGATAATGCCGATGAATATCGGTCAATTATCCGCTGGATACTTGGCTCTATACGCACACTCAATAATTGTCCCGTTTTGCGTCGGGCATAACATATCACTCCGTTTTGAATGTTTTCTTTCTTCAGATAGGCAATATCCACGAATGCCATTCCACGGGTACAATAACTGAAAATGAATATATCCCTTGCAAGTGCGAGTGGCGTTCCTTCTGCCAAATTTAGTTTATACAACTGCGATATTACAGACTCTGAAACAGCACGCTTGCGTGTGCGATCAATGCCCGTATAGACCTCTGTAAATGGGTGTGATTGTTCAACAAGTTTTTGCCTTACTGCCTTGTTGTAAACAGCACGCATTATACGCATATAGAATGAAATAGAGTTCCTAACCATCCCTCGCTGCACAAGGAAAGCATTGTAGTCAGCTATAAGTTGTTCCGTCATTGCCGAAAACGGTAAGTTGACTCCGCCAAGAAACTCGGCGAAATTCTTCATCGTTTTCTCATAGTTTAGGGCTGTACCCAGGCGATTAGCATTACGCATCAACCGAATTTGATTCTTCATAAAGTCCAAAACCGACACATGACATTCTGGAGACTTGTAGCGTTTGATAATATCTCCAACCGAATAGGTTACTCCGCTACTATCCAAGTCTTTAACAATTCGTTTCAATAGTGCAATATCACTATCTATACGATTCTGAATAATGCTTTTGTCAGCAACACTTATAACAACCTGCTCACCTATTGCATCCCATTCGTCAGGCTGCAATCGGATATTGGTTGTTATCTGTTGTGTCGCTCTACGATGAGTCACTTGATAATATATAGTTCCTGCACGCCCTACGACTGATGATGGGCGTAGTTTTACTTTAATTGTTGCCATAAGCGTGATAAATGATTTAAAATGATACAATAAGAGCCTTCTCTCAATTGCTTAAGGGAAGGCTCTTTAAATAACGGCTACGGGATATACAGCAATTGAAACTCTCTTTTTCTGCGGCGTTCGATGCTGGGAATAGGCTTGCCCTTGTAGCAACGGTACGATATATACTCCTCATAGATATCCCTGTCGCCGGACTCGATTTTCTTGATAAGGTTACTCTTCGGGCGTTTACCATATCCTAACAATCTGCTATGGCCGACATTGTAAGCCAAAACCGTTAGTAGCAGAGCGTCTTTCCCATACTGTCGGAAATACTTGTATCGCTCCAATAGGTCGGCTCTGAGCAACGAATCGGCCTGTTCTTCGGTAATGTCTGCTGTCAGGTTCTCGTGTGGAAGCAGTTTATGCCCATAACCGATGTATGGATAGTGTTTCGCCGAGTGCCACCCCTCAAACTCCTTGATAAGTGCTACCGCCTTGTCGAACA
>JAZUCH010000005.1:0-77716 GCA_045639025.1 Bacteroidales bacterium
AATCGCATCCACTGGGTTTTCGTTTGCAGCTTTCCATGAACGGAGCGAGACTGTCACTATAGTTATTATCGTTATCGTCATGACTGCAACGACATAAACCCAGACGGACATTTCGGTGCGATAGGCGAACTGCTGCATCCACCTGTCGATGATGTAATAACTTATCGGGATAGCAACAGCAGAACATATAGCCACGATGTAGAGATATTTCTTGTTGAACATCTTGATAATGCCTGCCGACGACGCTCCGTGGATACGACGTATTCCAATCTCATGGCGCTTGTATTGCGTCTCAAACAACACCAAGCCAAAGACTCCGATGATGGAGATTAATATCAAAAGAAAAGTAAATATAGTTACGAGTGTTGACAACTTCTTCTCCATCTCATATTGAAAAGCAATCGCATCATCGATGAACATCAATTCGTAAGACTCTGGATTTGTATTAGGTGCGAACTCTTCAATAACACTTCTTACATATTTGTTAAGCTCCTTGTAATCAGTGCCAGCAGCAGCTCTTATCTGTGCATAACTAGGAAAACTCCATCCGTATGATCCGTAAATCAAAATGGCACAAGGCAGTATCTCATATTGCAAAGATTTAGTATTGAAGTTTTCGCAGATACCGACGATTGGAGTGAGAGTTGTTTCTGATATGTGTGCCTGTATTTTTGTCCCCACTTCGATGCCAAATTGCTCAGCCGCCTTTCTGTTGAAGATAAGCGCTCCTGTTTCGGAATGTTCGTCAGAAGGCATAAAGTCTCGACCTTCTACAATATCTATCCCCATCATCTGCAAATAGTTCCATGATACTGTCAATACGCTAAAACTTATCTCCTTATCTTTATAATCACGGCCCCAGCCCATTCCTCCTCCGCCAACAATACAGGAGTTTCCGTAAGCGACATCAACGATTTGAGGATTTTGTTTCAACCTATCAGTAAAAGCATCACGACCTGTATAATCCATATCGTTATATGAAAAATCATCAGTAAACAAGACTGCATTAGGAACTAAGATGCCATAAAGTTGTTCTTTATCAAATCCCATCTCATGATTAAGCATGTATTTATGTTGTTTATGAATAAACAAAGAACATATTATCAATGAGATGGAAATAACATATTGGATTCCTACCAAAGAATAACGCAATGCTTTTCCAGACCTTGTTGCATGGAACGAGCCTTTAAACACCATGGCAGGATTGAATTTAGTGATATAAAAGGCAGGATATAAACCCACCAGCAAAGCGAATAGCATAAGGAATATCATCACAGAAAGAGCTAAATCCCAATTCTCTCTTAATGAAACGGATGTAGAAATGTATTCCGACAAAGACGTGTTGGCTGTGACGACTACAATCATCATCGCAACTACGACAGATAGGAATACAATGCCTAATGTTTCAAAGACAATGTTGACACGCAACTTTGACGTCGGAGCTCCAAACACCTTATAAGTATTTATCGCTTTTATGCGTGTCGGTATCAAAGCGAAGAAGAAATTGATGAAGTTGATGAATGATATGACGAGGATAAGAACCGCTATCGCTATCAAACTATATGTAGTAGAACGATTTCCTTTCACACCTTCGGAATAAGATAGTTCATCGAAATAAATTTTCGATAAAGGATTAAGTCGGACCGTATATCTTTTTACGAGATGTTCTAATTCCTCTTCTGATTTACCTTCTTTTTTCCAGGCTTCTATCATATTGGCATTCATCTTATTTTCCACTTCTAAATGTGATGCATCTTCATTCAATCTCACATAATAAGGGTCGTTAAAATTATTTATCTGAGCATTCTGCTGAGATCCCATATTAATCCAACCTTCACATACAGATATGTTGCTCGGTTCTGGGAAGTTCTTGAAGATACCGACTATGTTAAATCCATATCCGCTCTCTAAACCACGACCGACTGTTAGGAAGTCACCAACTTTAAGGTCATATTTCTTGGCCACTTCTTCTGAAATAATTATCCCATTAGCGGCTCTAAAATCTTCCAATCCACCTTCAACAAATTCAAAAGGAAATACCTCAAGACCTTCTGGTTCAGCCGAGGACAGCACTATTTTCAGATTATCAATAGTCTGATTACGCTTTATTGAAAAATCGACTGCACCAGAAGCATATATCCAGATTGAACCAGAAGCTTCTATCTCCGGGACGTCAGCACACATCTCGTCTGGCCACTGTCTGTTCCAATTATATGACCACTTCCCTTCTTCGTACCAATTAGGTGATTCTAATCTGTAGATATTTTCAGAATTAGGAATCACCTTATCGTAAGAAAGGTCGTGTTTCACCTGAACTAAAATAAGATATACCGAAGCGAAGGCTATCGCCATGCCTACGACATTCAACAATGATGATGTGGTATATCTGCGTAATAATGTGATGAAGTTTTTGATGTACATAGCTTTTTAGTTTAAAGTTTAAGGTTTAAAGTTTAAAGTAGTTTTTAAGTTTTAAGTTGATAGTTTTTAAGTTTATTTCTACCACCCCAATTATGCATTATGCATTATGAATTATGCATTTATTAAACCTTAAACCAATTATTTAATCTTCAATTTTCTGTTTTCAATTTTCAATTCCTGAGACGTGTCAATGTGTGTTTATTTTCATAGGAATCATTGACGTGTTTTCAATTTTCAATTCCTGAGACGTGTCAATGTTTATTTGTTTTTTGCAGGATACATTGACGCGTCTCTACCAAATATTCCTAATTAATCACCAGCACTTCATTATCTCCGTAATTGTCGTACGATGATGTTATCACTTTCTCTCCCGGATTGAGGCCTTCAAGCACTTCGTAATATTGAGGGTTCTGGCGTCCGATGCGTATCTCGCGTTTGTAGGCTTTCTCGCCGCTCTCGTCCACGACGTAAATCCATCTACCGCCTGTCTTCTGGAAGAACGAGCCTCTTGGTATTATCGCTGCTTCGGTAGGCTGTCCAAGCTGCAAATTTAAGTAATAAGTCTGACCTCTGCGTATGTTTTCAGGCAACTCATCACTGAAACGGAAGTCGGCTTTGAACTGTCCGTTTCGCACTTCCGGATACACCTTCCTCAAACTCATCTCGAACTTATTATCCTGACGTTCAAACGATGCTGTCAAGCCTGTCGTCACTCTGTCGATATAATGTTCGTCTATCTGAGCTTGCACCTTATAAGCAGACAAGTCGTTAATCTGTCCGATGTTCATCCCTTGTAATAGCGACTGTCCGAGTACAGCGTCCAACATTCCGACTTCTCCGTCGATAGGAGCCTTGACTTTGAGGTTATCGACACGTTCACGGATGAGTTTCATATTCAGCTCCATCGACTTCAGGCTCTCTTCCATCTGCTGCACCTGAGAGCTACGATACAAAGAATCTTGCACCTGACGTTCCAGGATAAGAGTACGTTTATTCACAGCGAGCTGATAATTCTCCTCCGACTGAAGATATTCTTCCTTAGCGATGAGGTCGTTTTCATAAAGCTCCTTGTTTTGTTCGTATGTTCTTCTCAGACGGCTAACCTCCAAGTCGAGCTGCAGTTTCTCCTGACGTAATGAGAGACGCTCCTGTTCCATAGAGATGAGCGTGTTACGCAAGATATTCTGTTTCTCGGCGAGGTCAGCTTCCGACTGCAATATCTGCATCGAGAGAGAGTTGTTCGACATCTCCAAGATTACGTCGCCGCGTTTCACCTTGCTGCCTTCTTCATGGACAATACGCTCTACCACTCCCGACTCCAAGGGCGTGAGCTGCACCGTGGTGATAGGCTGCACCGTTCCCGTAAGGCGCACATAGTCATTAAACTCTCCTCGCTCCACGGCAGCCACCGTCATAGTAGCCGCATTGACTCTCAGCGTACTCTTGTTATCACGCACAGCAAGCCACACAATAAACACCACCAATGCCGCAGCACCGAAATACGGCACGTTCTTCTTCTGAAACAATGCCTTCAATCCTTTTTTCTTTTCTAATTTGATGTCCATACTTTTTTTATTTAGTCAACAGACTACGGTCAACAGACAACAGTCTTTGTCCACATAGTCTTTAAATCAGTAATTTATTTTTATCAATATTTTTTGTCAACTGTCTACAGTCTACCGTCAACAGTCTTGTCCACTATCTTTATTATTTACTCATGGTCTGTTGTCCGTTGTCTGTTGTCCGTTGACCAGGTCACCTCCATTATAATATTCCACCATTTTATATTCTATAATGTATTGCAACTTCGAGCGCAGGCAGTCTGATTTAGCTTGTAATAATGTCGTTGAAGCTGTCTGTAAATCTATTGCGGTGACGAGTCCTTTCTCGAACTTGGCAGCGATGCCGTCGTATGCGAGTTGTGCTGCCTCCACTTTCTTCTGTCCGAGAAGATATTGTTTTGCAAAGCCTTTCATCTGCTGATATGAAGTCGTCACTTCGCTTTCCACGGCATTACGTACCGCAATCTCGTCGAGCTCGGCATTACGCCATGCGTTACGAGCCTTATGCGTTGATGTCTTTATGCTTAATCCTGAAAATATTGGGATGGAAAGTCCAACTTGAATATATGAACCGACGTTGTTTCTCAGCTGGTTCAGGAAAGCGTCATAAGCCGCCTGATTTTCCATATTGACGAAATAGCTGGTGTTATAACCGCCATAGAGATATAATGATGGGAAATAATTTCCTTTCATTCTTTTATATAAAATCTTGGCGTATTCTGTATTCAATTTTGAAGAAATGATTTTATCGTTGTTATCAAGAGCATGATTCACTACATCTTCCATAGGTGTCAGCATTGTAACAAATTCGATGTCGATATTTTCGTCTATATTCAATTCTTGATCTTGAGGAAAATTCATAATCTCACGAAGACGAATCTCGGCGAGTGCGAGATTATTCTGCTGTTCGGTGAGAAGATAATCGTAATTGGCTTCCTGCGACTCCATTTCTGCCACGTCGGCTGCGCTCTTACGACCAATCTCGTAAAGTTTCTTCGCTTCCTTGAGCATCTGACGTGAATCTTCAAGTTGCTGCTGAGCTATTTTCACAGTACCTATATAATATAATACGTCGATGTAAGCCTGCATCGTCTGCATAGCAATTTCATCGCGAGAGATTTGCAGCTCGTGAGTGCCACGTTCGCGAGCGACCTTGGCAGCGCGCACCGTGTTGACGCCTTGCAATCCTGCGAACAAAGGCATGGAACCTGATATTCCGTAAGAATTGCTGAAAGTAGATACGTTGGTATAGCTGTTAGTCTCCGGGTCGATGGAACGTCCGAAGTTAGTTGCACCAGAGACGCTAGCCGAGAACGAAGGAAAGAGAGATGCCACGGAAGAATTATAATCCTGTTTAGCATCGTTGAGGGAGTTTATTTTCTTTCCAACAGAAGTAGAATGTTCCACGGCGTATGCCATGCAGTCGTTCATGTTCATCAATGACGACTGCGCAGCAAGACCGAGTGTCAAAAAATTAGACACCAATAAAATGAAAATAGTTCTTATAATACTTTGGCTTTTAGCTGTTGACTTTTGAGCTAAGGCATTTGGTTGTTGAGTCTTATGACATATTAAACTGAGGACAATATCTGTTGTCCTTTGTCTGTTGTCCGTTGTCCTTAAAAATTTTCTCATTTCTTTAATCATTTACGTTTTTATAACGTGCCAAAGAAATGCCAAAATCAAGATTCGTTAATTATCAACGGATTAGAATTTTATCATTAAAATATGGTGTAAAAAAATTAGACAGAGAGTGTAAAAAAAATGGAATTGAGGAATTGATGGACTGAGGGGTTGAGGATTTGAGGATCTGAGGATTTGAGGATCTGAGGAATTTAGGATTTTAGGATTTTAGGTGTTGTAGGGACATGATTTATCGCGTCCTAAATTAGGTGTTGAGCCCTGAAAGGGCGAGACAAATATAGGATAAGGCTACGCCTTATTAGTTAGGAGTTGGGAGTTATTTGTTTGACTCGCGACTTGGAATTAGTAGCTCCCAATGCGTTAGGGATTGGAGCGGCATCCTTTGCGAGCTTTTTCGGACAACAGACAACGGAAATTTTTGAGTGAGGTGAAATTTAAGCGAGCAAAGATATAGCGGAAAGCCCGACGGCGGAGCGAAGCGGAGCCGGAACGCCCAAAGGCATCATCCAAGAAATAAAAAAAAGATTGGAATCTCTCTCGAAATCCCAATCTTTATTGAGTTATAAAATTTATAGAGTTCTTATTCTGTTACAGGTCGGATTGAGCGTCCGAATGCTCTGTACAACCAGTTAAGTTCGTAATAATCTATACCGAAGTGGAATCCGTATGCGAAGTTGACATAGTCGCCGCACATCTTGTAGCTAAAGTACATGCCGTACTCGCCTACCATTTTTATTTCATTGGCGATGAAGCAGCCGGCTGCTGGCACGAAGATATGATTGCCGTTAGGACCTGTGATTTTATATCCGTTCATGCCATCTATTGTTGTCCATTCCCAGGTACATTCTGCCACTATTTCTTCAATTTCTTCTCTTGAAGGGAGACGCCATGTAGAGCCCCATATAGCGCGTGCAGCGTCATATTGAGGGTTGCCGCCGATGTCTTCCATATATACGCCGTGTGTGAGGCTGTTTTCTTCAGTATATTCGTCTTTAGTTGTTATCTCGCCCCATGCGAAGTAGTCGCCGCATTCTGTTGGAGAAGTAGCACCAATGTTATAAGGAGCCCATCTTACGCTAAGACCCAAGTCAACATATTCAATGCCAGCGATAGTTCCGTCGTCGGTTGTCTTGAATGTGGTGACGTCGCCGTATGCTGTGCCGGCGCTGTTTGTTGCGTAAGCTCTTACATAGAATCTTGTGTTTTCATATAATCCTGTTATCTCGCTGGTGAAGACGCCAGTGCCTTCGCCTTCTGTTGTGAAGCCGAGGTTGTCTTCGAGAGATGGCTCGAGATGAGTTGCCCAGCAGAGGCCTCTTGCTGTGACAGGAGCGCCGCCGTCTTTGGTAATATTACCACCGCCTTGTGCTGTGGTGATTCCAACATTTGACACTGTTGATGTCACTACTGTTGGCAAGTCGCATGTAGTGGTGAAACTATATTCTTCTCCGTAAGCAGTACCGACGCTGTTTGTTGCGTAAGCTCTTACATAGTATGTTGTGTTTACAGTCAAGTCGTTGATAATGCTGATATATTCGCCTTCGCCAATACCGTCTGTTGTGAATGCGTCGTTTGTTGTTGGATTTGCAGAAGTGCTCCAGCATATACCTTTAGCAGTAACGTCATCGCCGCCGTCGAATGTCACGTTGCCGCCTGACTTAGCAGATGTTGTTGTGATATCTGTAGGTTCCACTGTTGTCACCTGTGGAAGTTCAATATGTTTCGCTGTTGTAAAGCTCTTTTGTTCACCGTAAGATGTACCTTGCTCGTTTGTTGCGTAGGCTCTTACGTAATATGTTGTATTTGCAGCCAAGTCTGTGATATTGCTAACAAATTCACCTGTTCCTGTTCCGTCTGTTGTGTGGCTGCCTTCTGTTGTTGGCTCTTGCGACATGCTCCAGCAAACGCCTCTAGCTGACACCTCGCCGCCGCCGTCTGATGTCACGTTACCGCCTGTAACAGCAGTTGTCTCTGTGACTTCAGTAACAGAGACTGTAACGACTGTAGGTTCAACTACAATATTTTCTTCTAATGTGGTGAAAGATACTTCTTCGCCGTAAGCAGTTCCTTCGCTATTTGTTGCGTAAGCTCTTACGTAATATGTAGTATTTGCTGTCAATCCTGATAGATTAGATTGATATTCACCAGTTCCAGTTCCGTCTGTTGTATGTTCGCCATCGATTGTTGGTTCTTGTGATGTGCTATAACAAACGCCTCTTGCTGTGACTTCAGCGCCGCCATCTGATGTGACATTACCGCCAGCTACTGCTGTTGTTTGAGAAACGCCAGCTATTTCTAAAGTTGTAACCATTGGTTTAACTACAACGTTGTCCTGCAATGTTGTGAAACTTACCTCTTCGCCGTAAGCAGTACCTTCGCTGTTTGTTGCGTAAGCTCTTACGTAATAAGTTGTATTTTGTTCCAGACCAGACAATTCTGCTGTAAATTCACCAGTTCCGGCACCATTTTCAGTGTGTTCGCCATCAATTGTTGGTTCTTGAGATGTGCTCCAGCATACACCTCTTGCTGTGACTTCAGCGCCACCGTCGGCTGTAACATCGCCGCCTGCCATAGCTGATGTTGATGTGATGTTTGTAACCAAAGATGTGTTAACTGTAGCAAGTTCAATAATTTCTTCCAATGTCATGAAACTGACTTGTTCGCCGTAAGAAGTGCCTTCGCTATTTGTTGCGTAAGCTCTTACATAATAAGTTGTATTGCTCAGCAATTCTGTCATGGTGCTTGTAAATGAACCGAGTCCTGCGCCAGCGTTAGAATGTCCGTCAGCGATTGTAGGATTTTCGACAGTGCTCCAACAAATACCTCTTGCTGTCACTTCAGCTCTACCATCTTCTACGACTTCACCGCTTCCGACCGCAGCATTAGCTGATATTTCTGTAACAGGATGAGTTTTCACGACTGGTTCCTTAGGATTACATGACACCAAGAAAAAACCAATCAAAACAAAAAACAAAGATAATTTTCTCATAATGATTTTATTATTTAAATGTATTTCTAATTTATTACAAAGTTCAGAATAATAACAACTTATATATGTTTCATCTATATAATTTCAGATGTGCAAATGTAATAATATTTTATTACAAAATAAATTTATTTTTTATAAATTCATTCAAAACTTTTTGACAAATGATTTGTTACTTTTTAAAGAATTATTATTTTTGTACAGATAATTTTTGACGAGATGAAAATAATACTATCAACCGACTTCAGCGAAGAAAACAAGGTTCTTCTTCCTTACGCTATCGATTTTTTAAAGAATTCAGGTGGTGAAATCATCATCTTCCATGCTTATATGGATAATGTTTTTGTTGGAAGCAATTGTTATCCTGGCAATATGGATACCGACAATTACTTCACTACAGAACTTCTTGTTGAACTTGAAAAAAAGTCGCAACAGACAATGGTCGAGAAGACAGATTATCTCATCAATTTAATCAATGAAGAAGGATTAGACAACATAAAAGTACGCCCTGTACTTGTAAGCGGCGATCCTGAAGAAGAGTTGATAGAATTATCCAAAAAAGAAAATCCCGACCTTATATTGATGGGCATCCGTGGCAAAGGTGGAAAACGTTTCCTTGAAGGAAGTCTCGTCAAAAGCGTCATGACAAAATGCGATGTCCCAATGCTCTTCATACCAGAAGGATACAGCTGGAGAAAGAGTAACGAAGTTGTCTATGCAACAGATTTCAATGAATTTGACATCGCCACAATTGATAGAATCTTCAATATCTTAAGACCTTACAAACCTCATATTCACGTCATTCATTTTGTGGAAGACGCCGAAAGTCAGAAAGAAGCCATCAAGATGGAAGAACTTGAACAGGCATTTCTCGAGAAAGAATTCGAAGGAGAAATACATTTCCAACTCGTCAACACCAACAACGCGCCACAGGCTCTTAAGATATTCTGCGAGCGCAACGACATCAGTCTCAGTTCATTCATAGCATACCACAAAGGATTCTTCGACTTTATGTTCAAGGAGAAACTCGACAAAGACGACTTCCTGAATCTCAATATCCCGATGCTGACTTTTAAAGACGCAGAGTCTTAAAGTCGCAAAGTCGTAGAGTCGCAAAGTCGCAGAGACTCAGAGTCGCAGAGTCTTTGAATCTCTGTGTCTTTGTGTCTCTGTGTCTTTGCGTCTTTTTAATGGAAAAATATCGCTCCTATATAGAATCTTGGTCCTGTTGGGAGATATAAGTCGCTTTTATTGAATCCGTTGAGGTAGTCGATTTTAAATGTGAGATGCAAAGCATCAGTAAGGCAATAATCACAACCTATATAAGGATCTATTGCGATGAATGCCGTTTTGTTTATAACCACTTTAGACTCGGGATTCCAATCGTGGCTGTCGCCTTCGAAGATGAAGCAATCGGTCAGGGTGCCGCCGCCAACAGTCAATCCTACGTATGGCATGAACTTACCGAATTGCCAATAGAAATCATTTATCAAACCTGCCCAGAAAGCCTTGACATAACTTCCTTCAACCAACTCTTTCTTAATAGACAATGTTGACACATAACCTTCTGTACCAATGCGATAATGTTCTCCAAAATGGAATCTTATCGCTCCACCGATACCTTTCGTCACGCCTTTTGCCTTAAAATCAACAGGACTGATATTTTTAGAAACAAATCCGGCATGAAGCATCATTCCGCCATCATAACCATTGAAACCCTTTTTACTTTGACTCTGACCCAAACACTGCCCCAGACTTATAAATGCAATAAATACAATAAGTAATATCTTTCTCATTTTATATATTAATTTTATTCCTAATTCCTAACTCCTAATTCCTAATTAATTACGTTCCAAACCGCAATCATGTGGAAAACATCACCTAAGATGACGAAGACATGAAACACCGAATGCATATATTTTGTTTTCTTAAAGCTATAGAAAACAGCACCTATTATATAACTAAGTCCTTCTGCGACAATAAACAAAACCACTTTTAAACCAACACTCTCATACAAAGGTTTTATGGCCACAAGAATAGACAGGCCCATCAGCACATAACAAGCAGTTTTGAAGTAACTATGAGGCTTCATTTTTCTGAATGTCAGTATCGTTCCTAATATTGCACAAATCCAGATGAAAACAGTGACACCAATAGCCCATCCTATTTCGCCATAATTATACATGGCAATCAATGTTATAGGAGTATAACTACCTGCAATATGCCAATATATGGCGGCATGGTCAAATTTTCTAAATAAAAGTCTGTGATTCTCTTTTCTTATAGGACAAGAATGATACACAGAAGAAGCAATATAAGAACTTACGACGCCGAAGAAATAAATACACAAACTGAATATCGACAAAGCGTTTCCCGACTGGATGGACTTTTGAATAAAAACAGAACAAACTATGATGCTCATTATTGCACCAATGACATGAGAAATAGCATTAGCTTTCTCTTCAGAATGAGAATATCTGTTTATTTCTGGAATATCGTTCCCCATAGCTTATAGTTTTACATCATAGAACAAAAAAAAGGAAGCGATTTTCTTCACTTCCTTTTCTTCCGCGGAGAAAGAGGGATTCGAACCCCCGGTACATTGCTGTACAACGGTTTTCAAGACCGCCGCGATCGACCACTCTGCCATTTCTCCGCTGCAAAGATACAACTTTTTTATTCCGCGCAAGCATTTTTATAAAAATTTTTAATTTTATTTTAACTTATATAATATCAATTATTTACAAAACAATTTAATTGCATTTTCAAGAACAGAATACAATATTTCACGGCAAAGTTCATCAAAAAATATCACAAAAAGATTTAAAAAAGCATAAAATTGATGCAAAATTCAGCAATAATTTTCACGAATATCTAGTTGATTTTTTTATTACTTTTGCAAAAAACGCAAGAAATGAAAGAAATAAACCCAAAAGAAACCAAAAGAGCCTTCGCTTTTGAAATGTGGATGTCCTCCCCTATGCCAATGGTGACATTGACAAAAACATTCGATATAACTCATATTGTCAGAATTAGCAAGAAAAGAAAAATGAAGCTCAACATGCTTCTCTGCTGGTGCATCGGAAAAGCAGCAAGTCAGATGGAGGAATTTTATCTATTGCCAGTAGAAGAAAAAATGTTTGAATATGACAAGCTAGCAATCAATGTGATTGTGAATAATGTAAAAGGCGGCATCAATTCCTGCGACATCAATTTCAATAATGATTTAAGTCAATTCAACAAAGATTACCTTTCATTGACAAAGCAAGTTGCAGAATCATGCGAGAGTATTTTCAACGAAGAAGCGATGATAGTTGGCACCTCAGCTGTAGTTGCGACAGAACTAGATTGCATTGTAAACCAATACACCGACAAATTCCTTAACCCGATGGTGATGTGGGGAAAATATCGCAGGAAATGGTTCAAAACAACATTGCCGATATCATTCCAGTTTCATCACGTACAGATGGACGGAGGCGACGCAGCAAGATTTTTAGAGATGCTGCAAAAGGAAATCAATAATTTGAAAATATAAAAAAATGTCCCCAATGTTTTTTTTAGGCATTGAGGACTTTTCATTACGGACAGCTTTGACATTACATAACTATCAATTTTGCTGTCAATACTCTTCCGGTACCTGTCACGACTCGTATCGTGTATGAACCCGAAGTATCAATTTCAGGCAATTCTATAGGGAATCTACGTGGAACTATAGAGTGAATCTTCAATCCGACTGCATTAAAGACTTCAACCACCATTCCTGCTTTATCTTCTTCAGTGAAGTTAGACAATACCATGACTCTTTCTGTCTGTCTTGCCGGGTTCGGTGTCAACATAAGTTCCATTGTTTCATACATAAAGCTGCATACCATAATACTATCGCAACCATGTACAGAAGTGTAGTTAAATGTATGTACGCCAGGTTCTTCAATCCAATTACCGTCATATTCGTATGGGAATTGTTTTACCAAAACATTTTCTTCTATGCGATAAACTGGATTGATATTAAGTTTGAGTTTAACAATACTATCGTTGCCATTGTTATCTTTCAACTTATTGAAATATGAACCTTCAGCACTGACATTAAATCCATTTTCTTCATAAGTGTTACCGAAACAGATAGCATCTTCTATCAAAGTATTATATAAAGTATTGAACTCAAATGAATATGGGTTCAAGAGAGAACCGAATGTCTCATTGACCTTAAATTCAACTCTTTGATTTGATACCTGAGCTACAACATCCTGGCTTTCGTGATTGTACAGCATGAAGTAAATCTCATCGCCATTATTACCGTATGTTGTCAAGAACACACGATAAGCGCCTATTTCTTTAATATAGATTGCGCGAGCATTACCGCGTTTCTCACCATTACAGAACGCTCCTACTTCTAAAGTATCAGAGTTGCATACCCAATCATCGACAACAATATCAGCGATGAATGTCATGTTATCAGGATAGTTATAGCTTGGAGACCAATTGAGTTCTGCCTTAGCGATTTCCCTAGTTCTATTTTGTGTCATTTGTGGATATGTAAGAGTGATATCATCATCATTATTTGACATATACTGATATCCCATACCTGGTTGTAATGTAGTAAGATCACCGAACCACATGTCGAACGCATCAAAATAAACAGAGAAACCATCGCGGTATGACTTGATGATATCGCCGTCTTGAGGTGCCACGTCTAAACCTTCGAGAGCCTCGTTGACATCACTAGAATATTGAGAGATATATCCAATATGATTCCATCCTTTCTTGATGTTAATAGGATGTTCTTCAGGAGCTGCCAAACAACCATTGATAAGTGTATTCTGCAATTCCTTAGTCTTAATCATATACATCTGCTCATTCTCAATTTCATTGAGAGAACCCAGCCAACCGCCACTTGGTGAATATGTTATGAACTCAGTGCTTGACTTAATCATTTCAGCATATTGACCTAATCCAGTCTTGAGTTCTTCCATAACATCAGTACCTTCGTCATCAATATATGTAGAGAACCAATCCCAGGAAGCTGAGAAGTTGTTATATTGATCTCCATTTTGGCGTACTGTAAGGTCTAAAGCGACGATACTGTCACATCCGTTTTCTGTAGGGAACACAACATCATAAGTTCCAGACACTGTTGATTCATCAAATATATACTCACCGAATGGGTAAGGCAATTCAGAAGCACAGATACTTAATTTATCAACGCCATATTTTGTTGGAAGCACCTCGAGAGTCAGAACGACGCTACTGTCGCAATGATGTGACGACTCTCCCATCTTGTAATATGTTCCAGCCTCTCTGATTGTATCTCCGAACAACATATAATATTCGTTAGAACAGATTGTAGCGTAAACAGGAACGTCATAGTAAGATGGCGCTACTTCAAGGTTGACTGTGACGATGCTATCGCAGCCAGTGAGTTTAGAAGTAAAGTATACGTCCTTAGTTCCTGACTTGATAAATACACTATCGCCATAGATATATGGCATATCATTAGCACAAACCATAATATCGTGTACTATCCTTGAAGCAGGACGTATTGTTAGATTTACCTGAATCTCATCATAACATCCGTAGGCATTAACAGTATCTCTCTTGAATACCAGCGTAGTTTCATCAAGCTGATCCCATCCTACAAGATGTTCTTGAATACTATCCCAAGTTATGTTCATGCCATAGTTATCATAATCTTCATACATACAAATATCTTCATCAAAGACGTAAACAACTGGATCTGGACGATGCTTTACTATATGTTTCACTATACTGTCGCATCCATAAGGTGTAGGTATTGTATCATAATAATAACCGTCTTCTGTGATGATATTACCTGCTATTTCTATATAGTCATCTTTACAGAGATAATGGTCGACCAATGTTGTTGGCGGTGTCATTGTCTGTTCTGCGAATAATATGAACGCCTTGTCGAAACAGTCTCCGCTAACGTCTGTCGTTTTGACCAATATTGTATACATATATCGACCAAAACAACGCAAGTCCTTATTCAATTTAAGTTTTTTACCATCTATCAAGAAGAAATCATTGTCATATCCATCTTCATCTACTAAAGAATAAGTAAAGGCATCAGATGACTGGTCGTCAAGGGTTGTGAATTCTCCGATGACAGTTCCAATCTCATCATCTTCATAGAAATATCTGTTAGATAATAATATGTCAATAGGTGGATTATTGTTAATATATGTAATCTGAGGTTTATCAGGGAATGGTTCCTTATTACCGACATTATCTATTGCCTGGAACATAAACTGATACAAAGAACCTTCACCCAGTCTATATTGGAACAACATAGTGTCAGCAGGATTAAGAGAATCAGGATATACGGTTCCAACAAATACATATTGTGTTTTATCCACATTTGCATATAAATCCACCTGTCTTACACCAGAACCGTTTTCATCGTCAGCAGCAACTGATTTAAAGATGAGGTTATAATCTAAAAGTACACCAGACGAGTCGCATACTGTTGTTGAAGTTGGAGTTACCGCATCGAACATATTGGTATAAGTATTTGTCAAAATGTTTTCATTCTCGTCAAAAATGATATTCGCCTGTTCTGAAATAGTATCACCAGTTTTCATATCATCTATGCTCATCACTGAGAATGTCACGAAACCTTCTCCGCTACCAGTAAGAGTGTCATTGACAGGCAAGAAACCAATAGCATCTATAGGAGCGATACCTGTTTCTGGGTCTATAGATTGGAATATCCAATACATTTCGTTGTTTTCCACATCAATACCAGCTGTCACATCAAGCCACACACCCAGAGAGTCTGCGAGATCATGACGTTTGCTGTAATATGTTGACATAGGAGGCACTTCAAAGATATAGTCTCCGAAACCATACTGACCGAGATTTATTGTTGTAGGGTTAGCATGAGGATGCAACGGACAAGTGATCTTCACACGAGCAGCAGATGCAGTAGCGAAGTTAGGGTCATTTTCGAACATGATCTTATAGTCAATTCTGTCGGTTGCAGCAATCATCTTATCTTCACCATAACCTACAGGTCCGAAAATCTCATTAGGGTCATTAGAAAAACAAAGATCTTTCCAATAAATAGATTTTGAATCTGACATCGTTCTATCCGTTACCACTTTATGAGTAATAGGATCCAATGTTCTATGATGTGCAGTGAATGTAATTTTTTTCGCATTAAGTGTCAAGGCAATTGTTTCCCTAGGCTTAAAATATTGTGAATTGTTTTCATAGTTCATTTGGATTGGAGGAATATAAGTGAATGTTTCATCATTATTATTATCCAACACATTATCAATAAATTTTCCTTCATCTATACTCATTGTATACCACCAATCTGTAGCATTATCATTCTGAATATAAGTGAATATCTCACCACCTGCATCTAAATCAAATTTACCTGTTTCATAATAATGATATCCTAATGTTTCCACATAACAATTTCCCCAGCCAACCGAGAGCAATGCCATATAAGGCATAGCAAGTATATGCATTTGCTTCTCTGAAATTTTAGCTATAAAACTATACAAAGGTGATTTTGGATTAAAATTCTTAGGATAAACATCAATATAATAAACACCTACACCAAGATATTTCTTCACAAGAGTATTTTCCTCGCCAGGACTAAAATTATAATTAGTACCGTTTTCATCTTTCAATGTTATATCATATGCATCGTAAACAGTCTGACCTTCCTCAAGCTGATCATTTTGTGGAATTCTTAGCACAATACTACCATCATTGCTTCCACTAAATGACAGATCATTTACTTCTATGACTTCAAAAGCAGAACTTTTTGGAGAAATCTTCACGAGATAATGAGAGATGGTATCGGCAACTTTATTACATGACGATGCTGATATATAATATTGTCTCATAGTTCTATTTGGAATAAGCTCCATTTCAAAATCCTTACTACTTATTGTGAGGTTGCTATACTCTCCACTGTAATCTAACTTAAGACCTTCATCAATCAAGGCATCTATATCAGTCTCAGCTTCGGGCAATTCATCTTCGTAATATACTGTTGGAAGATAGCCATAGACGTCAAGTTTTGCATACAGTATAAATGAATGAGTAATTTCAGCGAAAAGTGCATCAGTACATTTACTATATACCGCGTAATATCTATCATATTTAACCTCACAACCATCATCATAATCTATAGTTTCTTCTAACTTAACATCTATATTATAATCCAATCCACAACTTTGAGGGATTGTCACGCCCACTTTTGCGAAGTCTTCGATTGTTGACAGCGGTTCAGGGAGACAGCTTGAATCAGTACATCCATATATAGTATCATTAGGAATTTTTTTCTCTATAGTAACAATATCTTCTTCATCGGAGTCGTAAGTACGTATTTCATAATTTTCAGTAAGAATATTCTTATATACAAATCCGTAATATTGAAGCATAATAGTATAATTTCTAAAATAATCTTTAGAACATGGATTCTCTTCTTTACGATAAGTTTTGTAATGTATAGTTAATGTACCTGATCCATCAAAAGGTTCTGTTCTTAATAACAGTTCATCCAAGCTGACGGGCAACTCTATTGTTTTTAAATATTCTATAATAGCATCTGTGTTATTTTCAGGTGGCAATGAAGATAAATCGTCGCCACAACCAAACCATACTGATTTATCTGGTACTTCTGCAGAATTCACCACATTAGGTTCATACCTCTGTCGAACCTTAACACCTTCAGATTCAGCACCACATTCAACGTTACGGATAGTGAATTCTCTTTCAAATATATATGGGAGTTTTTCATCCTCAAAATCTTCATATTCTATAGTAAGTTTTGCTTCCAAGGAAAGATACGCTTCCCAATTATGGGAAGCATTACTTTTCGAAAAACCATTTATTGTAAGGCCTGACTGAAGCAAATGGTCAAGATTAATATCCACATCGTATGGCACATTTTTAATGTCATAATATACACGTGTTTGCATTTCTCCTTCAATCTTAAGACCGCTATTGATCTCAATAACTTGAACCAATTCTGCTTCAACATTATTACTTTCATTAGCATCTTCAAAAGAACATTTATCCTTTATTTTATAATACCTATGATAAATCTCTTCACAATCTACAGACGACACGTTTTCATCTTTCACAAATTCCACTGACAATTTATCGTTATACATCGCTGATATCTGAATTTCCTTATTCGCGTCTGTCAGTTCTTCGACTGTTGTATATTTAGGAAGTTCATCCAGGTTGTCCAATGCAGTATCTCTAATTGTATCCATCACACCTGTCACTTCAAACAAATCGTCATCATTAAAATGAAGAATCTCTACTACAAGCTTTGCTTCATATACATAAGCAATCTTTTTGCCATCTTCATTGGTAGAAATTCTTTTTATTTTATGTTCTCTCATTAAGGTGGTGTAACAACGTTCTTCAATAGGTGTACTATTATCAGGATAAAATTCCTCCCATTCTATTGTCTGTTCAGCATAAGGATCATCACAATATTGATCCAACAATGTTACATGTTCAGGGAATATATCAAGCAAATACTCTGCTATCGTTTCTTCATTATACATAATACCATCCATATAGTCTCTTATATCATCATCAGGATGGTATAATGACGAGGGCTCCCAAGGAGAAGAACCCACAAGAATATATTCAATCTGATAAATAATCTGCTCCAGATGAGTTTTCACGGATTCATCACATTCATCTGTTATATAATAATTTCTAGTGATTTTCTTTGTGCCTTCAGCAACCTCAACAGGGTCATCATCAAAGTTTGTAATTACAACATTATCAAGATTCTGGCATTCAAATGTGAAACCAGGATTGTCTTCCAACAATTCTTCTATTGATGAATAAGGTGAAGGGATACTCTCTTCATCAGATATAGTAAGTTCTCCCAATAATCCAATAACATTGAATTTTTCATTGTAATGCTTCAAATTGAATTCAAGTACGCCGATATATCTATAAACAACGCCATCATTCTCTCTGTCGAGGAAAAAAGTCCTTTCTAATAAAGTGTTACAAAAATTCTCAGGGTCACCGCCGTATGTAATTTCCTCATACATTTTTCCAGTTTGGGGAGAATCCGGACATTTATCTGCCAACATCATTATACCAACATAAAAATATGTATTGACCTGTTCTAAAAGGACATTGTCGAGATAATAATATCCATCATTATATGTGCGCAAATCTGCGTTTTGATGATATAATTCCAGCTGAGCAAATTCTTCTCCTATTATTATAGTGGCATTGACATATATTGTTTGTACGATAGTGGCTGATACAGAACTATTACATTTATCTCTCAGCACATATGTCCTTCTGTATTCTTTTTTGCCTTCCTTAACCTGTGCTACAAATTCATCGTGTGATGACACTTCTATCTTATCTAACGACGTGGCTTGAACACTTATCGGATTTGCTGCCATAAGTTCAACTACAGAAGTAGCAGGTGTCGGGAAACTCTCCTCTTCTTTGATATTTATGGTCTGCATCGAACCGCTGACGGTTATTGACTGATTAGCATGATATACAATAATGTCAACTATTGCTGTATATCGGTATATCGTTCCACAATTTGCGTCGACGCTATGCGTTCTTCGTATTACCGTTTGACAATCATTCGATGATATTGTCGCATCACTATAATTTGAAATAACAACATTATTTATACAATAATTGGCCAATATACCATTTATTTGAGGGAAATAAGTATTTATGTACGCGCTAATAGTACTTGGGTTGTACAAGCTTCCTCCGCTATAACTAGCGAGATTGGCATCAGGATGGTATATTTCCATGTTTGCCGAGCCTGTTCCTACATTAATTATTGCTGAACTTAATCTCTTGTTGATGATCTGTATGAGTTCATACTCCATATTGGAATCATCTTCCAGAATATAATATCTCTTGTATTTCCAATATTCATCATCGTTTTCATAGTATTCATCGCGATCATGAGACAATGTTATATTGTTCATATTTCCGCTACTTGTTGTAATCTCTATATCAGGATTATCATCCAGCAGTTCCTGTAAGTTGTCATAAGGTTCAGGGAGAGTTTCAGAGGCTTCTACCGTCAATGTTTTCATCTCACCTTCAATGGACAATATCTTTGACGCATCTATGCCGATGCCGGAAGACGCTTTGAGCAAGAGACTTCCCAACATCATTATCGTCAATAGAATAAATTTTATAGAAGTATATCTTTTCATAAGACTATTATTTTAAAGGTTAGAAATCTTGACAAGCGTCGCCTATGCCATTACAATCTTCGTCTTCTTGTTCAGGGTTGTAATGTTTAGGGCAGTTATCATATTTATCTGGTATGCCGTCGCCGTCGGTATCGTCGTCACAGGCGTCACCATCGCCATCGAAGTCCATATCTTCCTGTCCTGGATTATAGTGCAAAGGACAGCAGTCGCATTTATCACCCACTCCATCGCCGTCACTATCGATTTGGTTAGCGTTATATAGTCGAGGGCAGTTGTCTTTATCATTAGGCCATCCGTCGCCATCCATGTCATCATCCACTTCATTAAGTATTCCGTCGCCGTCAATGTCGGGGTTACATGCAACACCTCTAACATTACCATCTTTGTCGAGAGCAACCTCTTGATAAGGGTCGAAGTCATCAGGGCAAACGTCGCAGACATCACCTACTCCATCATGGTCGCGGTCATCCTGTTCTGGGTTATAATCATTACAGTTGTCGCAATCATCGCCCACTCCATCGCCATCGCTATCTCTCTGGTCAGGATTTGGTGTGTTAAGGCAGTTGTCACAAGCGTCACCTGCGCCATCAGCGTCGCTGTCTCTCTGGTCGTTATTCACAGTACAAGGACAGTTATCCAAGAGATTATTCAATCCATCGCCATCGATATCTGCGGATGACAAAATTGTTGTAGGACTATAATACTGAAGATATACAACGAGGTTTGCCGACAAGGAAGTGCTGTCGGTCATAGTAGCAAGTTTCCACTCTCCATCATCGATGATACAAGCGAAAGTACCTTGTGATATAAGTTCATCATTATTATACATCTCAACGAACAGCTGAGTATATTCATTAACTTTATAGCTGAGCAGGAGGTTGAACTTATTTACCATTGAAACAGCCTGCATATATCTCTCGCTAATAGAATCAATCGACAACAACTGGTTAATTGCAGCGGCATCTGAAGCTCTGTATAATTGTTTTATTTGGCTGATTTCACCTGAAGCGTAAGCCTTGAGTGTTCTGCAGAGAAGTGCCGGCGGAGTATTGGTATCGCCAGCATTTTGGTTTCCGCCGCTAGTCTTTATCCATCTGTTTCCAACAATAGGTTTCAGACCATATACATTATAATACATATAAGAATTACAGATGTTGTTTGGAGCATGGACGTTAAACATCTTGATTTCGTCAGCTTTATAATCCAAGGCAATGTCATAACTTTCAGGAGTGTAATCAGGGAACATATCAGTCTGGGCTTTAAGTCCCAATGACACTGCAACTAATAATAACAATAAAAATTTATTTCTCATACGCTATATTTTAATCTGTTAATAATCATTCTATCCGTCAGCAATCAAAATAATAAATATGTATATTCTGAAGTCTGAAGAGACATCACCGTTGTTGCAACTCTAAAATACAGGTGATTCTCAACGCCATCGGTTTCCAATCCAGTTTCCAATATATTTACACAATCTGGGCATAAAGATGTATCCGACTTCATCAATTTATTCACATTGATATAGCTATTTCCTTGTGTTTCTAATTTAAAACCTGCTGTAGCTGATATAATAGAAGGATTTAATACCGATACTGTAAGACCTAAATAAAGGTAAGGATCTTGTTTTGCCGGTATCTTTAGTGATGAAGATCTTGTATCCAGAATATGCTCTTCGCCATCTCCTACAATAAATTTTTGTCCATAAGTACCTGATGCATCTAGTCTAACTCCATATATATTTGCTATAGGAGCATCCATACTTACAGAAAGTTCAGCCTCAAGCTTTCCTTTATAATATATTTCTGGATATATCTTACCATTATCACATAAGAAATTGAATCCTACTCCCTCAAATTTGGAATTATATTTAAAACCTATTGAAGCAGGAAGAATACCTGTTACATCAACAAAAGTCTTGACAAAGGTAAAAGTGTTAACCGTTGAGTTTCCGCCATCAGAAACATCATATACCAACATATAAAGCGGAGAAGGCAATATTGTGGCTGGATCCGACAGACAATGCAATCTATTTACACATCCTATAGTATTTGCTACATTATCAACATGTTCCTCTACCTCTGCTGGTATTTCACTCGCCAATGACAAATCACTACGTTCAATACTCTTCTGTTCGTTGATTACTGGTATATTGCATGTCATCTTGCTTTCATAATACTCGCCATCTTCATCTATCGCCATAAACTTGACAACGTGCATATATAACGGCCATAACTTATTCATACTGCCGTTAAGGACATCTGTTCCTTCCTTTATCTCCACATATTCTTCAAGCCCAGGTGGCTGTGTGACAATGTTAAAGTCATCTCTTGTGAGAGTTGAACCTTGAATGAAACATTTTGATGCTTTAGGTTCTATATCAAGAATATCCACTCTTGATGTAGCATTGACCACTACATATTCTTTCTTATGTCCATATTTTGATACCTGAGTACATTTAAATATATATTCACCTGGAGCAAAAATAGACACCGTTGGATTTGATATCAATTCGTTATCAATAAAACACGATCCATCTTCTGATTGCCTATATACCTCCCACCTATAATAAACATCATCGTTTGTATCTGTCTTCCCCAATTTCACATCAACACTACCTACAGTCTTATCAAAGAAAACATATCTGTCTTCTCCAGCAAATACTGGACCTGACTGTGAATAAGACTTTAATCCCATTGAAACAAACAACAGAACAAACAACATTTTTGGATGCAGAACGCAAAACGCAGAACGCAAAACTTTTCTTGATATCATTGTGTATTTTATATTATTCTTTTCCATATAGCGATATTATTCCACCTCATCTTTTAATTGCTCAAACTGATATATTTCATCATTTGTATAGATAACGAATCCCAGTCCGTCATTTGTAAAACAGTAGATCGGCACAGTGTAGCGCACTCCAGGACGAAGGATGCCTTCTGGTTCTCCTTCCATTCCGATTGGAATGTCTAACTCTGTTCTGTGTACGTTTATCTCACCTCTTTCGAGACCGATCCACGCACCAGCAAGACTGCATAGTCTAATCTTAGGATTTACAATATCTGTGTTACCTATATTACCATATTCAAGAGTCAAGATACAATATCTGTTAAGTCTCAATCCATCTGGGATGATAAGATTTGTTGAGAGGTTTTCTGGCAGACCAGGCACCACAACGAAACTATTCATCAGATATGTATATCCAGCACAATAGTTATATGCTTCTATGCTATAGACGCCCTCTTCCGCACCTGTCATATCGAAGGTGACGCATACCTCATTGAAGTTGATGTAATAGAGTTCTTCTGCTTCGATTATGTTATACATAGTGCTATCTGCAGGATTACCCATGAAGAGTCTGACCGGCATATCGTAACGGAACTTAGAACCTATGAGTTTCACAGTGACCTTACCTGTGTTACCAGCGGTGTTAGATTCTACAGAACGTATTTCAAATGGCAAGATGTTAGCTTCTATAGTAACCATCTGCTCATCATCGAGAGGGTCGTTACCCATAACGCTGATACCGTAGTAACCAGCTCTTGTCGTTGGGATATATACTTCAGAATTGCCTTCCATATCGCCGTCAGTTGAGAAGTCGTAATCCATATTGCTACCAATACTGTTATGTTTTACGTAGATGTTATTCACAGCACCTATTTCAGCATCCAGTGATGAAACATGGATACGAACCGTCTCGTTGATATTTCCGTTGATATTAAGTTTGAAGTCTTTATGTACGAGGTCTTTCAACTTGAATGTAATCGGTGTATCGAAGAAGAGTTCTGGGACCTGTACCTCGAAAGGATAAGCAGAATATCCTCTATTGTTATTTTCATCCACTTCATAGAATGAGTTACGAGCATCACCATAAATGATGATGTAATACTCGCCTTCTGGTATACCCGAGATATCTGCAGTGAAAGTATATTCTTCGTAAGAATAGTTAGGCAATACCAAATCATGATCTATGTTTCCTAACAAGATGTCGTCTGGACTGAATGTCTGGTCTGTTGAGAGATAAATAACATCGTTACAACCCTTACCTTCCAATTTGTTTGGTCCTAAGTTCTTGAGGTGATATTTTATTTCCATATCATCACCTGAAGTAACCATGTATGGATGAGAAATAGCTTCAACAATAATATCTCCTGGAGGATTATGATCTACATTAACTGTATGCATTCCGAGGTTGTTTTCGTAATTCACCTCAAATAACATTCTTTCTCCGTTTGAAGCATTGACATCAATATAGAGAGCAAAGTTTCCTGTATTCGGCAATGGAATTATTAATTCTATAGTATCATTATAAGACTGACCAGGATCCAAATTGAGATTGTCGTTGTAATTAATTCCTCCCAAGATTCCATTATCATAAGTATTTCTTGACCAAAAGATCTTGTCTATCCATGATGCAGCAACTTTGTCGCCAATATTTGTAACAGTATAGGCAACACGTATCGGTTGACCCGCCGCAGGATATTCCGTTACAATATCAACATTGCTAATCTCGAGGTCTGGAACTGGGACACTATAAACATTCTCACCCATACAAGCAATATTGTTACTTGGATTGGTATCAGGATTATTATTTCCATCATCAGCAACCATTATGATATAAACATCAGGACCTATACCATAAGGAATAGTAACATCTATTACACCTATTTGCGATTCTCCAGCTTTCAATCTGTTAGCACGAAACGTTCTGATTTTAATATCACCACCGTCCAATACATTATCCTCAGACAGATAAATAGTATTAAAATAAGATTTAACAGTAGGCTTGGTTCCATTATTTCTAACCTCATATTCATATGAAACAACATCTCCCCAGTATATATCACCTATTAATCTAGCCAAGTATCTAACTTCCAAATCACAATCGTATAAACCAACATCTAATAGAGGACTCTGATATATATTATTATTTTCGCCAATATGCTCATATACAACATCTTCAGCATCCACTACTATGTAAAGGTATTGTGCCGTAGTTATATCTGCAGGAAGAACAAACTCAAAGTATCCTTTACAACCATTACCATAATGACTAAAATCAATTATGTCACCATATGTCATTGAATTTGAGCATAAATATTTAGCATTATTTATATTGAATTGTGGTTCAGATGAAATATAGAGTCTATTAGTCACAATTGTTTCACGTAAATTATAAAATTCCACGCCTTGGGTTTCTCCTATAGTGTAAGGCAATACAATAGTATCCCCTGCCATCGCACTTTCAGGCATATCAACATGCAATATTTCCAGATCAGAATAAGGGCGCAACGACACTTCGAAACTCTCAGATACTATGTAATTAGTATATGTATTATCACCTTCACAAACATTTTCATCATCATTGACTGAGACATAGAGGTAATATATACCCTCAGCCGATTGTGGCATTGTAACATATTCTGTTATAGTGACAGTCTCTCCTATTGCAAGAGACATAGGTTCATACTTGCTCAACAACTCTTCTGCTGTGATGAAGTTAAGTTCAGGAGATAGACCAAGATAATATCTGATATTGACTGTATCATTAAAATCTACATAACCTCTATTTGTGATAGTATATGTAATTTCATTTCTTGAAATGAGCACAAGTTCATCTGCGAAAAAGTCTGGGTTGAAGAGCTGCAAGTCTATAGTCTGATTATTATTTGTAAATGTTTTTTCATTGCCAACATAACGGCTTTCAACCTTGAGAGTATTATCTGTATAGAAGTTACATTCAAGATGTATAGGCAACTTCATTATCAACGAATCATTAGGATTAAGATTGATTGACTCTATTCTATTATTAAATATCTGTGCATTGTTATAGTTGACAGTATTAGACATTTGACCGTCGATAATCTGACCTTGACCTATATTCTTAACAATATATCTGACAGTATCTCTGTTCTCATCAAGTGTCAAACCATATACATAGAGATCTGGCAAGACCACTCTTACAGTATCACTTATCGCATTATTATCTTCTTTATTGTATTCGAAGATGTTATCGCCTTGGTCAGTAAGAATATGTATGTAATACAATCCATCTTCATATTCTTCTGGAATAAGCACTTCTTTTTCTACGGTATAACTATTCTTGTATAGTTCAAGTTTCTCATGACGAAGAGCCTCGCGTTTCAAGTCCTGTATTTCTTTTTCCTGCAAATACTGGTTCCACTCATCCGAATCAACAGTAATAGTGTCAGAAGGTATGATTTCAGGGAACTTACAATTTACAAACACGTCAATAGTGTCAATTATAGCTTCTAATTCACCAAGAGTCCATAATATCTTGTTATTATTGTACGTCATCAATTCTTCCGCAGAGTTATCAAACTCTGATTCTTTAGAAATATAAATCTCATCTCTCCATGGTTTTCCGTAAATTGGAGGCAACATTGCACAAGTATCTTCCGACCATTTTGAGTTTTCGTTAGTATTCTTGTAACCTATATTCTTGACTGTATATGAAATCTTGAATTTCTCATTTGGTGACAAGGTATCTGATGATATTACGATATTTTCTATTGTCAAGTCAGCAGGCGGCACTAGCATAAATACTGTAGGATGTTCTGAACAGAATGATATATTATTATGCTCGAATAATGATTCATAAACTTGGTCACGTACGTCAGTCTCTACGAAGAAGTAGAATGTGTCGATATCCTTCTCATTGGTGATGAATTTTGCTGTACGAGTAAGTGTATCGTTACGTTCAATGCTGATAGTATCACGGAAAGCACCTAACATTATCGCATCATCATCGAAAACATCTTTTGTTGACATATAGATATTGTCAGTTACAGGAATATTTTCGAAGGCAGCGCCACCTTGGTTGATGAGTTGCCATGAGATAGTGATGCTATCACCGGCGAAATGTTCGTAAGGAACGATAACATTCGTTGCTATGAGGTCAGGGATTGGAGGGATATCTACTTCAATAGCTTTATAGAAGAAGTTATCCACGCCGTTGATTTCCTCGAAAGAAGCATTACCGGCTTTCTTATTATAACCAGACATAAAACCGTATGGTTTTCCTTCTCCATAGAGGTTTGGAGTATATGGATTAGGGAACACACCACCATATTGTGCAAAGTTCAGACCTAATCCAGCGTTAGGGTTCCAGTTAGACAAGACGAACAAGAACACTGCGCCATACATATCGTCAGGTACTGTGATAGTCGCTGTATTTGTATAGCTCTCTCCTACTTGCAAAGCAGTGAGGTTTTCCACTCTGTCAATGATAAATGACTCGTATGGAACCTGTGTGAAGCTTTCTGTTGTCCAGTCGATAGGATAAGAAAGAACTATGTAATCATACCATGTCTCGCCAACAGGTGTAGGACCGTGACCGTCGTTACGTACTGTCCATTCCACTGTCATAGGCTGACCTGTCTGTGCGTAAGAGCAGTCCATCGCTGTGATATGCAAGTCAGGCAATGCTGTGTTGAAATACATAGTGTCTGTTTCTATAGCAGCACATTCTCTGTAAGCCACCACCTTCCATGCGTAATAAGCGATATCTTCTTCTAAAGTCTGCTCTAGATATCCTGGCAGTTGTTCTTCAATAGGTATATAAGGAAGGAGTCTAGGATATCTGCCATAACCTTGATATACTGACGCTTTAAGGTCAATAGTATGATAGTTATTGGTGATGTTGTATGCTACAGGGAAGTCTGGTTCCGCAAGTCCATGACCATCATCGACACGCCATAACCATAACTCGTATGACTCAGCACCTTCTATGTGATCCCAAGAGAACAAGACTTTGCTGTTAGCTTGAAGAGCCTGGTCATTTTCTGGCAATAAGTTGTCTGTCTCGAAATAGTTTACCCAAACTACAGAATCTGGATTACATTCTGTAGTGAAGTAAACAGGATTAGAATAAGGGCTCATTTCAATCTCGTTGCATATAGCGCGTACCTTGACGAAATATTCAAGGTTTGGAGAGAGACTATCGATAGTGATATATGTTGTATCGACTGTCATCAATGTTGGTGAGTTCTCTCCTGCTCTATCAAAATATACTAACCATTCTGCTTCTGTTCCGTTTGAAGTCCATGTAACATCAGCTGTTGTGAATGTCAGCTTATCTTCAGGAACGCTGAGGTCAGATATCATCTTACATGAAGTAGGATTATGTTCGCAAGCGCCCATATCAATATTAGCTCCTCTGACACGTTCATTGCCATCATAGTCAAAATCAAGGTAATGTGTCAGATCCTTATTACCTTTATCGATACAGTCTGATGTTTCACTGAGGTTGTACCAACCATCTTCCAGACGCTCAAACGAAACATAATTAAGGGCAACATTACTACCACTATTTTCTGTCTCCAATATAATATTTGTTGCAGGATCAGGCACAAACTCGTCACGTTCACAAGCTGAATACTGGAAGTCCGGACCATAATGAGAATGTCTAATGTTACTTATATAATTACCTGCTCTATTTCCCCACACTATTGAATTATATATAGGAAATTCACCTGATGCATAAATACCACCTGCATAAGCTCCTTGAGCATCGCCATCTGCAACATTATTCACGACAGTACTATTTACAATTTTACCGTATGTAAAGACGCCTCCACCCTCTTTTGCCGAGTTTTGAATTATCACAGAATTGTATATTTTACATTGGACACCATATATACCACCGCCTCTAATATCCGCTTTGTTCAGTCCGATATAGCAATATGAGATAGTATCATTGATACCATTCGCCACCAAAATGGCGCCACCACTTGCCGTTGTAGTGTTATCTCTAAAAGCACAATCATGTACAGAAACATTATTTACAATATACAGAGCTCCACCGCCATTTGTACTCAAAGGACTGGAGAGATTGGTATTATATAAAAAACCTGAATTATATACTTCTACATTACTGAGTCGAGCTGCAGCTCCCTTATTTACAGAGCGTCCATTCATGAATCTTATACCATCTATTCTATTACGAGTGCCAGATTTATTATCCTTAAGATCTCTGATCAAGATTTGTTGCTTATTTTGTCCGTCAAAGACTGTCTTGTTTGTATCGAAGTCACGTAATGATAGGTCGAAGTTTGCCGCTTCATTACCAACGAAACCACCATATAAGCTGACATTATCTGGCATGATGAATGCTGGATTTGATGCCACGCCATTACCTTTATAAGTACCCTTTGCAATCCAGAACTTGATAGGTCTTTCATATTGATATATTCTATCCATAGCGAACTGCAGATATGGAGTTGCATTAGCCCATGAAGAACCATCTTTAGTACCGGCACCTTTTTCTGTCACATAGACAATATCGTTAGCATCAGGTATAATCTCATGGTTAATTTCGAAGTTACTTTCATAAGCACCCATATCGATGGAATCGTTTATAATACGAGGATTGCCATCAAGGTCTACGTCTGTTACAAGTGAAATTGTAGAACCACGGTTAACACAGACAGAACCATCTTGCAATCTCCAGTCGCCTGCTCCATAGTTACCTACGCCAACTGCGGTTGTAGGATTTACGAACATCGGATAGTTGATATCATCGCTGCCTGAATTAGCGGCGTTAAGAATGATGTTGCCTTTACCGACACAACCACCTTCAACAGCAGAATAATTCACTTGTGTGTTATAGTAAGAAACATCAACATCATCCAAATTCAAGTTTGATGTGATGTTACCTTCTATCTTATTTCCCCAAATAATAGAATTCTCAACAAGTTCATAATTAGAGATACCACCTACTCCATCATAAGCATAGTTATTAACAATAGTAGAATTATAATGCTTAGTCTTTGGAGATTTTGAATCTTGAGCACTTGTACCAGCGCCAGCATACGCATCAACGCCGCCATATCTATCATCTTTTACCGCACCATTGTTATTGATGAGACAGTTTCTAAATGTAATAGGTCCATAATAACCACCACCAATAGCATTTGTCACTTTATTGTTTCTTATTACAGAATTTATAACAGAAACTTCTTTTGTATCAGCATATATACCTGCTGCTCCGCATTGTTCACCAAGACTATTCCAGAGACCTTCGATAGCTGCACCGTTCTCTATTATTGAGTTTCTCAATTCACCCTTACGCATCAAAACGTTACCACCATAATTACAATATACGAAACCGTTTCTTATTGTGAGACCGTCATAGATGGCATAGTGCATTGGGTCGAGAGAATATTTGAAGTGAGTGCTATGAGCCTGATGCAATGTTCTTTGGATATTCTGACCGTCGAGGATTGTTGCGTTGTTGACAAGGTCACGTTGTGTAAGGTCATAGTCGTGAGCCTCGTTACCAACGAAACCGCCATAGATGTCAATACCATTAAGACCGATGAATGCATCTACGTATGGCCAGCCGTTACCGGTGTAAGTACCTTTGGCAATCCACACTTTTGGATGATTGTCATCATCAGCTGCAAAGTTAAGAGCGAGCTGCAAGTCGTTGATAGCGTTGTCCCAAGAAGAACCTGTCATATCGCTGCCTGTATTATTTGCATTGACGTAGATGATGTTATTTCCGTCAGGATAGATACGGAAACTGTTTGTTCCATTTGTCTCGTAAGCACCTATATCTATTCTGTCTTGTTTTACACGTTTCTCATCATCGAGGTCTTGTTCAATCATATATTCGAGGCGTTCACCCATATTGATACAGATTGAACCTTCCTTGATTCTCCAGTCGCCGCCCCAGTAGTTGGCACCCACTTTTTCAGTAGGATTTACGAAGCGTGGTGAGAACATATCGTTGCCGTTTTCAGCAGTGAGGTTGATAGTACCGATACCGGCAGCACCTCCTTGGATAGCGCAGTATCTCACATAGATAGGAACATTAGAAGCAGACACCGCAACCTGTTGTGTATTGAGGTCTGTCTTGTTACCCCACATTATACAATTTATGAACTCGTTGTTGCTTCCTGAGTTTGCGCTATATACACCGCCACCGAGATAATATGAGAAGTTGTTTACCATAGTACAGTTGAGCAACTGTGATGGCAATGATGAATTACCTATATACATACCTCCACCGTATGATGACTCGGTGAGCACGCTGTTGTTAGCGATGAGACAGTTGTTGATAGTTGCGTTTTCTCCGTAGATACCACCACCATGTTTTGCTGAACCGGTGAGGTTGTCGATGAGGTTGTTGTTGATTTCGCAATATGTCAAAACTGAAGATTTACAGAATGCACCGCCACCTTGTGAAAGAGCAGTATTGCCATAAATCTTACAATCAGTTATTTCGCATTTATTGTCAGCATAGATACCTGCACCAGCACTACCTTGGTTATTCTTGATGATACAGTTTCTAACCTTAACAAAGTTCTTGACATAAATACCGCCACCTTCTTTTGTTGTATAACCTTCTTGAATTGTGAAACCGTCAATTACCGCATTTTCATTAACATTAAAATCCTCATATGCGTTATAGTTACCCAAGACTCTCTGACTTTGTGCACCGCTGAGAATTGTCTCATTTGTCACGAGGTCTCTGTCTTCGAACTCTATTCCATTCAACTCATTACCAGCGAAACCACCATAGATTTCAACACCTGGTTTTATCTGGAACGCCTGAGCACTGGATCCGTTACCCATATAAGTACCCTTAGCGACCCATACTTGTTTCTTGGATTCTGACTGGAATGAAGATGCCTTATTGATAGCTTCTTGTATATCCGACATAGCGTCATTCCATGAAGAACCGTCTTTCTTACCAGCACCTGTTTCAGTGACGAACCATATCATTCTTACTTCAAGGTCTAAAGTAACGAGACTATCACATGCAGATCCTTCTGGAGTCCATTGTTTGCTGTAGTGTCCCGACTCTGTCAATATATCGCCATAGAACACATATTCCTCATTTGCAATGACCTTCATGTGTCTGTAACCGATACATCCGCCTTCGTAAGCACCCATATCTACATTATCATTATAGATACGGTCTTTTCCTGCCAAGTCGAACTCTCCTACAGAATATGCATTGTTACCTTTATCGGTGACAGCAGAATTGCTTTGAAGCTGATATGCTCTTCCTTCAGGATCGATAAAGTTGACATAGTTGACACCTTCTTCTGTTCCTGTGTTATATTTATCGAGGTTAATATTACCTGTTCCTGTGTAACCGCCATGGATACCGCAGTATTCGTATGTATTGTCATAACCCTCTATCTGGTTAGAATAGTTACGGCTAACATTATTCCACAAGATACAGTTATAATACTTGTTATTATGATTTGTAGATGACAAGGTATCGAAGGCATACATTTCAGTGTTGTTACCAACGATAGTACTATTCAGAACCTTAGTCCAGTTGATATTCAAACCAGCAAAACGATCTGACTTGTTGTTACTGATTTCACAGTTGACAATACTATCACATTGTGTTGCAATACCATCATACTTTCTTGACATTACAATGGCACCACCTTCTGTATGAGCATAATTATCATGGAACTTGGAATATGAAATAACAACATTCATTTTACTACTGTTATTATCAGCATATATAGCACCACCTTTAACAGCCACGTTATTATACAACTCACAATTTGTGACTGTCACATTATCTTTCAGTCTTATAGCACCACCCATATATTCATCAGGGAACGATGTTATTGATATAGGAATACGTTCAAGGTATATAGGTTCAGCATTACCATTCTTGAATGTAAAGCCATCTATGATTGATTTCTCATAATCATATGTACTTGAATAATGATCAATAGCACGATAATAATCCTTAGCATCCAAAACTGTTTTGTTTTCAAACATATCTCTGTCGTTCTTATTGAATGTTGCTGAATTTTCATCACCTGCAAAACCGCCATAGATTTTTGTTCCAGGCACTATTGTGAACATCGCCCAACCTTCATTAGCAGACATTGTATAAACACCTTTCTTCATCCAGATTTCAGGACGTGGGTCCATTGTAGCTGCATAGTTGATAGCTGTCTGAACATCAGCAGTGGCGTTATTCCAAGAAGAACCGTCCTTGCTGCCTTTAGCGGTCACATCTACATAAATGACATTATTTGCATCTGGAACAATGATGTCTTCTCTTGAATAATCTGATTCCTGTGCTCCAATATCAACTCTACCTTGTCTTACACGGCTCTTGCCTTTGAGGTCGTATTCTGTAAGATCATATAGTGCATCTGTACCTGCATTGATACATACAGAGTTAGGAGTAAGAGCAGTACCGTCAAGTGACAATGTATAATCTTTATTTATGGTTATATTACCTTCTCCTGGATAACCTCCTTCAACTGCACAATAACGTAAATTTGAAAGTCCCACCCACTCTCTGGTTATTTTCATTTCATCATCAAAGAAGTAATAATAGTTGGAAAGGTTATTTGAATTACCATTAACTTTATTACCATAAATGATAGTATTTACTATTTCGTCAAACTTACCATAGAAAGCGCCACCAGATACTTTAGCACTGTTGTTTATGACAGTACAATTATAGAGACTAATGCTACCGCCTATCTTACGGAAAGCACCGCCATTACCGTCTTCTTCACCATCAATAGTTCTTGTAACTTTATTATTTGAGATAACAGTATTATAATAGCGTCCGTCTCCCCATCCGCCTACAATTTTAGGGTCTTCTTGATATACAGCACCTGCATTGTTGCTGATTATGGTATTATATACATCTTGGAAACTTACAGCAATCCTCTCGTAACCATATTCATCCTTAAACGACTCTGCAGCCCACATAATCTTAATAGCACGACGCTTATTATTGGAGATACTACATCCATCTAACATTGTATAAGTCTGTACTTCTACACCAAGTCCATCATTGTTATCAATATTACAATTGAAGAATGATGTATTTTCTGAGTGTATTACAGGAGTACCTTGGTTATGATGGATGTTACAATTTTCAAATGTATTGATTGATTTGCGTGCATTACAGTTATCAAAATCAGCAGCATCAATCCAAATAGGTCCTGGACCGTATTCTGAATTAGTACAGTTATCCGTAATGATACAATTTCTTATATAGAAATGCTTTTTCATAAATAAAGCAGTTCCTTTTGATACACTCTGACGTGAAAAACCTTTAGTGATGGTGAAACCATCAATGATTACAGGTGTTTCTTCTGTTGCGTCTTCTTCCATGCAGATGACACGTTGTATGTAACCGCCGTCGAGAATTGTCTCGTTAGCTGTAATATCACGTTGTGTGATGTCGTAGTCGGCAAACTCAGTTCCTGTGAAACCACCATAGAGACGTACGTTTGGTTTCAAGATGAAAGCATTGACTGATGTACCATCGCCTCTATATCTTCCCTTAGCAACCCATATTTCTGTTAAGTTACCATTATCTTTTATTGAATCGCATGCCGTCTTAAGTTCGGTATAAGCGTTTTCCCATGAAGTACCATTATTAAGACCCTTAGCTTCTGCATTGACATAAACGATGTGTTTGAAAGTGAGATGCATAACAATGATACTATCGCAATCATGCTTTGCTTCTTTACGATGGATATATATTCCAGGTTCGGTAAGCCATTCTCCATAGAAAGGATATTCATCCATCATAGTAACGACTTTATATTCACGTTTCAAGACACAGCTGCTTTCTATAGCACCTATATCAACAGTACCGTCACCGACACGTTCTTTTCCATACGCATCAATTTCTTCTGTCACTACAGAGTTGTCACCAGCGTCAATCAAAACTGAATTTTCACCAAGTTCATAGTTGTTGCCTTCTGGTGAAATGAAATTAGGATATTCATAAGTCTGACTTGTACCGCTGTTGCTTGGAGCAAGAGCAATAACTTCATCAATGCCATCCAAACCTAACTCAACAGCACAGTTGTTAAATGAATACTTTTCAAGATTATTTCTATCAAAGTCTGATGACACACCGATGTCATTAGTGTTATTCCAAACAACTGTATTATGGAACACACCTCCACTAATCATCTTATTTGTTGAAACATCCGCTGTTGTCTTATTACTTACAATATCACAGTTGATAAATTTATCATCATTAGTAAACTTATGGTTTACAACGGTAAAGCCTTCATTATCCGCGATTATAGTATTAATATAGGTGTTTGCATATTGGACTCCGTTTACATTTGTCTTGAGAAGTGTAGCGCCTTTATTGCCTATAATCTCAGTATTCTTGACTGTAGTTGCAAAAATTTCAAAGATTGTAACTGAATTGTTTTCCATGTCAGGCATATCTTCAAATGTGCGGTTACCTTCTATATGACATTTATCCAACGTGCTGCCGTAAGTTTGTATCTTACCTATATTATTCTTGAATGTTGAGTTTATAATATTGGAATTCACAGCATAGAGATAAGAACTCCTGGTATTATTTTTATCGCTTGTGACTGTGACTGCATTACTAATATTGATATTATCTGCAGTGGCACCTACTAATGCGAGATTGCTAGCCATCATCCAATTAGAATAAGCACCATCTAATGAAGCATCTGTATCAATTCTGTTATTTTCAAATGTTATGTTCTTCAATGTTGTGTTTCCGAGGACTACAGCACCAGCACCAACAAGATGGTAGATTCCCATTCCACCATTAAGATTACTTGCCTTACAATAAACCGAGTTATAACTATGGAAATCTTTTTGGTTAAGATAACCGTTTCTAATTACGAAACCGTCCCATGTCGTTGTCTCTCCATCAGCGAAAGGCTCATCTTGGAATAAGACACGCTGTGTATTCTGTCCGTCAAGGATTGACTTGTTGTTTTCTAAATCTCTATCCTCAACACTTGTTTCTGTTCCTGCGAAACCGCCATATACATTGACATTCTCAACGATATTAAATGCATTGTTGCCAACTACACCATCACCATAATATGTTCCTGCTTCAACCCATACTTCTGCTATAGGATCAAAGGTATTTGCCTGAGCGATAGCATATTGTAAATAAGGTGTCGCATTGCTCCATGAAGAACCGTCTTTCAATCCTGAACCTTCTGTACTTACATAGATGACTCCATCTGTTGGATTAAGACTCATTACAGAAGCTGCATCTGATGACATCGCTCCTATCGCCTTGCCGTCATCGGCATGACCGAAGAGTATTGAATTTGCCTTAAGACTCCAGTCGTATGTCTCTTGATTGAAGATGGTACCGAGGTCGGTGATAGGATTGACAAAACGAGGTGAGAAGATATCGCTATCATTAGCTTCTGTGATACGGATGTTGCCGATACCATTGTATAAAGCACCGTCAATGGCACAATAATCTACATTAGACAAATTATCTTTTGCTATGAAGTTATTGTCGAATGATGAGATTGCGTTGTTCCATAATACGCTGTTCTTAATATCTGAAGATTTTAATGCAATGATAACATTATTATATTGATAATAATAATCCTCTGCATTGTCAAATTGTGATACTTCCCCTCCTGTAGAGAATGTCACCATATTATTCATCAAGTTTGAATTGCTGATGACACTATTGTCCTTAGCATAGACTATAGCGAAGAAACCAGAAGTTCCGCCACTGATAGCATTATTGAATATCAATGAGTTTGTAATATTAGTTTCAATAGCTTCAATCATAGAATACTTAGATGTATTCTTATAGATATGTGTCTTTTCAATATTACTTGCTGTTGCCTTGATGAGGTTACGGTTGGTGGTGTTGCCATAGACAAAACATGAGTCTAATACAGCATTGTCAAGTTCTATAAGAGGAGAATAACCGCTAGTATTATTATCAACGAACTTACATCCTTTCACTGTTGAAGAAGCTTTTACCTTGAAGTTTTGGCCGCTTTGCAAATTGGTGATTGTACAGTTTTGCAATAAACCGCCATTGACTTCTGTCTTAACTGTAATCTCAGAATTTCTCAAGATGCAGTGATTATTGATGACAGCATTATAACCATTGATGCAGAATCCGTCCCAGATAGCAGGATTTTCCGCTGTGGCTGGATTGTCTGTTGATTTGTCTAATACGTTGTAACTTTTTGCTCCGTCGAGAATTGTCTTGTTGTTTTCTACATCGCGTTCTGAGAACAATGTCTCTGTTCCTGCGAAGCCGCCATATACTTCAACGCCTGAAACCATTGGGAAGCGAGTGCTGCTATTATAACCTGAATAAGTTCCTGCAGCTACCCAGACTTGTCTGCTATCTACGCCGCTCTGAGCGAATGCAGCCATAACAGCGTCGTTGATATTATCCATAGCATTGTCCCATGAAGAACCGTCTTTGCTGCCGGCACCTGTTACTGTGACATATATCACAGAACTGCTTACTCTCACGTCCATAACGACCAAGCTATCGCATGAAGCATCTATAGCCCAACGTTTCTGATATTGTCCTGGTTCTGTGATGACAGAACCATAGAAGTTGATACTGCCGCCTTGTGCTAAAGTCTTGGAGATATGTCTGTATTTTACGCAATATCGTTCAAAAGCACCCATATCGATGGTTGTTCCGTTGATACGTTGCTTGCCGTTGAGGTCATACTCTGTGACATTGGCATTTTCATTATTACCGGCATCAACAGCGACTGAGTTGTCTTGAAGTTCGAAGATATTGTTTGCACCATCGAGGAAACGGATGTAGTTAGCACCTCGAACATTGCCATCATTATCTAATTCAATGTTGATGTTGCCCTCTCCTTCCCAACCGCCTTGGATTGCAGAATAAGTGACATTGACGCTGTTTCCTGTTCCAATTTGTGAGTATTCTCCGTTGTGAGTATTGCCCCAGATAATACTGTTGACCACTGTTGTACTATTCAAATATGCAGCAGGATAGATTGCATTGTAATTATATTCTACACTGTTCTTTACGATGGTAGAGTTGACGATAACACCTGATGATGCTTCTACACCTGAATATAATCTCGCTTTGTTATTGTTTACGAGACAGTTGACCATTGTAGATGCACCAAGATAGAGACCGCCGCCTTCACCTTTAGTTTCATTATTATAAATCTTGGTGTTTGTAATCTTTGCATACGATATATAAGCACCGCCAGCATATGCAGAAGCGTAATTCTTATTATCTCTGATGACACTATTGTCTATCAATGAGTGGTTGTTCGCATCCACCATAATACCTGCGGCATAACCATTTTCACTGACATTATCATAAATAATGAAGTTTCTCAAAGTGACATAATCCTGGATATATGCACCTGCCGCTTTGTAACTTTCCTCATCATAACCATTTCTTACAGTGAAACCATCCCATAATGCAGCTGTTGTTTCTGTGAAGTCTGACTCTTGATGTAAGACGCGTTTTGTATTATCACCATCTAATATAGTTGCATTTGTGATAAAGTCTCTTTGTGAGAGGTCATAGTCGTGAGACTCATCGCCTGCGAAACCGCCATATACCTCAACTGCTGGTGCCAGTCTGAACGCATAGACTGAATTTGCATCGCTTTTATATGTTCCACCTTTAACCCAGACCTTTGATCCATAGATATTAGCAAGGTCGAGAGCTAACTGCAAGTCATCGGTTGCGTTAGTCCATGAAGAGCCGTCTTTGCTGCCAGCACCTGTTGTTGTTACATAAATAATATTATTATCTGAAGGAACTATATTAAGTGCAGGAACATGACTTGATTCGTATGCACCCAAATCCACTGCACCTTGTTGAACACGTTCGTTACCTATAATATCAGTTGCAGGCAAACTTACAATTGTCTTAGAACCTTTATTGATACAGATGGAGTTTTCTGTGAGTGTATAATCTCCGTTTTCAGGATCTGTGAAGCAAGGATAGAATCCATTGTCACCTGTGTTTTCTGAATTGAGATTTATGACACCTATTCCGTTATAACCTCCTTCAACAGCAGTATTTCTAATATCAAAATTATTATTATTATTATTGACATTTATTTCATCACTAGTGTTACCCCATAAAATACTGTTATAGATTCTTACCTCAGAACCACTTACATAGATACCAGCACTTGAAAAACTTGAACTGTTTATATTATTGACAACTGTATTATTAATAAATAAGGTGTTATCCGAAAGATATACCGCATAACCATTACTGCCACTTGATTTGTTATCTGTTATCAAACAGTTTATCACACTGACATAACCAATAGCATAGATAGCAGAAGTGTATGTGGTAGATGTGTTGTTTCTAATGATACAGTTACGAAGTATTGTAAAATCACGGAGACTGACACCTGCGCCACGATCTGTTGTGTAACCGTTTTGTATCACAAAACCATCTATTACAGAAGTCGTGTTTTGTGTAAAGTCATTTGCCTGATACAAGACACGTTTCTTGTTCTTACCATCGAGTATTGTCTGGTTAGCAGAGAGGTCTCTTTGTTCTAATGCTGTCTCTGTTCCTGCGAAACCGCCATATATCTCAACGCCTTCTGCTATAATGATATAATGGTCGCCATCTTCTTCATTGCCGTATGTTCCTGCTTCAACCCAAACCTGAGGTTTATTATTATTTGCAGCAGCAACATTAATCGCCATCTGCAAATTGGAAACAGCGTTTTCCCATGAAGAACCGTCAGCTTCACCTCTTTCTTCCGTGGCAACATAAATGACATTGTTTGCTCCAGGAGTTATAGAAGAACCTTTAAATGCAGATTCGTAAGCGCCTATATCTATCTTTCCGTTTTGGATACGGGCATTGCCTGCAAGGTCTTTCTCTGGAAGTGTAACCCCCAAGCCTTCTGTATTACCTTTATTGATGGCAGCAGATCCTTCCTGCAATGTCCAGTTGCCGCCTGAATATCCAGAGCCAGCACCTTCTGAAGGAGCGGTAAATTTAGGATAACTAACTTCTGTAGAAGTTCCAGTGTTATCCGCAGATAATGTGATATTACCTGTACCATAACCGCCTTCAATGGCACTATAAGTTACATAAGTCAATGTTGTAGGATGAATCTGATTTGATAAAGTTCCTTTCTTGTTACCCCATATTATACTATTGATGATAGTAGGATTACCTTGTCCATATATACCAGCACCATTATAAATACTTGATGTACCTGTAAGATAATTGTTTACAATATTACAATTGACAATCTTACTATTTGAATTACTATATACACCACCTCCATTGTTAGATGACGTATTATTGGCGATATTACATCCTATCATATCAACATAGGATTGCATAAATACACCTCCACCATTGTACCCTGAAGTATTATTTTCTATCCTACAATTTACAACTATTGATAATTTTTTAGTATTAGTATATCCACTGACATAAATACCACCACCATTACCTTTACTGCTATTACGATAAATATTACAATCCTCTATTTTAGAAATATTATTTGTATTTGGTTTCACAATATACACACCACCACCTTGGGAATATGTTGAAGAACTACCATTAGTTTCATTATCATATATTTCGCAACCACTAATGTAACCATCTTTCATATAAACACCAGCGCCAAATACATCACCACTACCAGTATTCTTAAGATGGTTCTCATAGACCTTACAGTTTTCTAATGTTCCGCCATTTACATAAATACCACCACCATACACATCTGTACTAGTTGCTAATGTTATACTGCCATTTCCTGTTATCTTACAGTTTCTCAATGTTCCGTAGGCATTGATGTATGCGCCTGCACCATTGAGCATTCCTCCTCCGTTCTTAATTGTGAAGCCGTCCCATACCGTTGCTGTCGCCTCGGTATATGCCTTCTCCTGATACAAGACTCGCTGTGTGCCTTGTCCGTCCAATATTGTCACATTGGTCTCATAGTCTCTCTGTTCCAATGATGTCTCTGTTCCTGCAAAACCGCCATAAACGTCAACGCCTTCTACCATAGTAAAAACATTGGCAGAAGTGCCGTCGCCTGTATATGTTCCTGCCGCAACCCAAATCTCAGGATAAGAGGCATGCTCTGCTATGATAGATGCCGCCATATTAAGGGCTACATTCAAATCGGTTACTGCATCATTCCATGATGTACCTTCATTAGAACCAGCCGCATCAGCATCGACATAAATCGTTGAGAGATTAGGCACACTCTGCGCCTTAAGATTTATAGTCGCTAATAAAATTAAACTTGTTGCTAACAGTAAAAGTCTTTTCATAAGCATTTATGTTTTGGCTATGAGCTACGGGCTATGAGTTGTGAGCAAAATAATGGTTCAATGCTCACCGCTCATGGCTCATCGCTCAAAGCATTTATTCAATAAAATTTTTTGTGTATTAATTCCTTTATCGTCAATTTTCTGAATGATATATACGCCTGCGCTATATCCGTTTGTCTGAACAGAATGAACATCGTCTCTGCTAAACACACGACGTCCAGTCACATCGTATATGTTAATCTGCGCATTACCATTTATATCGTCAATGATTATCTCACCATTATTTATATATGCGAAATGGCTGTGAGCTGTGGGCTGTGAGCTGTGAGCCATTGTCAATACAAATCTGTCACTGTCGTTATCTTCTGAATGAATAAAGGTATATGACTCTGTCTGAAGATTTACTTTTGCTCCTGTCTGTTTATCTTCCAGGATGATATTATCAAATTCGTTTCCTATTTCACTAAGAGAAATGGTATATCTTGACATACTACCTGCTTCAAAATTCAAAGGAAGTGATTTCTCATCGTCGATATAAACCACTGTATAATTTCCTACACCTTTATTAATATATAGAGATGGAGCTGATTCATTTAAACTGAACATCTTGAAGACATCGTCGTTGTCGCCAATAACTACCGCTATTTCATCTTGTCCTGATGCGCCATTGACTCTTACCTTGAAGATATTTTCGTCATTGTCTTTTCTGAAAGCTGATTTAGTTCTGGTTCTTATATCATTAGTCATCACGAAATCACCTGGAGTTTTTGCTTTCACGAAGAATCCTTGACAAGGTGCAATATATTGTGAGCCGCCGTTTGTCGCCACGCCACCAAGTGTGTAAGTGATGTAGTTATTCACGTCATCGTCATAAATCCATACAGTCTGAAGTTCCAGCATATCGCGATTCCAGCCTTTTGTTTCCCAGTCGATGTAACTAGGATAAGGATTTCCGAGGAGGTTGAAGCCTGTATATCTTTCTATTACAAATTCTCCGTCAGTGCTACATGAAAGAGGATATGTCACATCGCCATTATTCAAAACGCCTGTAAATTTCTTGTAATCCTCATTTTCGTAAGCCACGAGATAACCTCTTCCCTTTGCAAAGCTAGATCCGTTATCTGTATAAAAATCATTTGTCGTTGAATTGTCTTTTTTCTGGTTGTTCCATGTTGAGTTAAATTCCGACCAGGAATAGAAGTCGTAGTTTTCTTCTGTAGGAATGAAACTCTCAATCGTCTGATTTACGACAGGAGAAGAGATGAAATGCCAGTCGGCGCTCCAGTTTCTAGAAATACTGCTGTTATCGATATAGCAATTCACTTTTGCTATGACATCATCATCATTATGAATCAAAGAACCTATACCGTTGATGTCTGCGTCCACTATCAAAGCGTTTTCATCTGTATTTGCGATATCGCCTATTATCTCAAGAGCTCCTGTTGATGTTATTTTCAAAGTGACATCTGGCAATATCTCCACATCTTTCACTATATAATTCGAGGTAGCGTCGAGGTCTTCTGCCACTATAATATCATCTATCATTTCTGGATTTGATGAAGGAAGTTCTGTCGCTGGCTGAGGATCGGTCCAGCCTTCACATACGAGTTGCCAATTAGATATCTCATTCCAGTCTTTGTCTGTTCCGATAAATTTATATTTGATTGTATAATAATCAACGACGCCAGCATTAAGGTTTGTATTTGAAGAAGAATACGTAATAAAGAAATCACCTACGACATTCAATTCTGTTCCGATTTCATGGTCATAAAAACGAAGTACTATATCGTCATTTTCATTGCCATAAATCGTAAGAAATAAAAGATACATGCTTCCTTGTTTCCTTATGAATGCCCTACCTCTCACCTCATCACCGCAGAATGCACCAATCTCGATGTTTTCACCAGCTAATTCTCCGTCAATCTTAATCTGACCATAAACTGTCATGTTAGTTCCATCAGACGACTCGACAGGATTATCAAAATAAAAATTCTGAGCCACAGCAGATGCGTTGAAACTCAGAATCAATATCAATAAGACAAGTAATGACTTATTGTTTTTTTTATTGCGATTTGTACGTGATTTTATTGTCAGATAGCCCGCACCCAATAATGACAGAGCAAACAGTCCATTACCGAGAGGTACCGGAGATTGAAAATTATCATTCAATCCGTGAGATTTTGGCAGACCAGGCGCAAAGATCTCATCAGAGCTTCTGTAGTATTCATTATTATTATAATTAAAGAAACTATCAGACTGAGCTTTCACCCCCCCCGTCTTGATTTACAGAAAGTAAGAATATAATAATGACAACCAAAGGTTTAGCTAAACAACAAATATTTCTCATAAAAACCTATTTTTAATTCAACATACAAAAATAGGCTATAATATTTTAAAAGTCAATAAGTAATATTACATATTTTTTTAATAATTCAAATTACAGTTTAACAATGCCATGTTCTATTGACCATTTCAACAATTCTATAGTATTGTTAATGCCGAGCTTTTTAAAGATATTAGACTTGTGCATTTCTACAGTACGATGGCTTATATTTAGACGAGAAGCTATTTCCTTCGACAGCAATCCATCACAACACAAAACTATCACTTCTTTTTCTCTTTCAGTAAGTTCAGCTAATGAAGATGATGGCGTATCTTGGTTACTGCGTCCCATTATCTTAGTGACGTCAACGCCATAATAACTAATGCCAGAATGTACATTATGTATTGCTGTTTTAATTTTCTCAATATTAGTAGTCTTTGGCACAAATCCGTCTATTCCAACCTTAATAAGTCTATATATTATTTCATCTTCATTTATCGATGATAAAATAAGTATCTTGAGTTTAGGGAAATCTTTTTTCAGTTTTCTCACAGCATCTTCACACGACATTCCTGGCATTTGAATATCAAGCAAAACCACATCAACTTTTTTATCTGGCAATATAGAAAACAGTTCGTCTGCCGAAGATGCTTCTCCAGCTACATTTATCTCGTCCTTATATGACATCAATGAAGCTTTGACGCCCAACCTCATCAAAGGATGGTCATCAACTAAAATGACATTTATCATATCACACATTTCCTTTCTTTAATTTAAATGAAAACTCACTGCCTTTTCCTGGAGTACTTTCTATATGCAACTTAGACTCGCAAATACTCAACATCTTATTTACTATTTCCAATCCGATTCCATTGCCATCCTCACCGTTTGTGCCAGACGTAGTAAATGTTTTTCCAGACAACAATAATTTCTTCTTTTCCTCTGAAATGCCAACACCATTATCTTTAACGACTATTCTTATACAATCGTCCTCATCCATAAAATACAAACTCACTTCAGTATTTTCATAACTAAATTTCAACGCATTGCTTATAAGATTCCTTAATATCGTTGACACCATTTTAATATCAGAAAAGACATAACAATTATCAGAATCAGACGCCTCGTCTTCTTTAACTATTATATTTTTCTTTTTGAGCATTGTATTATACAATGGAACTATCTCATCAAAGCACAATGCCTTAACATCGAATTTTAACGGGTTGTACTCTATTCTTTTCGCCTCATATCTAGTCCATTCTAGAAGATTTGTCAACAACTCTTCCAAAGAACTTACAGAATCTGTCAAAGCATCAATATACATCTTAAGTTCTTCATTGCTGAACGAATCAAGATTATCATTCAACTGATGCAACACAAGTTTCTGAGCTATGACAGGATTTTTCAGGTCATGCGACAATACCGACAAGGACTTTGTTCGGGTGTCATTCAGTTCTACCAAAGCTGTATTTCTTCTCTTTCTTGCGATTCCGTTTATAATCAAAAGCACGACTATGACAATAAGCAATGCTATTACTAAAAACATCAATTGAAATATGTTTTTGTTATATTTCACTTCCTTCTTATACATTTCTATTTCAGTTTCCTTTTCCTGCATATTATACTTAGCTTGGAAATCATTAAGCATCTGCTGGTTTTTCTCATTGAATATCGAATCTTTTATATTCACATATTGTTCGAAATAATCTATGGCAAGTCGTGGGTTTATATCTTTATACACTTTAAACAATGACATTGATATTTCTTGTATCAGCAATCTATTATAGATATTTTTCGCCAACTTCAAAGATTTCTCATAATAATATATTGCCGAATCTATTTTATCTTCCTGTCTGTTCAAATCTCCCAAAGAATGTAACACTATTGACATTCCATATTTGCTTCCAGCTTTTTCAAAATATTGATATGCCTCCACTTCGCAGCGTTTAGCCTCCTCGGTACGATTTGTAGCCTGATACACTTCACCGAGCTGATTCAAGCGAATAGCAATCTTGTTTGGACGTCCAATCTCTCTATCTATAAGCAGGCCTTCTTCAGCAGAAGCTATCGCCTCTTCGTATCTGCCCATCTTCAAGTATGCCGTCGATATATTTCCCAGACGAACAGCGAGCTGCGACTTCCTGCCTAATTCTCTCTCAATATCAATACTTTTGTTGAAATAAACAGAAGCAATACTATCCATATCATTAACCATATACACATTACCGATATTATTCAAGACAGAGCTTTGCAAGTCTGGCATTCTAAGTTTTATGGCCACATCGTATGCTTGCATATTATATTCAAGAGCTTCATCCATGTTACCTAGCCTTTGGTTAGAGAATCCCATATAATAAAGGCTGTTGAATACCAATACGGTATCTGTTGTATTTATTGATTTTTCATATAAATCTTTAGCAAGATTACAACACTCCAAATACTTTTCAGCTTTAAATAGCTTTGATACATTATTGTATATTGTGTCAAGGTTTTCCGACTTCAAACTGTAGCAAGAAAACAATAATAAAAAAAACAACAGCAATTTTGATTTCATATAAGATATATTATTTCGCAAATATAAATAATTTATATATTTGTGAAAAATTTTAACCTAAATTACTATGAAAATTAATTTACGCTTTAACTTCATCAAGAAGGCAGCTATGACCTTAGCTTGCTTCTTATCTTTGTCAGTCTTTGCACAGACAAATCCATGGGAATTGATTCGTCATCAACCTGCTACCAACGCATTTCACATTACAGAAAGCGGCAACATGCTTATCGCCGACTTCCTTTTAGAGAAAAACGGAGGCATATACATTTCCAATGACAAAGGCGTACAATGGAAAAAGACAGCCGTTGCGGATTACAATTACAACGTCTTTTTAGAAGGCAACGGATACATATTCGCTGCTGGCGAGGGCGCAAACATAGCACGTTCCTCCGATAATGGAGTCAACTGGGAATTACTCAGCTACGCATCTGCTGTTGAAGATGTTCTCGGAGAAAACGTTCCATACGCAATATGCTACGCCATAACATATCACAACGACAAACTCTTTGTCGGCGATTTTTCAGGCGGTGGCATCGTATATTCCGAAGACAACGGCGAGACATGGAACAAGACCGACATTGCATCAATCACCTTCACCGTTAATGGAAAAGAGATGGTGGAAAACTTCTACAACCTTGTTTCATATAATGGCGAACTTTACGCATACGGCGTTTATTTCGTATTCAAATATTTGCCAGACAGCAACTCATGGGAAGTAGTCCGTAACGACAGCAACTTTATGGCAGTATCAGCTATATATCAAGACAAGCTCTGCACAGGACGTTCCGTCATGAACGACGGCACCAACATCCCTTTCATCGTGACATTTGACGAAAACGGAGAATGGGGAGAATTGCCTCGTCCAGAAAACACCGTAGATAACAATATCAGAGCGATGTTTGCAACAGACGAACATCTTTTCGTAGGAATGCAGATGACAGGACTTTATTATACAGATAACGCAGGCGAAGAATGGTATGCTTTAAACGAAGGTATTCCTTACTACACAGGTACTTACTTCACTCCTATGAAATTCCAGAGCGATGATGAATACATTTATCTCGCAGCATACGAGCCTCCATTTGCCACCACACAAAACAGCGGTATCTATCGTCTCTCTAAAAAAGATTTGCCAACATACGATGGAATAAACGACATCATAGAATCTGAAAATGCGATTTATAACGGCAAAACACTTATATTTAGCGGAGAAATTGAAAACATCACAATATGCGACATAAACGGACGCACATTACCAATAGAATTATCTGGCAACAGCGTAGATATTGAAAACCTTGAACGAGGAGTATATATCTACACAGCCATTATCGATGGAAAAAGAGTGAATGGAAAATTCGTCAAATAAACACATCTAATAAAAAAAGAAATCTCAGGGATTCTAAATAGAGTTCCTGAGATTTTTTTTGCGGAGAAAGAGGGATTCGAACCCTCGGATCGCTGATGCGATCAACGGTTTTCGAGACCGCCCCATTCGACCACTCTGGCATTTCTCCTAAATTTAAGACTAAAGACAAATGACTAAAGTCTAAAGTTTTGTTGACAACTAGCCTTTAAAGAACAAAAGCGACTTGTCAGTCGCTTAATCTCCGCGGAGAAAGAGGGATTCGAACCCCCGGTACATTGCTGTACAACGGTTTTCAAGACCGCCGCGATCGACCACTCTGCCATTTCTCCGCTGCAAAGATACAACTTTTTTTTATCGCGCAAGTATTTTTGAAAAAAAAATTATTTTTTCTTATTTTCACCAAATAAAAGCAGTATTTTTGCACTCGTAAAATGAAGAGATTTTTTGCAAATATAACATACTTAATATTGATAATCACAACATTGAATATCATTTCATGTAGTGATATATCAAAGTCGTATTGTGAAGAAATACTTAATTATTCTTTCACAGAAAATGACACATTAATTGAGAATAAGATATCTCTAGCAAAAAAATGCTCTGAAAAATATCACAAAAAGCCAGAATATCTTCAAAAAATATCACAAATTTACTATTCAAATGCTATTACAGACTATTCTTATGAAGATTTAATTTCATCTGCAAAAAAACTATTCCTCTCCCTCGATTATATAAATGAGTATTTCGCAAAGATTGAAACCATAAAATCATTCGACTATCAGTTCAGAGGCGAGATTTATGAAAGAATCGCTGACATATACAAAGACATCAATTCATTGAAACCTGCAGCAGAACTTTATGACAAAGCTCTAGCTGATTACGAATCTTCAGGAAACAAAGAAAAAGTCTTGAACACTCTTATCAAAACAGGCAAACTTTATCAATACAATCATATTCCTAATATTGCAATGATTTATTTTGAAATAGCAGAGGAATATGAAGAAATACCTTTAAATATATATAGAAAAATTATCGACAATAAAATTGTAACACTATATGAATTAAATGATTACAAAAATGCAGATTCTATTTTTCAAAATCATTTCAACATAAAGATTCAAGACTACGATTTTCATTCCGCAATAGGAACAAAATACTTCTATGAGAGAAATTACGACAAAGCTCTACCCCACCTTTTATATTGTTTCGAAAACGGCAACCAACAGGAAAAGCTTTCCACTTCAGAAAAACTTGCTGAAGCTTATTTCAATATGAATGACCATGACAATGAAATGTTCTACATACAACATCAAGCAAAAAACAACTCCATTGAAATCAGAAGAACACCTCTGAAATTAGATTTGGAAAAACTTTTCGATACACATTATAATAACATCAACAATCAGAATAAAAAAGAATCCAATAATTCAAACATTGTAATTCTCATTGTTTTTGCTTTAGCAATCGTTTTCTTCATCATTCTTTATATTCAAAACAAGAAAAAATACCAGGAAAGAATTAGAAAAGCTGAAGAAACAATCAACGACAATCACGTAAAGATTCAAAGCAAAGACAAAATCATAGACAACATCTATAAAAAGATAGAAGATTTAGAATCTACCAAAAACAATGTCAACTTTGAAGAAGCATACCAGACATTCTGTGCGAGTCTCATTTACAAAAAAATCAAGACTCTTATGGAAGGTAGAATTATTCTTATTAAAAATATTCAAGAGCATTCCAAACTAGCGCTTTCAAACAACGATATCATTTCGTTGGTAAAAACCTTCAACAAGCATTTTCCAAATACATTCTCTTCTCTGAAGAAAGATTACGAAGGAATAACAAGTGGCGACACTAAATTCTTCATACTAAGCTTTATGAATTTCAATGACATTGAAATTGCAGTCCTCTTAGGATTGACATATAGCGCTTCAAATAAAAGAAGCAAAAAAATCAAAGATATTTTTAACATTAAAAGCGATTTAAGCGACTTTGTTGTACAATATACAAAATCGAAATTTTAGAGAAACTTTTTCAATATCGCAATATAAAACAACAACTTACAAAAATTACGTAAATAAATTTCTATAATTTAAACGTTAAAATTTATTGACATAATTCAAAGTATAAGTATCTTTGCAATCAAAATAAATTTTAACAAAATGAAAAGAATTTTAACATTAGTTTTTGCGTGTTTATTTGCAACACAAATCATAGCTCAAGAAAAAAATATCAACGCTTTTATTTCTTACGGTACATTTAATATCATAGGTGAAGAATCAACACCTTATTTAGAAACCTACATCACATTCGACTGTAACAGTTTGGTTTATGTAAAAAATGCAGACCAGTATCAAGCTGCAATAAATTTGACAGTCATATTTAAACAAGGTGAGTCAATCAAAAATTACGACAAATATTCTGTAAACAGTCCAATAGTCAACGACACTACAAATTTAAGCGGTTTCTTCATGGATGTTCAACGCTATTCATTAGCAAACGGAGAATATCAAATGGAGATAACAATTGAAGATGCTAACAACAAAAACGAAAATCCATTAAAAGTTTCAGAAACTATCGTAATAGATTACCCTGAAAATATCTGTTTTTCAAGCATCATCGCTCTTGAAGACTACAGACCAGCTACAGAAGTCACAGCTAACACCAAAAATGGATATGACATCATCCCTATGATTATGCCTTATTATCCTGAATCAATTAACAGACTTACATTCTATGCTGAAATTTACAACACAAAGAAATTTTTAGGGGAAAACGAGAAATATCTTCTCAACACTTACTTGAAAACTTTTGAAAGCAACACAAGAATAGACAATTATTTCTTCACAAAAAGAATGAATGTTAAAGATACTGAAGTTGTTATCAATACTATGGATATCAGCAATCTTCCAACAGGAAACTACTATTTGGTTCTTGAAGCACGCAACAGAAATAATGAAATAATCGGTTACAACCAATTCTTCTTCCAAAGAAGCAATTCAAATTATCAAATTGACAATAGCGCTCTAGCTTCTATCGACCCTGCAAAAGTCTTCTCAGGAAACATCAACAACATTGATACAATTAGAGAATATATCAGAACATTAGTGCCTATTTCTTCACAAATTGAAATAGAATACGCAAACAACTTAATCAAGAGCAACGACTTAACAACAATGCAACAATATTTCTACAGTTTCTGGTCAAGCCGCAATGCATTATCACCACAAATAGAATGGGAGAAATACTTCACACAAGTGAAACGTGTAAACGCTTCATTCACAGCTGTTAAATTAAAAGGCTACCAAACAGACAGAGGTCGTATATTCTTGAAATATGGAGCACCTGACAGAATAGTTCAAAACCATAATGAAGCAGGCGCTTATCCTTACGAAATATGGCATTACTACACATTAGCCAACCAAAGAAACAAGAAGTTTGTCTTCATGAGTAAAGACGTAGTAACCAATGATTTCCAACTCATCCACTCAGATGCTATCGGTGAACTTAACAACTCTCGCTGGACTAACGAAATCTACTCAAGAACATATAGCACATACGAAGAGTTCTATAATTCAGACGAAAGTGTTAACCCAGACTTCTACTACGGAGACGACGCTAAAGATTATTACGATAATCCAAGATAAAAAAAAGAAATTCTTAACATACCACATATTTTATCTTATACCTCATGAGGCTCTCAGAAATGGGAGCCTTTTTTTTTAGTTGGAAACTGAAAATTGAAAACTGAAAATTACTTTCCATTTTCAACTTAAAAAAACTGTTGTCTGTTGTCTGTTGTCTGTTGACTTTTACTATATTTGCAAACATGAAAAAGGTTGCAATAGTAATATTAAATTATAACGGCAGAAAATTCTTAGAGGCATTTCTTCCTAATGTCATCGAGAATAGTTCTGGCATAGCTGATATTATTGTTGCCGACAACAAATCCACTGATGACTCGGTGGAATTCATGAGAAACAACTTCCCTGATATAAAACTGATTCTTAACGACTTCAACGGAGGTTTCGCTACAGGATACAATATCGCCTTGCGGCAAGTTGAAGCAGATTATTATGTATTGTTAAATTCAGACATTGAGGTTACATCAAATTGGATTGAACCAGTCATCGAATTGATGGAAAGCGATGAATGCATAGCAGCTTGTCAACCGAAAATATTATCATACCACGACAAAACAAAATTCGAATACGCCGGAGCTGCTGGCGGTTATATCGATAAATACGGCTACCCATTCTGCCGCGGAAGAGTGTTCCAACACCTTGAAACCGATAACGGGCAATATAATGACGTAAAAGAAATATTCTGGGCAACAGGAGCCTGCATGTTTGTAAGAGCATCTCTATATCACGAACTCGGAGGTTTAGACGATGACTTCTTCGCCCACATGGAAGAAATAGATTTGTGCTGGAGACTGAAAAACGCCGGATATAAAATAATGTACTGCCCTGACTCAAAGATATATCATATTGGTGGAGGCACATTACCAAAGTCATCTGCGAGAAAGACTTACCTCAATTTCAGAAACAACCTTTCCTTATTGATGAAAAACCTTCCAAAAGGGAAAGTCTTCGGAACCATATTCTACCGATTTTTCTTAGATTGGGTCGCTGCATTTAAATTCCTCTGCGATGGCAGCTTCGCCGACTTCTTCGCTGTGACACGCGCACACTTCAGTTTCTTGAGACATCTCCCTTACTTAAAAAAGAAAAGGAGAAAACTCACTCAAAACAAAGTGTCACAAATTTATCAGAAAAATATCGTTTTCAAGCACTTCTTAGAGAAGAAGAAATTATACAGCGAATTGGAAGAGAAAGATTTCTCGTAAAAATGCGCTACTTCCATCCCTTTGCGTTAGGGATTGGAGCGGCATCCTTTGCGAGCGATTTAGGGGACGAGATTCGGGAACGGGAACGAGGTCACTGAGCCTGTCGAAGTGTCGAGTTCCGATTTTGAGAAGCGAGATGGAAACATGGCGAGCAAAGATATAGCGGAAAGCCCGACGCGAAGCGGAACGCCCAAAAGAAAGACCACAAGACTACAAGAAAATTTGAACGTTAGATGTCAGTGTCTGAGTTCAAAGTTTAGGGTTCTTAGTTCTTAGTTCCAACCAAATAAAGGACCGCTTCCTCGTAGCCTTTTAATCCCTTGCCTACTATAGATTTCACAGAAGCTTCCGCTGTATATGAATGATGACGATATTCTTCTCGTGAATAAATGTCACTGATATGAACTTCAACGACTGGAGTTTCTATAGAACGAATCGCGTCAGCCAAAGCGATAGAAGTGTGACAATAAGCACCAGGATTGAAGACGACGCCATCGTAATTATCCCAAGCCTCGTGTAATTTATCAATCAAAACACCTTCATGATTAGATTGAAAATAATCTAACTGATGCCCTGGAAAATTATTTTTCATTTTTTCAACAAAATCAACAAGCGATTCCGTTCCATAAATTTCTGGTTCTCTTCTACCTATGAGATTCAAGTTAGGACCATTTAATATTAAAATCTTCATCGTCTTATTTTTTCTTGCAAACTTAAAAAAAAATATAATATCTTTGCTATGACTTTCAATAGGGGTGCCTTTTTTACGAGAGTAAAATGAAATACAGGCTGAGATCACACCCTCTGAACCGGATACGGATAATGCCGAGACCGGGAAATGAGACACATCAAAAACTTCCTCTATTGATTTAATTAAATTTATCAACAATTAAATCAATTGGTTATGTTCAAAACATTAAAAACTTTAGTCTTAGTTGCAGTCATGATGCCACTGCAATTATTTGCACAATTCATTTTAAGCGGAAATGTGATAGACAAAGAGAACCACGAAGCTTTAATCGGCGCACACATCTCTTTAAAAGAATTAAACCTTATGACCGTAAGCGACGAGTTCGGCAACTTCAATTTTAAGAACATCAATAAAGGAACTTACACATTAGAAGCTTCTTATGTAGGATTCAAGATTTATGAAACTTCAGTCAATATCAACAAAGACAGTATGATAAAAATCGCAATGACATCAGATTCCATGATGGAAGACGAAATTATTGTGACAGCATCGCGTGTTGGAGAGAAGACGCCTCTCACCTATTCGGAGATAAATTCTAAAGAACTAATAAAGAGCAATCAAGGTGCAGACTTACCATTTCTTTTACAAAACACACCTTCCGTCATCGTGACTTCAGATGCGGGTGCCGGCGTGGGTTATACGAGCATGAGAGTTCGTGGCAGCGACCTCACAAGAATCAACGTCACTTTGAACGGGGTTCCTATCAACGATGCAGAATCGAGTCTGGTTTATTTCGTCGACCTTCCTGACTTAGCATCATCAGTTGATAACATACAGATTCAGAGAGGTGTGGGAAATTCAAGTAACGGCGCAGCAGCATTCGGCGCTTCTATCAACATAAAAACCGACGAACAAACAACAGAGCCTTTCGCTAGATGGAGCAGTTCTGTTGGTTCGTTCAACACATTCAAAAACACATTGAATTTTTCTACAGGAAGAAACAGCAACGGCTTTAATTTCAACGGAAGAATAAGCAAGATAAATTCCGAAGGTTATATCGACAGAGCTTATTCCGACTTATTCTCATACCAACTCTCTGCTTCATGGTCGGATGATAATGATTTCCTTAAATTCATGATTATGAACGGTAAAGAACAGACCTATCAAGCTTGGAACGGAACACCTAAAGACAGCCTTGCCACAAATCCTACATTCAATCCTGCAGGAATAATGTACGACAAAGACGGCAATTTCATCGGTTATTACGAAAACGAAATAGACAAATATAACCAGACTTATTACCAATTGCACTATGCTCATAGCTTCAATCAAAATCTAATTTTAACAGCATCAGCATTTTTGACAACAGGAAAAGGTTATTACGAAAATTATAAAAACGACAAGAAACTTTCCAGTTATGGATTAGAACCTTTGATTATCGGCGACACTATAATTCAACGACTTAACTTGATACAACAGAAATGGTTAGACAACAAATTCTATGGCATCAACATAAACTTAAATCAAAAAGTAGGAAGATTTGACATTAATTATGGTGGCAGTTGGAACAAATACGACGGCAATCATTATGGAATCATCAACTGGGCTGAATACGCTGTTCCTTTGAATTACAGATGGTACGAAAACAAAGGAAAGAAACAATATTACAACATCTATGTCTCAAGCAATTACGAGTTAAATTCATATCTCAATTTATTTGCGGAGATACAATATAGACATATCAATTACGATTTAAAAGGCATTCATGATGATTTGAACGACATCACGCAAAACCATATCTTCAATTTCTGGAATCCTAAAGGCGGCGTTTTTTACACCATAAATGAAAACAACTCAGCATATTTTTCAGTGGCATATTCCAACAGAGAACCCAATCGCGACATTTATACTGATGCCGACGAGATTCAGAGAGAACGTATAACACACGAGAAACTCATTGATTACGAATTAGGCTATTCTTATAGAAATAGAAAAATAGCTTTGAGCACCAACCTTTTCTATATGGATTACAGAGACCAATTAGTTTTGACTGGCGAGATTAACAATGTTGGAGCGACTATTATGACAAATGTCGATAAAAGCTACAGATTCGGTCTGGAGGGAAGCCTTGCTTATCAACCAAATAAATATTTTACATTAGATTTCAATTTCGCTTTAAGTCAAAATAAAATTTTGAATTTCGTTGATTTTGTTGAGAATTACGATGCTGACTGGAATTATTTAGGACAAATAGAGAACAATCTTGGTACAACCGACATTTCATTCTCACCAGATGTTATTTCAGGTTTGAATCTGAAAGTAACTCCAATAAAATATTTAGACATCGTATTTCAGGAGAAATATGTTGGAAGACAATACATTGACAACACCTCCACCCTTTCAAGAAGTCTAGACCCATATTTTACAAGTAATGTTAATATTAATTATGAATGGAAGCAGTCATTGTTTAAGACATTGAATTTCAATCTTTCGATAAACAATATCTTCAACAACAAATATTGCAGCAATGCTTGGGTTTACAAGGCACTTGTAGGCGGAACGGAATATATTGAAGACGGATATTTCCCACAAGCCGGAATTAACTTTATGTTTGGAGTTATTGTGGAGATGTGATTTTATATAAAAAAACCAAACTACTTATCACTATAAAAAAGACGTCACTAACAATGATATGAAGTGACGTCTTAACTATTATTTCAAATTTCTCATTTAACATTTGAAGAAACTTCTCCGTCCCAAGTCAGGATTCCGCCTTCTAATTCAACAACTTTGAAGCCAGCTGCTGACAGTTTCTCTGCAGCCTCTCTGCTCTGACGGCCGCCACGGCAATAAACCGCCACGGTATTATCCTTATCAAGCATCTCAATCTGCGACAAGAAATCTGGTGACTCAAGAGCTATATTTACTGCACCTGGAATATGACCTTCAGAATATAAGTCATTAGCTCTCACGTCTATCAACTGAACATCAGGTTTTTCAATTTCAACCTTAAATTGTTTAGCGTCAACTGTTTTAATTTCGTTTTTGTTAGTACAAGCCGTCATAAGGCTTATTGCAATTGTCATTAAAAATAATTTAGTTTTCATATAGTTCATATTTTAGATTAGTTTTACAAAGATACTATTTTTTTAAAAAAGCACTTCGCTTTTATTCTATAACAGGGCGTACACTTAGTCCATTATACCGATATCTAAATGTTGTTGAAAATCCTTTAATACCATAACTACAATATGCTTTGAACGCATCAATTGAGTCTGGTGTAGAACACCAATAGAACCCGTACATCGTCTCAACCAAATAGTTATTACTATAATGACCTGCTATTGGTAAGAATATACAATTACCATTAACTTTAGACCTAAGCAATACTCCGCCGACACCATTTTGGCTAGACATCATATAAATACAGTTACTGAAGAGTTCTTCAAATTCTGTTTTCGTTGGCATTCTCCATGCAGCTCCCCAATTTGCTGTCGCCGCATCATATTTGGGATTGCCAGAAATATCGCTCATTTGCACTCCGTATGTACTGCAGTTAACATCATTATACCAATTATCAGGAGCAGGAGCCGTTTCCCCCCAAGCAAAATACTCACCATAATCTTCCGGCATATCAGCTCCAATATTACAAGTAGCCCATTTCAAACCACTTGGCAAGCCAAGGTCAACATATTCATGACCATTAACAGATGGCATTAATGTTGTAAAATAGAATTGTTCTCCATAACTTATACCTTTACTATTTGCCGCATACGATCTAACATAATATGTTGTATTTGCATTCAAGCCTGTAATATCAGCAATAAAACTTCCTGTGCCAGAACCATTAATTGTTTTATTATCATCAACTGTTGGATTATGCGTTGTACTCCAGCAAACACCCCTTGCATCCACATAAGAACCTCCTTCTGATATAACATCCACACTACATTGAACCGATGTTTCTGTAATATTAAAAACAGAATCTGTTGTTACTGTTGGCAAGTCTATCAGCATACCATCATTATCATCACCATCGTCGTCATCTTCGTCGTTGTCATTATCTCCGATTGTGGTTGTTTTAAAACTTCTCAATTCTCCAAAGATTACCTCATCATCAAGTATCATATATGCCTTAAAAAAATATGTCATACCTTCTTGTAGACCGGATAGATTATAAGAAAACTCACCTATATTAGTTCCAGGAATACATTTCTTATTTGAGATATTGTAATCATTTCCATAATAGAAACCTTTTTCAGAAAAAGACACCTGTTTATTAATTACTCCACACAATATAGCAGAAGTTGTTGTTATATTTATCGCTTCTTTTGTTGAAACATCACCAGCTTTATTAGCTTTGACAACAAGCTGTTTACCCCCATTATTAGTTACTATAGTGATAGTTGTCACATTATCAGCAACATATAATTTTGTTCTGTCAATATTAACAACAATAGTTTTTGTTGCACCAGGTTCCAATACACCTTGTGTACTTGAAATATTCATAATCCATGTTGCTGTTTCAAGTATCTCATATTCCAATGCCAAAGTACTATTGTTAAAAACACTAAACATACGAGTATTATCATCTTGCATACTACCAAAATCAAGTTCTTCTATTTCATTGCCATTAGAATCTAGAATTTTCAATTTGGCTGGTATTTTCTCTATCTGCACATCACGGCGCATAGCCTTATTACCATCTATCGTAATTACATAATCATCAATCAAATCTGTATATTCCATTTTTGAAACAACGATAGAATAATTACCGTTTTTCAAATCGAGAAACTCATAACGGCCGTCATTACCAGTTAATGTTGTTTCACCAGAAGGACGAAGTTGCACATTCACATTCTTTACAGGCTCACCTGTAGCTTTGTCTGTTATGACACCGTAAATAGAACCATGTTCTTCTATATGAGGTTTACATGAATTAAATATTGTTACATCTATCAATATAACTAACAATAAGGATAAAATGCGTTTCATATCTTATCATTTAATTATTTAAAATAATTTTCTCAAAGTTTAAAAACACTAACACTACATATTCTTAAATTGGTATACTTTTTAACATAACGCCAGCACATAATATCTATACTTGTTTATCATAAATATGTTTCAACTTAATAATTTCTTGATTGCTCTCATTGCCTCTCCTATAACGAATACAGGCAATGTTCCAACTATAATATAAAGCCAATCTTTAGCGCTCATTGCTTCCACATGGAACATATCGCCTCCGAAGCTTACAATAAGTAATTGTCCAACAACTATTACAAACAATGCAAGGCCAAAACCCGCTATTACATCTTTTCTAAACAGACCTTTAAATGCAGAGCCTTCGCTATGAAATGCTTTAGCATTGAACAAGTTCCAGAATTGTAAGAATACGAATATTGTAAAGATGTAAGTTTGTTCAAGAACAGAAATGCCGCTAGATGTATATTTAAAATTGAAATAATTTTTTATATAATCTACCAAGGAGAAGTCTGCCAATGAAGTAAGTTCTATATGTTTGAAGTATTGAACCAAACCGAACATAAACAACACGAAGAATACACCTACACCGAAGATTTGCCATACCATAGGTTTTGTTATGATATTAGCATCTCTATGACGAGGTTTCTCTTTCATAACCATTTCTGATGGTGGCAATGAAGCGAGAGCAAGAGCTGCAAATGTATCCATGATGAGGTTAACCCAAAGCATTTGAGTAACGGTGAGAACCATTTCTGTTCCAAGCAATGAGCCGAGCATAACTATGAGACATGCAGCCACGTTGATTGTCATTTGGAACACAATGAAGCGTTGGATATTGATATACAAAGAACGTCCCCACATAACAGCGCGTGCAATGCTATTGAATGAGTTGTCGAGGATTGTGATGTCAGATGCCTCTTTTGCCACTGTTGTACCATCGCCCATTGAGAGACCAACTTGAGCAGCTTTAAGAGCAGGTGCGTCGTTTGTACCATCACCAGTTACAGCAACCACTTCTCCATCACTTTGCAACAATCTTACAAGGCGCTCTTTATCCATAGGACGTGCACGTGACATAATCTTTATGTTATGCATAACAGAAAGAGCCTCTTCATCAGAAAGAGCTTCCCAATCTTTACCAGTGATATGGTTTACTTCTTTAGAGTCAGTGCCGAGCCACAAACCAAGCTGGCGACCAATTTCTATAGCTGTACCTGGAGTGTCACCGGTAACGATTTTAACATCAATACCTGCAGACATACAGTTTTTAACAGCTTCAGCCACATCGCCACGGATTGGGTCTGCGATAGCTACGACACCTAATAATATAAAGTTCTCAGCTACTAAATCATCGGTCTTTGGATCGAAGGATTGTTCATTAGGGTCACCCACTTTATATGCAAAAGCGAGAGTACGCATTGCCTTGCCTTGATATTCAAGAAGTTGTTTTTCAACATCCAAACGATATGGAGTAATATCAACATTACCTTCTGGAGTTGCTATTTTGTTACAATGTTTCAAAAGAATTTCAGGCGCTCCTTTTACATAAAATATAGGTTTTCCCATTGAAGGAGATTCCACGATAGAAGCCATGAACTTATATTTTGTTGAGAAAGGAACTTGTTGATACATCTTAACGCCTTCTCTCACTTGCATATAATCGATGCCTTGCTTATTCAACCATAGCAATAAAGCACCTTCTGTAGGATTACCGATTGCCTTGATTTTCTTTTCATCGCTGAAGTCGAGGAAGGCAGTTGTATTAAGAGCGAGGCTTTCTTTAATAAGATTGCTTATCTCATCATCTCCTAATTTCTTTTCAGGAAGAGCGAGGAAACTCATATCATTAACACTCATCTGATTTTGTGTCAATGTACCAGTCTTGTCTGTACAAATAACGGTAGCTGCGCCCATTGTCTCGCAAGCGTGCATCTTTCTTACTAGATTATTTGCTGTAAGCATACGTTTCATACTCAAAGCAAGACTGAGTGTCACGCTCATTGGAAGACCTTCTGGAACAGATACTACGATGATTGTAACAGCCATCATCAAAGTATTGAGCAAATACTGAGCGAAAGTGAGCCACTCAAAAGTGCCATAATCAAACATAACAAGACGCATCATAATGATAACAGCAGCTATTACATAACTTGCTATTGTAATAATCTTACCGAGATGATCTAATTGATTGTCAAGAGGCGTCTTGATATTATTATCAATTTGTGAACCTTTATAAACCTTACCCCATTCTGTAGCGTCACCGACTTTATCGACACGCATTACACCATGGCCATCAATAACCTTACTTCCGCGAAGTACGTAATTTGACGGATATGTTGCATCTTGTTTAAAATCATTAGGGTCGATTGTTTTAGTTGCCATAGGTTCACCTGTAAGGTCCGACTCATTGACCTGAAGAGAAAATGCATCAATGAGTTCGCCATCAGCAGGAACCTCATCACCTGTTTCAATGATTACAATATCTCCAACAACGATTTCCTTACGACCTATAACTGTGATATTTCCATTACGTACAACTTTAACTTCTTCATCATCGCTGACTTTATTAAGGACTTCAAATTTCTTGTTTGCACTTACCTCAAAAGCGAATCCGATACATGTCGCTAACATAATTGCCACGAATATTCCTATAGGTTCAAATAATACTTTCAAACCTTCATCATGTGCAAAAAACTCATACAATGACACGCCGATTGACAATGCCAATGCTATTAATAAAATTCGGATTATCGGATCTGTGAATTTTTGCAAAAACTGATGCCACAGAGATTCCTTCTGTGGAGGTGTTAGCACATTACTGCCATGTTTCTTGCGACTTTCTTCAACCTGTTCATTAGTTAAACCTTTGTGTATCATAAAAACATCAATTTACTTTTATTTATTTAACGTTATTTTTTTCATTTTCAAAAACAGTCATTTCGCCTAAATTATAATGACATCACTTTATTTATACAACTAACATAAAAATCATTTATTAGTTCTGCCACGATAACATATTTAACGAAATAGTCGTATATGTAAGATACATTTAATTACTGCAAATATAGCAATTTTTCATTTTTCTAATATCACCCAATATGCATAAAGTTTATATTTTTCAATGAAAAATATACAATCATACATAAAACTTATATTTTAATAAGTAATCGCGGTATAATTTTATTTTTATAGTCTCATTACATTTGGTTTATGTATTTTTTCAATAGATTATAAGTAAATGTAATTCATAAATTTTGGCATATTGGAACAATTTATTTTCAAAAAAAGGAGAAACAGAAGCTATGATTTCCTCTGCATCTCCTTTTAATCATGAGAGAATAATGTTAATATGGAATAACATTATTTATGATGATTATAACTTGCTCATTTCTTCTTCGAATACTTGTTTGAATTTTTCGTATTCAAAATCTGTTCTTAATTTTTCATCATTTGATATTGCTTTTACAACAGCGTCCAAAACAGTTTTACCTGTCAATTCCACGCAAGCGAAACAAATGATTCCACCTTGTACTGTTGTACTTGGCATTGTGCCTTCGCATATTACTGGTGTTCCTCTAAGAACTTGATTAACTACTGTGCGAGCAAGTCCTTGTGTACGTTGATTGAATTCAGCGTTATCGCCAGTGATGTATTCACTTGTATAATTATCGATAACGTTTTTCACTGTAGCTTCAACCATACTTGCCAACTCTGTACGTGCATTGTTTGCAGCCATTGTACGAGCTTGTTGCATTTGTCTGTCTCCGGCTGCAACATGTTGACCTAAATAACGGAAGACTTCTGTTGAAGCTTTACATTCTGGGCAAGGGAAATTTGCAACATTTTTGTTTGAACCGCAAGAAGCCATCACTAATACCATCAGTGCTGCTCCTAATAATAATGTAATCTTTTTCATTTTGATATTTTTTTTGTTAATGCCTACTCTTTGCTTTTCGGCTTACGCATAATTATTTATTTTTTACAAATTTATAAGCACTTTATTAACTACTCTTTTTTTACCGAAATTAAATTTTATTTCAACGTAATTGTCATCTTGTTCATAACAATCGAAAGTGTTGAAACCTATTTCTATAAGATTGCCATTATGTTTCTTGGTAAAATCTCTTGCGCAATCACCTTTCAATTGAGGCAAAGACTTAGTCTTCAATACTTTCTCATCATATTTAAGCTGAACAACAAGTTTTCCTGCTTCATTCTGCAAAACGTCTATATATATATTTCCTATGACATTTTCATAGAGAGAAATATTATTTTTAAGCTTATTATATTTTGTCACATCATCTTCGCCATATTCTTGAATCATAGATTTCATTTCGTTGATATTTTCAAGCATGACATCAATACTTTCTATCTCATCTAGAATATTTCTAAAATTATCTATCTTATCGTTAATTGCTTTTTCCTGAGCATTATAAGCAGCTATAAGCTCTTCTAATTCATAACTAGAGAAAGGATAAAGCATATAATAGTCATAACAATATTCCTTTGTTTTTTTATGCTGATATTTTTCCCAATACACATCTGCTTTTGATATACTAAAACCTTGAAGAGCAGGCATCTTTACTATTTTTAAAGTTGTATTGTTCTTGACTTGCTCCAGATATTGCTCTTGGGTTTTATCTTCAAGTTCAACGACTGTCCAATCGATATTCTTTTCTATTTCACCGACGACTTGGACCGCTATTGAAGAAGCCACTTGCGACAACAGAGAAGCCATGACATTATTTTGCGCCTCTTCCAAAGTAGCGACCTTGTTTGCCTGAATCATAAAGGCTCCCATCTTATTGCCATTTGTCAGCCATCCTGGTTTGCTTTTAGGATTCTGTTCAACAAGTTTGTAATCCTTTTGAGATAAAGCAAACAAAGGCATTATGGTCAATAATAATATAATTAAATTCTTCTTCATATTTTATTCATTTATCCATGACACATCAGGAGTTACGTTCTTAATGTTAGCACTTGCTGCCTCTTGTTGTTCTTGAGATATCCTACTTAATATATTCAAGGTATTATCATAGCAGCCGGTGTTTCCATCAATCTGAGGAATTGCATTCAATTCGCTAAGAGCTTCTTCATACATTCCGCAATCGATGTATGCGTTTATCGTCTTGACAACAGTCTCACATTCTGTATTGTAATATTCGATTATTCTATTTTTTCCAATAGTAATCATCTTTTTAATTTTAGGGTCACGTGCCTTGATTGATTTTATAGCTTCGACGACTGCTTTTCTTTCATTATCCGCAACTCCTTTCTTAACGAATATTTCCTGCGACATCAGAAGTTTCTTGCTATTGTCAACGATAAACATTGTTATTTCCACCTCTGCAACATAATTTATCGGCACTGTCGTAGTTTGTTCAATCGACAATACCGTCACAGAAGGTATCAGAAGAAATTTGTTTGAGTTATCAGTAGAAGCTATTCCATTAAGAGTGACAGCCTGATTCAATCTGTTATATAAAACAGAAGAAGCCTCTTCGCTGATATTATCATTTGAAGGATATAGCACACGAATTGATTGAGCTTCCGCCATATAAGAAACAGAAACAAGAAACAAAGCCAATAATAATGTTCTGATTTTTTTCATATTATTTCTCTCCTATTATAATCCAGACTTCACCGAGTCCGCGTTCATATATTTTGCTTTCAATCAAGAAAGGTTCTTTTTTAAGATAACTTCTCAATCCATTGACGAATCCGCGAGCGTCTAACGGTGACAATCTTCCGTTTCTTTCTCTATATAAAGGTATGCGAACTTGCTCGAAGGACAAATTTGTTGCAGTAGCAATATTACGTGTAGGAGCGTGATTTACAGTATTATCTTCCATCCAGTATGAGATGATATCGGTAAGTTCAAGATAATCATCTTCAAAATCAAATTCAGATTCAAAATCGACATCTGCGTTATCCCACACTTTAAGTTTAACAACTATTTCACGGCCGTTGTTAGCCATATCTTCAAAATGACTCATCAGCTGAGCGCAGAAAGAATCCATATAATTAAGGACTGCCTCTTCGAGCAGAAGATCAACAGGAGCCGATGTTGAAGGAGAGCCCACACCAGAATTAGCTGCTATGACTTTATTGGTATAAGCATCCAAGCCTCTCATATTAAATGTTATATAACGTTGTGGACCTTTTTGCATAACTGTATAATCGAGGTCTATTATAATGTCAGCCTTTGCTGTCCTAAGCACTTTATCTATCATTGACTCTGTTATATAAGCACCTGAAGAAGAACTTTCCAGGAGGCTCATCTCTACAGATTCCTGCTGAATAGACTTCAATGTCTGTTCGAGGTCTTTAAGAGGGAAGCCTCTCTCAGCCATTATCTTTGACAACTCCGAGATAACAAGTCGCAAATCTTCAATATTATCTTGTTTAAAAATATTAGCGATATCAGAGACTGTGTTTTTGGTTCCGTTTTCGTCAATCCACTCCGTTGTGTATCCATGTCTTGCGCAATAAACATCAGAAGGCATAACCATAATTGTAGGTTTCTTAGCCTGAGCCATGACAACTACAGACAAAACCATAAATACTATTGACAAAAATATTTTTTTCATAACTATTATTTAAATTTCAAATTAAAATAATTACACAAATAGCAAGTATAAAATTCACTAAACACTTGCAAATGTATAAACTATTTTTTTACAAAACAAATTTTAAATCAAAAAATAACAAAAAAAAGACGCCTTAGAAAGACGTCTTGAAAAAAAGCATATTTATATTAGTGTATCAATTAGTTATGGAAGTGGATAAATAGTAGATGCATTATCAGGAGAGACTATGTCGCCAGTGAAAGTCACCTGTCCTCCATCATTTGAATAAAATATTATTCTTCCCGTTCCATCAGCCTGAATATACATCTTAAAACTTACAGGTATCACGCCTGTCCATGTCCTGAAGGAGCCAGATATCACGAATGGCCCATCAGGTTCAGACATATCAGGCATATAGGAAACCAATGTAGCAGGAGTGTTTGGAGTGTCCCACGACTGCCAGTTCCATCCCGGGAAGCCTGGGCTGCTATATCCAGGACCGATGCCAGGAACTCCAGGGCCATACCATGCCAAAGGCGCTGTTGCAGATGCAGGAGGCATATAAGAAGGCGGATTATTGAATGCCATACTTATTGCCACCTTATCGCCTATTATAGCGAAATAATTCTGAAACGAAGAAACTGGCGATTCCTGTCCAAAAGGACCGATAAAGGTGTTGGCCTCCAATACAAAAGTGGTGTCTTTCACCAACTTAATCATTTCGGCACGCGACTGTGCCAATTCCGCTGCCTGACGCGCCCTTCGAGCCTCGCGGCGCTGCATTCTCTCTGTCTTGGCGCTCTGAGCACAAAGAGTGCCGCCCAAGACCATCAGTAATGTCAATGTGAGAAATTTTGATTTCATAATTTGTTGTTTTTCCCACTAAACAACAGATATTTGTTTTTGTTCAATGAAAAAGAAATTCAGAAACTCAGAAACTCAGAATTTTCAAGACGCCACATGTCAGCTGTCAGCTATAAGCTATAAGCTATCAGTAAAAATAGCACATGGCGTAAAAAAAAGAAAGTTGAAAACCACTTTCAATTTTCAACTTTCTAATTTTCAATTTTCAATTTATTTTACATATTCTGTAACGTCTGTGTTTGGCTCAAGTTCAATCGGCTCCGTACCATATTTGAAGACAACCATTTTCTTGCCGCCCTTCAATGCGATTTTGTCGCCTTTAACCCAAAGTGCTGATGCTTCACGAAGTCCAACGACTTTCATATCTTGATTTACAGCAAGATACTCATTGATACGATCTTGACGTGTTTCACCGCCGTGCTTAATCATCTTGTCTATTTCAGGATGTGGGTCGAGATAGTGAGGGTTTATCTGGAATGGAACCAAGTTCAACGTGTTGAATGAAGCTGGTTGCACTATAGGCATATCGTTGGTTGTGCATAATGTCGGTGCTGCGATATTAGAACCTGCGCTCCATCCGATGTATGCTGTGCCTTTCTTAGCCGCTTCAGCGATAGCGTCCATAAGACCATATTTATGAAGTTCAGCGACAAGGTGGAATGTGTTGCCGCCACCGACAACGATACATGCAGCTTCTTTAACGAGTTGAACCTTATCTTCCACTTCATGAACAGAAACGAAATTACGAAGTCCTAATTTTTCTTCGAAAACCTTCTTTACTCTCGCTGTATATGCATCGTAGCTTTGTGGATAAGGATTGCCGTTGATATATACGCCTGCAAAAGGAACGAAAACGATTTTGCTGTCAGAAGTGAGATTGTTTTTCTCGCAGAAAGACTCAAGCTGGCTCATTGCCCATGCCAAATATGTCTCTCCAAAATTTGTTGAGTTACTTATTAATAATAGATTCATTTTATTCAATTTTTGTTTTGCCAAAATTAAACATTTTTTCTTAATTATTTCAATATTTTTCATATCTTTGAGACAATTATTTTCGCATGAATTCAAAATCACAATACTATGAAAATTAAATCATTTATAATCTGTTTGATAATTTTATCCATCAGCAATTTAATATACGCTCAAAAGAAATACACTTTGCAGTCTCCTGACAAAAGGACTAATGTCAGCATTACTATAGGCAATGATTTTTTAACATATTCGGTGACACAAGACGATGTTATCATCATCAACGACTCTCCTATCACAATGGAACTCAGCAACGGCAAAATACTAGGAGCGAATCCTGTGGTGAGAAGTTACGACAACAAGACCGTTGACAAACTCATCAAAGCAGAATTTTACAAAAAAGAATATATAGAAGATTATTACAATGAACTAACAATAAGATTCAAAGGAAGCTATAATGTGGAATTCAGAGCATACAACGATGGCGTTGCTTATCGTTTCTGCACCGTATTACCTAAACAAATCACAATAGTGAGAGAAGGCGTTTTCTATAACTTCGAAGAAGACTACACCGCTCATATTCCTTACGTCAACGAGAGAAGAAGCGAATTGGACTTCCTTCAAAAGCAATTTTTCAATTCATTTGAAAATACATATACAATAACTCCTATATCAAAAATGGAGAACGACAGAATCGCATTCATGCCTGTCATGGTTTCATTAAAAGACGGAAAGAAAGTCATCATCACAGAATCTGATTTAGAAGATTATCCTGGAACTTTTTTAAGAAAAAACAATATAGAGAACAGTCTGGCCGGCATTCATGCTCCATATCCAAAGACAGAAGTGCAAGGCGGCCATAACATGTTGCAATACGTTGTTAAAGAACATGAAAACTTCATTGCCAGAGTTCAGGGAACACGCAGTTTTCCTTGGAGATGTATGATAATATCTTCAGATGACAAGGAATTATTAAACAACGATATGGTTTACCGATTGGCATCACCTTCACGTGTTGAAGACGCAAGTTGGATTGTTCCTGGCAAAGTCGCCTGGGAATGGTGGAACGCATGGAATATCAAAGGCGTTGACTTTGAATCAGGTGTTAACAACGACACATACAAACATTACATCGACTTCGCTTCTGAATATGGAATAGAATATGTCATCTTGGACGAAGGTTGGGCGGTGAATAAAAAGGCTGACTTATTCGATGTTGTTCCAGAGATAGACATCATTGAACTAGTGGAATATGCTGAAAGCAAAGGTGTTGGCATTGTATTATGGGCAGGTTATCTCGCCATGGACCGCGACATGGAAGAGGTCTGCAAGTACTATTCAGAAATCGGCGTCAAAGGTTTCAAAGTGGACTTCATGGACCGTGACGACCAGAAAGCCGTCAACTTCTACTACAGAATGGCTGAATATGCAGCGAAATATCATCTCATCGTCGACTTCCACGGAGCATACAAACCAACAGGCCTGAACCGTACCTTCCCTAACGTACTGAACTTCGAAGGGGTTTTCGGTTTGGAACAGACAAAATGGGGACAAGACATAGACTTGGTCACTTACGAGACAACGATACCTTTCATAAGAATGCTAGCCGGTCCGATAGACTACACACAAGGCGCGATGCATAATGCCAACAAAGACAACTACAGAGCAGTATGGAGTGAGCCAATGAGTCAAGGCACACGATGCAGACAGCTTGCAGAATATGTTATTTTCGAGTCACCTTTCAATATGCTTTGCGACAGTCCAAGCAACTACAGAGACGAAGAAGAATGCACCAACTTCATTGCCGACATTCCTACGATATGGGACGAGACAATAGCTTTGGACGGAAAAGTCGGAGAATATACAGTGATAGCACGTCGTTCTGGCGACAGATGGTATGTAGGCGGAATCACCAACTGGGAAGAAAGAGAGATAGAGATTGACTTATCTGAACTCGAGCTGAAAAACACTCAAGCCATAGAGTTCAGAGACGGTGTCAACGCCAATAAAATAGCTAGTGATTATGCCAAAAACAACATCACTATAGAAAATAATATTTACAAAGCCCAAATGAAAAAAGGCGGAGGATTCGTTCTTATTTTATAACACACTGATACATAAGAATATAAACTCCAAAATTATTTCTAAAAAATCGGCCATTGATTCGGATTTTTTTTGCAATTTTGCACCTCAAAAAAAAATTGGATTTATGAGTGAACCGAAAGGTGCTTTACTTTTAGGAACAGAAAGCGTTGGAAAGTTATTGAAGAAGTACGCCACACCCGCCATCATAGCGATGACGGCTTCTTCATTATATAATATGATTGACAGCATTTTTATTGGACATGGCGTTGGTCCATTGGCGATTTCAGGATTAGCCATCACCTTCCCATTCATGAACTTAGGTGCTGCAATCGGAGCAATGGTAGGTGTTGGTGCGTCAACAGTGACAGCCATGGAACTCGGCAAGAAAAACTACAAAAAAAGCTGCCGCGCTTTGGCCAACACTGTAATGCTCAACGTGATTTTCGGAATCATATTCACAGTGATTTGCCTCGCATTCCTGAAACCTATATTATTCTTCTTCGGTGCCAGCGAGCAGACGCTTCCTTACGCATACGAATATATGCAAGTGATACTCATAGGTAATATCATCACTCACCTATATCACGGATTGAATTCTGTATTAAGAGCTTCCGGCCATCCTAACGAAGCCATGGTAGCGACGATAATAACGGTGCTGGCGAACATATTCTTAGACTGGCTCTTCATCTTCCCTCTTGGAATGGGAATACGCGGAGCAGCTATTGCAACCGTCATCGCTCAGACCATACCATTGATATATCTCTTCAAGATATTCTCCAACAAGAATGAACTGGTTCACTTCGACAAAGAAGATTTCGTCTTCGACATAAAAATCATCAAAGATATACTCGCAATAGGTTTATCTCCATTCCTATTGAACTCAATGCTTTGCGTCATCATCATCCTGATAAACACCGGACTGAAGAAATTCGGAGGCGACTTATCAGTAGGAGCCTACGGCATTGTCAACCGCGTGACATTCTTCTTCACGATGATAGTATTAGGCATCACCCAAGGCATGCAGCCAATTGTAAGTTACAACTACGGAGCACGTCAATACGACAGAGTCACCGAGGCATTAAAGAAATCCATATTATTAGCATTCGTAACTTTATGTATAGGCTGCCTCATCGGCGAACTCACACCACGATTCACATGTTCGCTCTTCACCACAGACGAAGAACTGCTGCAATATTCCATCGACGGCATGAGAATAGTGATGTGCACCTTCCCTATTATCGCATTGCCTATCGTTATAGGAAACTTCTTCCAAAGCATCGGAAAGGCCAAGAAATCAATATTGTTGTCATTATCCAGACAAGTTCTGTTCCTCACACCTTTATTAATAATTTTACCTAACATAATAGGCATCAAAGGCGTATGGTGGAGCATCCCTATTTCAGATGCAATCGCAACGATACTGTCTGTGATAATGATTCAGAGACACTATAAATGGAACTGAGGATCTGAGGATCTGGGGATCTGAGGAACTGAGGATCTAAGGAACTGAGGAAAATTTATAAAACAAATTTATTAAACCTTAAAACTAAAATTATGAATTCTATTTATTTACCCATCTTTTCAAATGAAGAAGACAAGAAGAAGATGAAAATCGAAGAGTTATCATTTGACTTTGCTAAAAGGATAGTTTTTCTTCATAAACATCTGACAACAACTTCTGACAACAAGGAATTTGTTATTTCAAAACAAATTTTAAGATCAGGTACAAGTATTGGAGCAAATATAGCTGAAGCTGAGCATCCACAATCGACTGCTGATTATTTAAATAAAGTCAGTATTGCCTTAAAGGAAGCTAACGAAACAAAATTTTGGTTGTTATTATTAAGGGACTGCAACTATATCTCCGAAAAAGAATCCGAATCATTATTATCAGACTGCTATAGAATTATTAAAATATTAGCCACTATTGTCGGTAAAATAAAATCAAAAATAAAAAAATAACCTCAGTTCCTCAGTTCCTAAATTCCTCAGTTCCTCAATCAATATTCTACATTTTCCAAGAAAAGAGCGTGTGCCGGCATTGACGTTCCTGCTGAGCAGCGGTTTTTGTTTTCTATGACGCCTCGGAATTGTTCCAATGTGAGTCTGCCTCTTCCCACTTCGAGCAAGGTCCCTACGACGGCGCGCACCATATTCCTTAAGAATCTGTCGGCTTTTATTTCAAAGACTAACAAATCATTTTCTTCAAAGAAACGTGCTGCCATAATCTTGCAGTTGTTCGTCTTGACTTGAGTATGCAGTTTTGAGAAACTTGTGAAGTCGGTGTATTCGAACAATATATCGGCAGCTTTCTGCATCAGTTCCACATCGAGCTTGCCGTAGTAATAATAAGCGTCTTGAGTGTGGAAAGGATTTTTTTTCAACGAGATATAATAATGATATGTCCTTGATGTAGCGTCGAAGCGTGCATGCAGTTCGGGTTCCACCTCCCAGCATTTGTAAACCACGATATCTTCAGGCAAGAAAATATTGAGACGATGAACGAACGATTCGCAGTCGGCGATGTTTTTCTCCGTATCGAAGTGAGCGTAGAAGTTGCGGGCGTGCACTCCAGTGTCGGTGCGGCCGCATCCTGTTATGCTGACCTTCTCCCCTAACTTCAAGCCTACACACTTCTCCAGTTCTTCCTGAACTGAGATAGCGTCAGGCTGAATCTGCCAACCATGATAACGAGTTCCGTTATACGCCAAATGCAAAAAATATCTTTTCATAATTCATAATTCATAATGCACAATGCATAATTATATTTTGACACAAAAATAACAATAATATGCTTTGTATTTTAAAAAAAATATATTTAACTTTGTAGCAATTAAATGCTGTTTGCTGACAGCTGATAGCAACATTATTAACCAAATATTTATTGCCTATGTCGATATATCTATTAGCAGATGACGTTTACGATTTTCCATCTGCGAACCTTGCCACTTCAGACGGTCTTCTTGCCATAGGAGGAGATTTATCGCCAGAGAGACTCATCATCGCTTATTCATCAGGAATTTTCCCTTGGTACAATGAAGACGAACCCATCTTATGGTGGTCGCTCGACCCTCGTATGGTGATGAAACCTACTGAGCTGAAAATAACAAAGTCACTAAGGAAAACCATCGACTCCAACAGGTTCTCGTGTTCCATCGATACCAATTTCGACAAGGTCATAGAGATGTGTGCCAACGTAGAGAGGAAAGACCAGGACGGCACTTGGATATGCAGCGATATGATTGCTGCCTACAAGGATCTGCATCGTTTAGGCTTCGCGCATTCTGTAGAGACTTATTACGACAACGAATTAGTCGGCGGACTGTATGGCGTATCTATCGGCAGCGTATTCTGCGGCGAGTCGATGTTCCACACCAGGACCGACGCCTCTAAGGTCGCATTGAATCATCTTTGTGAATTTCTAATCAAGAACAACTTCGACATCATCGACGTGCAGCAAGACACTCCGCATTTCAGGAGGATGGGAGCCCACACCATGCCAAGGAAAGACTTTCTGAAACTGCTGAAAGGCTACGTCAAGCATCCTTCATTGGTAGGCAACTGGGGCGACGGCAGCGCGACATGGAAACAGGTGGTTATTAGTTAGGAATTCAGGTGCACTACATTCACTAAAATAACATCCTCTAAACCACACGAATCTTCACGAAATTGTTTTTTCTGTAAAAAAACAACAACACTACATTACTAAATATATCATCCACTAAACCACACGAATCTTCACGAAATTGTTTTTTCTGTGAAAAAACTACATCACTACATCACTCCAACAACTTGTTGTCTTGTGGTCTTGTAGTCTTGTTGTCTTTCTTTGGGCGTTCCGGCAAAGCCGTCGGGCTTTCCGCTATATCTTTTTCCGCTCCGTCTTCGCCTCCGCAAAAAAAGGATGCCGCTCCAATCCCTAACGCAGAAGGGGGCTGCTAAAAACAAGCTAAACATCAAAATTCCAAGAATCCATTTAGACGCCACCACCTTAAAAATGTTAATGTTTTTTATATATTTTTTTCTTGACATAGGATGTTTGTTATTGTATTTTTGCAGGTATATTTATTGAGTTATAACTTATTATCACTAACCATTATTTTAATCACCTTACAGAAATGAACGATTTTAGTGAACGTATTAGAAAAATTTTCTTTGAAAGAAAAGGTTTAGACATTGACAATGTCGAGTATATCGAGATGCCTGCAACAAGAGAAAATTACAATTTAGATAAAATCATTGGCAATGTCAATTTAGTTGAAGGTCGTTTTATGATTAAGTCTGAAGCTGACAAAATCATAAACAAATTTCTAACAACAACATTACCATAACAAAATTTACAAAACCTTACCAATAACCATCATTTATGGACAACAGACTGCACTGCTTCAATAAACTTGAAGAGCTATTTTCTTTATACGATAAGGTCAGACAATCTGTCATTTTATTAGAGAACTTCAACGAAGAACAGAAGATGTATATCGCTCCTATCAATCAACTTAGGAGTGCATTAGATCATATATTTAAAGCCATCAATATTTGCGATGACTTTGAACAATGTGAATATGAGTTGAGAGAAGCTAAAGAGCATTTAGACCGAGCAGGATACGACACTATGGAATTGTTAGCGGCAAACATCGGAATAACGATAGTGGAAAAGCTAAAAAGATATGACACGAAAACTATTACTGAAGTTTTTCCATATTATTTCACCACAATAAAACCTCAACTAACAGATATTAAAGGCATTGTTGCTTCATTAAGAAGTAACAAGAAGATTGATTCCGACAAATCATTTTCAACATATTTTGACCAGATTTATATATTAATAAATATTGACAAAAAAGTTGACACTATGATTCCTTCATTGGAAGAATATGAAAAAAAGAAAAAAAAAGAACGGCTAAAAACATGGATAATCAGTATTTTGTCAAGTGTTATTTCCGGATTGCTAGTTGGTATTATTATGTATTTTGTGACGAAATAAAAAACAACATCAAAATTTTTTAAATTTCTAAAGTTCTTGGATTTTTAGGCTCCTCAATTCCTCTGCAACTCGGTGTCTCAGAGTCTTCAACAAGTCGCACATTCGTGCGCCTCTACATAATATTACTGCTCGCGTAGAGACATACGGACGTATGGCTAAAAACCACATCACTACATTACTAAAATAACATCCACTAAACCTCACGAATCTTCACGAAATTGTTTTTTCTGTGAAAAAACAACAACACTGCATTACTACAACAACTTGTAGTCTTGTAGTCTTGTGGTCTTTTAAAAAAAGACGCATCAACGACACATTGTTAATTTTAGTTGTGTCGTGTGATACGTCTCTACTTAAATTATTTTTTATTTTAATCTTATACGTCCTCTTCATCATCGAGGCTGTCGAGGTAATCTTCTTCCCAGTTGTCAGGGATGCCTTCAGCCCATTCTTCATCATAATAATCCTCGCCTACCAATTTCTTGTCTTCCTCGAAATCAATCTCAGCACCTTTGAAAATCTGTCTCATTGCGAGAGCCGGCATCGGGAACATCTGTCCGCCGTCTCCTGCTGATATCGCGATACCTATCTGGTCTTCATCGAGTTCTCTCATCCAGCCTACGAACTCTTCAATATTCATGCTTGTCACAGAATACTCTTCCCAGTCTTCGCTGATATTGCTAAGAGCGTCAGACTCCTTGCTCCATACAGGGATGTATGAGTTTTCTTCGCCATCTTCAACCATTGCGAAAAGTCCAGGTTTAGCCTCAAGCAACCATAATGTATCATTTTCTCTTACTTCAGAAATAAAGTTTTTTAATAATTCCATCTTATTACTATTTTATTGTTTAATACTATGTTGAAAACTCAGAATCTCAGAACTTCAGAATATCATAAATTTCTGAGATTTTGAGTTTCTGAATTTCTGAGTTTCATCATGAGATTTCATCAAGTTCCAGCCATCGAAGTTCTTTCTCATCGATGAGGTCTGTTATCTCTCCTATTCTATTACCTATTTTTTCGATTTCTTTATAATCGAGTTGTTGTTCCAGCTTAGCGGTAAGCTCTTTCTTCTCATTTTCAAGAGCTTCAATATCTTTTGCGAGTTGTTCGTATTCTTGTTGTTCTTTATATGTTCTTTTCTTCTTGCGCTCTGTCGCTGCTGGTCGTTCAGAGCGTGTCTCTTGTTTCTGGGCGGCTATCTCCCTTTTCTCTTCTTTGGTCTTATTTTCCAGATATTCGTGATATTGGGAATAGTTACCCATGAAGCCTTTCACCTTGCCGTCGCCTTCAAACACAAAGAGCTGGTCGACAGTCTCATCCAGGAAGAATCTGTCGTGAGAGACCACGAGCAGACATCCTTTATACGTCTGAAGATAATCCTCCAGTTTCTGCAATGTCAACAAATCCAAGTCGTTGGTAGGCTCGTCGAGGATAAGGAAGTTAGGGTTAGAGACGAGCACCGTAAGAAGATAGAGACGACGTTTCTCTCCGCCGCTCAGCAACGCAACCTGTTGACGATGCATGGAATAAGGGAACATAAAATGCGCCAACAGTTGGTCGGCAGTATATGTCTTGTCTTTTCCGTAATGAATGACTTCAGCAATATCTTTTATCGTCTCAATGACCGTCTTGCGCTCGTCGAACTTGATGCCTTTCTGTGTGTAGTAGCCATAGGCGACTGTCTGACCCGTCACTATTGTTCCCGAATCAGGAGATTCATTGCCGGTAATCATATTAAGGAATGTCGATTTTCCGATGCCGTTTTTACCGATGATACCGATGCGTTCGCCTTTCTTGAAGATATATTCAAAGTCTTTAAGCACGACAGTATCGCCATAAGACTTCGACACTCTGTCCATCTCGAGAATCTTACCTCCGAGGCGCTGCATATCCGCACCGAATTGCAGCTCGCTGTTGTCGCGGCGTACTCTAGCCTTTTCCTGAAGGTCGTAAAAAGCGTCTATGCGAGCCTTGGCTTTTCCGGTACGAGCCTGAGGTGTGCTGCGCATCCATTCGAGTTCATGTTTCAGGAGCTGACCTGCGCGTTCGGCAGCGATACGTTTGTTCTCCTCACGTTCACGGCTTTTCCTCACATAATAATCGTAGTTGCCGTTATGTGTGTACATCGTTCCTTGGTATAGCTCAAATATCTTATTACATACTCTATCAAGGAAATAGCGGTCGTGAGTAACCATGAAGAGCGTCTTTGTCGATTGAGTGAGATATTTCTCGAGCCACTCGATCATGCCCATATCTAGGTGGTTGGTAGGCTCATCGAGGAAGAGGATATCAGGGTCGTCTAGGAGCACGAGCGCTAGCGCGAGACGTTTCACCTGGCCGCCGGACAGCGTTCCCACTTTCTGGGTAAGGTCTGTTATCTCGAAGGTGTAGAGAAGTTGTTTGAGACGCTGCTCATACGACCATGCCTGCAGGCCGTCCATCTGTGCGATAGCCTGTTCCAGTTCTTTTTTCGTCGCGACGTTATTATCATCGACATGATTCATCAAGGCGTTCTCATAACGCTGAATGACCGCCATGATGTCGGTATGGCCAGTAGAGATGACCTCCTGTATCGTCAGTTCAGGTTCAAAATGAGGAAGCTGTTCAAGATAACCTATTCTTATATTCTCGTTGTAAGATATTGAGCCTTTGTCGCTTTCTTCCTTACCTACGAGTATCTTCATCATGGTTGACTTACCCGTACCATTAGCAGCCACGAGAGCAGTCTTCTCCCCTTTTTCAATACCGAAACTTATATTTTCGAATAAAAGTTTGTCACTAAAAGCCTTAGAAATATTGTCAATAGAAATATAATTCATCGCGAAGAATTTTCGCAAAGATAAGATTTTTTTAATTAGGAATGAGGAATGAGAAATGAGGAATTATTTTTTGTTTGAAACTCAGAATTTCAGAACCTCAGAAGTACTTAGGAGCATAGTCCACGAAATTACACTAATCTTCACGAAATTGTTTTTTCGGTGAAAAAAAAACATCACTGCATCACTCCATCTCTAAAAAAATTCTGAGGTTTTGAATTTCTTAATTTCTGAGTTTCTTTCTTTTGGGCGTTCCGGCTCCGCCGTCGGGCTTTCCGCTATATCTTTTTCCGCTTCGCTCCAAAAGGATGCCGCTCCAATCCCTAACGCTTTGGAGGCTACGAGCCTTGAGCCGCGAGCCTTGAGCAAAATTGCTCACAGCTCATAGCTCAATGCCCACTGCCTAAAAAAATCCGTTGTCAGTTGTATGTTGTCCGTTGTCTTTTCCCTATCTTTGCAGAATAAATTTCAGTCATGAAAACCATCTGGCAACTTTTCGTAACATTCTTAAACATAGGTGCTTTCACTTTAGGTGGCGGTTACGCCATGCTCGACATGATAGAGCGTGCCGTAGTGAAAAGACGTCATTGGATAGAACACGACGAGTTTTGGGAATCCATTGCGGTCGTGCAGTCGCTTCCTGGAGTATTCGCCGTCAACTGTGCGCTTTATGTAGGATATAGAATCGGCGGCACCAAAGGTGCCATAGCAGCGTCATTAGGCGCCATGTTACCTTCAATAATAATCATGCTGCTCATCGCCATGTTCTTCACTGATTACAAGGACAACCATACAGTAGAGAAAATATTCAGAGGAATAAGGCCATGCGTAGTAGCTCTGATATTATCGCCGGCAGTGAAAATGTGCATATCTGCGAGAGTCAACTGGAAGACCGCCATCTTCCCTATAGCCACAGCCTTGCTGATATGGTGGTTCAAAATCTCACCGGCCTACATTATTTTGTTTGCCATAGCAGTATGTCTAGCTCACGCGATTTTAATGAGGAATGATTATAACAAATAAATTATGCATTATGCATTGTGAATTGTGAATTAAAATTAACATGATATATCTACAACTTTTCTTAGTTTATTTAAAGATCGGTCTATTAGGTTTCGGCGGAGGTTATGCCATGCTTTCGATGATACAGTTTGAAGTCGTGGAGAAACACGGATGGATGACGTTGAGCGAGTTCGCCGATGTCGTCGCCTTGTCGCAGATGACGCCAGGACCAATCTCCATCAACTGTGCAACCTACGTAGGATACCAGACAGGAGGAATATTAGGTTCACTGCTGGCATCGTTGGCAATAGTGCTGCCATCTTTAATCTTGTTATATTTTGTCTTAAGATTTCTATTCAAGAACAAGGACAACTTCATCGTCAGGACGACGTTGAAGAACCTCAAGCCGTTCATTGCGGGATTGATATTTGCGGCGGCATTGCTCATGATGAACTCAGCCAATTTCCCTGACGTAGGATTAGGAGAAAACAACATCAGCATCATAATATGCGCATTGTGTTTCATCTGTGTCTTTTTCTTTAAAGTCAACCCTATGATTCTGATTGCTATTTCTGGAGTTGCAGGAATCATATTCTTTTAGAAATTCAGAATGACCCGTCCTAAAATTTGTTTACAAAATTAATACAAAATTTGATGCTATATTTTTTTTGTTAAAAATAAATTGACGAAGAAAATCAGGTTGAAAAATCAATACCTTTGCATGGTTGAACAGAAACGGAAACAGGCTCTG
>JAZUCH010000006.1:0-58391 GCA_045639025.1 Bacteroidales bacterium
GAGATTATGCAAACTTATTCAATCAAGCACTATAACTTTAAATTTTACATTCAATTTACACAAGTTATTTATATTTTGGAATCTATGTTATTGATAGCTAACAAATATAAAAGAGAAGACTTACACACGTTTTACACATAATTTCACTATTTTAAGGTGTTTTAATGATAAAAAATGGTGAATATTTATCGTTTATTTTGGGCTTTTACGAAAGAAATCAATAATCAGAATAAAAATATGCAAAATATATGTTAAGAACATATTATAACGCACTAAACTTAAAAACTGGAATATTGGGCAATAAAGCAAAAATTAAAGGAAATAATGTGAATTATTTGTAATAATTAATCCATAAGATATCAGAGTAAAATTTTTCTTTTAACCATCACGTTTCTTTGTCTGTATTAGTTTTATATCACCTATTAAGGCTTACGACTGGCATTGTTCTTTTGTTGTTGCTTGTAAACAACCTCTCAAGTTAGCCTCTAAATTATTCAAAATAAATAATTTCTTTCAGCCTTACAAGCAAATTTCCCATCTTCGATAACGATTCCAATGTGTTTTCCTGTTCAAACAAACTCATTCCTGCTTTCTTCTGATATTTCTATATTTTTCTATTTTCTTACAAACAGAACGAAAATATCAATACAATTATCTAATAATTACAAATTTAAGGTATAACACTTAATGCTTTCATATTTAAATATTATTTTAGTTAGTGAAATATTTATCAAGCTTTCCTTTTCGGATCAATGTATTAAGGGTTGTTGTATCCCAAGGTACACATTCGTCATCCCAACAATCTATTCTAAATGGTGTGTCATCATCGCAGAACCAGTGTTCCTGTATCGGATCATAATCTATTATCATACTTTTAATACTGTCATCTGATAATTCCATAAATACGGAATCATATTCCTTTCTGGACATCGATAATATTACCGTTGAATTATGACGAATTTCTGGATATGCAAAATAACCGTTTATCAATTTTACTGGAAATTTATCACGCATAAAATATGGATTAGGGTTATTAATACTTCCATCATACGATTCTAAAAAGACTATAGCATTATCACTATAATCATGCTTAAATTTAACAATAGAAACAAAATTACCTTTTGGTCCTAAACCAACACATGCGGTCAGAAAACATATACATAATATGATGGAATACAATAAGATTCTTTTCATTGTTTGATAATTTTAAAAGTTTTTATTTCCCGATTAGTTTTAAGAACGACGAAGTATAATCCTTCTGCACCATTTATAAAAATATCTTCTTTGTCATAAATATCCTCATCATAATACTTCAAAATCCCCATGGAGTTATATACAAACAATTCGTTACCACCAACATTATTACTAATATCAATAGTAAAATAATTCTCAAATGGATTAGGGGATATACGAATCTCTGATTTGTTTAATTTGCAATCTTCATTGATCAAATCAATATACATACTCGTTTCCTCTAATTCAACAGTATCATAAATTTGTACATATATATTAGAGTTGGAATCTCTATCATTTAATGCAGTCTTTGTAGAACCATATACATAAACATAATTATTACTGGTTTCGTATTCCCTTCCATAATTATTCTTCAAGCGCAAGTAATAATAATAATGTTCATCTGGCAAGTTACCTCCATCCCAGATGTTCGCAAAATTACCTGTAAAATATCCAGCTGATTGATCTTTTATATTTCCATATCTGTCATAAACAATCATTTCCCACGAATTGGCATTTCTAACCTGAATACATAACTCATCGTTGATACCATCTCCATTAGGAGTTATAATATTAGGAATATTTATTACCTCAATGTCTTTTACATCTAACAACTCAGGGTCAATAAAAGCCTCATAATAACAACCTTCTTTTGCATGAAATCCATCCTGAAGTACAATCATATTTCCCGAAGAGTGTATTAGAGTTGCTCCTTCATTGACAATTAAACATTTATCTGCTTGTGGTAAAACAATATTATTTTTAGCCTCTTCATGTATATTGCCATTAACATTAACATAATCAACATTACTGATATTATAGGTAGATGTCCGTGTAGGAGATATTCCAACTATTGCTTTATGATTAGCATTATATTCTATATCATAATTTGCATAACTAATCAGTATATTATTAAGATTGTAGAAACCGTCTCTCGAACCATTCCATCCAAAATTAATACTAAACATATCTGGATTGTTTTTATCATATCCGTCTATAACAAAAAAATGTTTATATCCACTAAGATCTGATTTATCTGCTCTGTAAAACACAGGACGTCCTGCATCTATTTCAGAACGAATTAAATCCATCCAAGCATCATTATTCCAATCAGTTTTGGTATATTTTTTTAAAGCATTATAACCAAAATATTCATCAAAGGCGTTATTAATTTGATTGACAGTTGTCCAAGTTCCTTCACAAAAAAGATAATTCATGCTGGATGCATCAGCGCAATCTTTTAGCAAATGTGCAACGGATTCGGCGTTTTTTGATGGAGTATCATTGTATAGTTTTATTGGCATATCATTCCATGCATAATGTCTATATTTACTTACGAAAGGCCATTTCCAATACCACATTATTTGTCCCATTGCTACAGATCCACATCCAGCATATCTTCTATCACATTCGCAATTATCATTATCAGATACAGAAGGAAAGTATAGATTGTATGAATTCTCACAATCTCCATCATTGTTTACACTCTGTCCCCATGCTATTCTACCATTCCCAGTACTCAATAATTGTATTTTATCATTGTCTTTGTTTGAAAGTTTGCTTTCTAAAACGAGTAATCTTTCCCATTCTTCTTTTGCATAGACGTTATCAATAGAATAGGATTCGACAGTTTTAATACAATCATAATATCCTTCCAACAAGTCTAAAGAATTATCAGGCTTTTCATTAACATTACTCTCGCCATATTCGTTATAGGCTAATATAGGAACAGTTAAATCATTGGCGGAAACTATAACCCACCCACCTTCATTAAAACTTACATAAAATGCAACAATGCTATTATCGTAATAAAATTCTGGAACTATATCTTTAATGGTATAGTTTTTACCTGTATTATTTACCATAAAATTTCTAGCAACAAGAGCTGCCACTCTACTATCAATAGGTTTCGCATTAACCTTGGTGGTATTTGCAAGCAAAAATGTAATGATGAATATAATGGGAAATAATATTTTTTTCATCATTCAGCCCCTTTCTGCATTCCATCTATCTTCTTTTCCAACTCAATGATATACAAAGTAAGTTCCTCAATCTTTTGAAGCAATATGGCGTTCATTTCACCGACTTCAACACCGTTGGTCTTAACTTCTTCAGCTGATGGCACATCTGGAAGATGTCCGTTTTCTTTGATGTATGATTCCACTTCCTTGAGTGTTCTCAAATCGTAATCCTTGTCAAAGACAAAGTCAGACCAGTTAGCTACCTCGACCAAAACTTCTTTTGAACGTATGGTTCCGTTCACTTCCAACGTCTTTGTCGGGCTGGCTGTACCTGCGCCTATCCTTACGTTACCGTTCTGTGCAACAAAGATGCCGTTTGTTCCATTAGTTGCACCTACAATCTTTTTCCCGTTTAAGTTCAGATTCATGGTAGCGATATGGTCGCCCATACCATCATTCATTTCTGACATATCGGCTGACGAAAGTGTTCCATTAGAACCTATTGTCAGTACTTTTGAAGAAGTGCCGCTCAATGCGCTAAATACCACATTGCCTGTAACCGTCAGTGTTGAAGACTGGACGGAAGATGTAGCTGTTATGTTTGTTGCTTTTGCGTTACCAGACACTTCAAGTTTCTCGGTCGGACTGCTTGTTCCTATTCCGACATAGCCATTATTTCTTATATACATAAGGTAGTTGGTATTGTTCGGAATGTAGAAGTTAAGCCCAGAACCTGTATATTTTATGCCGAAATTCCCGTCAGTAGTGGAGGCTGATGTGGCAAAAAGCAACGCTTTGCCCGAACCGCTTATCAATGTGTTACCATTGATATGCATTTGCTGTTGTGGTGCTGTTGTTCCCACACCTACAAATGCGGGTAAATCCTGAGATGAGGTTTGGCGAATGGTGATTGAAGGACTGCTACTGCCTGCACCCAGCATGATACTCTTGGCTATATTATTGGTCATTACAGCAGAAGAAGAGTAACCACTTCCGATGGCTATTGCATTAGAACCGCTTGCAACCATATCCCTGCCGAATACAAAACCGGTGTTTGGAGCTTGTACGTTTCTGCCAATGGCTACGGAATACATTCCTGCAGCTTCGGCATCATATCCCAATGCGGTCGAATAATTGCCTGATGCATTTGATGAATATCCGGAAGCCAAAGCTGAATGTCCTGTCGCAGTAGTCGAAGTGCCAAGACGACTGGCGTTTTCTCCAAGTCCGACAGTAATACCATCCGAACATTGTACACATTGTGCGTTGATTTGTAAGTGAGTGAAAAAGACAGCTACGATTGTTATTAAAAGTTTCTTATTCATGACAATTTGTTTTTAAGGTTTAATATTTAAATAATCAAATTCTATTTCAGAACTTTGCTGACAAGTGTTTATCGTTCAATTCTAAATTCTCCTTCCGCACTACCTTCATTACAGATTATTGTAATATAATATGTGCCTGATGGCAAATTGCCTATAGGTATAAACAACACATCATGTTCGATAACATTTGTTGATGAGTTATAAGCCATATTGCCGTACTCGTTCTCTATAATAATGTCTGTTTGACCTAAACTGACATTAAAGTTAATGGTTAAACATGAATTGTTGTAAGTAGCTACAAGGGGATCCAGCGAACGAGAATTACTATTGCCTTTATTTTCACCCCATTGACCGATTACTGTAATGTTTACTTTCTTTTCCTCCTTGTAATTGTTTTCATAACACATAGATGCGATACAACACAACATAAAAATTGTAAATAATAACTTTTTCATGACGATAATTTTTTTAGGTTTATGCACAAAATTACCCAATCAATTTTTACGAGTTGAATTTTTACATTCAATTTACACAAATAATTTGTGTGTTTATTTGTATATTAGTGATAATCAATTGATGGTAAAATTGCGTTTACACAAGTATTACACAGAAGAACATTATATTTTGATTGCTTTTACGATAAAACATGATAAAATAACAGATGTATTTTATATGTTTTACGTTGTTTTATCTTAGTCTTTAAAAACACTAAAGGCTGTCGGTTTAGAATCGGCAGCCCTTAATGTATGAATAAAAATTATTCTATATGTTCCTATTATAATATTTCTCCAAAATATACCCTGAAATACTTGCTTTTTTATCTTCAATATTAAGTTTCTTTCTGATATTTGACCTTGATTTCCTGACAGAGTCAGAACCCAATTCTACAAAGTTCGCTATATCATCAGTACTTATAGGAGCTATTGATAACAAGCATATCTTATACTCAGTCTCGTTCAATTCAGGATATGACTCTTTTATGAATGATATTATCTTATTATATGAAGATTCTATGACATCGACACCTGCTTCAAACGCGGTTTTGTATGGAGAACCATACGCATATTCTTTAATCTCTTTTATGTTTTTGTTAGTTTTATTATTACGCTCAAATGTGTTGACTTTCCGTATGATATCGAAACGCGCTTTCAGACTGTTGTCGAACGATTCTTTTATCTCATGCTTGAATTTGTCATAATCATTCTTCACATTGCTTAAATCCTCGACCTCTTTTGTCAGCACTTGTTCTCTACGCTTTGACTTTGTTATCATTATGAAAGATATAATAGAAACAAACAATAATGTAATCAAAACAAATACTGTTAATATCAATCGTTTATTTAATTTTGTTTGATATATGTTTCGCTGTAATTCATAATCATATTTCTTTTGCATTTCGTATATATTATCATCCATATTTTGGTTGCTGATATCTTCGAGTATATAGGTCAATTCCTTCTGATAATATAATGCACTATCATACTTATTTATTGAGTAATAATAATCTGTAAAATTATCGCATACACTTGATTTTAAAAAATTGTATTCTATCTTATCAAATTCATTTCTTAACCTATTTACATATATTCTTGCTGAATCCATATTACCTTCTTTAAGGAATAGAGATAAAAAATTAAGATTGTACAAACTCTTTTTAGATATATCTTGATTGTACTTAACTGACAAATTCAAATATTTCCATGCAAGCTCAATTTCATTGAATTCTTTATAGAACACGTATGCACTTTGATATATTGATGATCGAGTATTATTATCATTTGTTTGTTCCGCTAAATTAACGGCTTGTTCTATATTAAATCTAGCACTATCAATATAATTATTCATATAATACATTTTAGCTATATTATCCAAACTATTTGCTTTATCAGAACTATTATTCGCCAAACTAACAGATTTTTTGTATATCATTAATGCTTCGCTCCAATATGTCTGATTATAAAACACTTTTGCAATATAATTGTTTATCCTCCACATATAAAGGGAATCATGCATGTTTTCCGCCAATGTGAAAGCCGTCTTGTAATCTTTCATCGCATTTTCGTATTCGCCTCTTTCATCATAAACGCAGGCACTATACAGATGGGAATACATGTTCATCTGTGAATTCTTTCTCGTCTTGTCGAAGTATGTTTTTGTTATGAAGATATTTGTGTCTTCTTTTATGTTGTCGTAATTCTTGTACTTGGCCTGTACTCTCGTCACAAGATATTCCATGTATCTGTCCTTCTTCAGGAACTTCTCCGGCATCAGGATGGAGTCGAGATACATGGCTGCCGTATCAGGGCTTGTCTCGATGACTGACTGAGCTTTCTCCAAAAACGTTTCCGCATCATCATGACGCGAGCACGATAATAACAAGATAAACGACAATATAAATAGAGCTTTGTTCATAGACTATAATTTTCTGCAAAAATACAATAAATTGTCGTTGAAATCACTCCGCCCCCCCCCCCATAAAAATTGAAAAAAAATATATAAGTTCCCTTTAAAACAGCCTTAAAAACACTTCAAAGCGTCATAAACGCTTCACATGCAAAGTCCCTTCAAGAAGGTAACTCGGAGGGACAATACCTCCACGTTCAAGCCTACGGTTTTCGAATAAAAATTCCTAGCAATAATTTTTACCCGAAAAAACGATACGGTATTGCCGTCCGAGTTGTTATCCGCTTCGGGACTTAGCAAGCGAAGCGACCTACGACGCATATTACAACAGGTCAAAATCTATATTGGTGTATTTCACAAATGCCATGTCTATATTCCAATGACACGATCCATCAACCTCTGATATCCTTTTTAGTACAGATCTTTTAAGTGGGGACTAAAGCAGCTCTGCTCTCAACTCAGCATATTACATAATCATCCTCGCTTTTTCCATTCGTTTCCACTCGATTTTTTACTCTTTCGTGCCTTTATCTCATACATGGTTAGGACAAGTGATGACATACTATGATACATATAGCCAACAACTTTAATATCAGTATTTTATAAATTTTTACCATATATATTTGCAGTGACAAAATCAGTTATCAACACTAAAATCACATGCTTATGGCAAAGAAAAATGCAAGGGATGGAACCCCTACAGAAAATCCTCAGATGAGTGACATCGTGCTGATTCTAGACAAAAAGGAACTGCAAATCCAAGCTGTTTCAGAAATCAGCGAAGATGGCAGTTATTCGGCAGTACCTGCAGACCAGGAACACAAAAACTCATTTCTAAAGATTGACCGTTCCTCAAATCTTTTCGAAAACTTTGTGAAGAATTTCTGGAGTCAAATCAAAGACCCTACTCGTTTCGGCCTCTATTCAATTATAGAAAAGGAACTGGATAGTATCAAGATCAAGCAGGCAATAGAAGACATCATCGCAGGAAAAAAGACGGATGCAGCGGAGGATTTCCTAAAAAAACATGAGATAGCATCCGCAAATAATGAAAAACAAAATATCAATAATCAAAATCAGGAAGACATGGCAAAGAAAAATCAGACACAAGCGCCCGTCGTTGAAACCAACGACCAGCAGAACAATCACTATCGTTACAACGAGTCCATGATCAACTGGGACCAGCTGAATCACTTCGGCATTTCCCGTGACTACCTACAGGAAAAAGGTCTCCTTGACTCCATGCTCAAAGGCTACAAGACAAACCAGCTTGTACCTATCACTATGAATTTCGGCTCTGCCGTATTACGCACAGACGCTCGTCTGTCATTGCAACAGTCTAATACCGGAGAGGTAGTACTCGCCATCCACGGCATCAGAAAACAACCCGAACTGGAACGTCCATATTTCGGGCACATATTTTCTGATGAAGATAGAAAAAACCTGCTCGAAACTGGCAACATGGGACGTGTGGTTGAACTCAAAGGACGTAACGGAGAATATGTCCCATCATTCATCAGCCTTGACAAACTTACCAACGAAGTTGTCGCAATGCGTACAGACAATCTGTACATACCCAATGAAGTCAAAGGTGTAGAACTGACGGATCAGGAAAAGATGGACCTCCGAGAAGGCAAGAAAGTATATATAGAAGGTATGACAGCTAAGTCTGGCAATGAATTCAACGCTTACATACAAGTCAGCGCAGAACGCAGAGGCATAGACTTCATATTCGAGAACGACCGCATATTCAACCGTACTGCTCTTGGTGGTGTAGAACTGACGAAACAGCAGATAGATGACCTCAATGCTGGCAAGGCTATATTCGTCGAAAATATGCAAAGAAAAGATGGCGAACTGTTCTCATCATATGTAAAGCTCGACGAAGCTACAGGAAGACCTGCTTACACACGATATAATCCAGACTCTCCGGAAGGAGCAAGAGAAATCTATATTCCTAAGGATATAGGAGGAGTAAAACTCACCAATGATGAGATGAAAGATTTACGTGAAGGACGACCTATTTTCCTTAATGATATGATCAACAATCGTGGAGAAACATTCTCATCATTCATCAAGGCTGATCTAGAAACCGGAAAACTCATGTATTCACACACGCTTGACGGTTTCGATCAAAGAGCAAAGTTTGAGATTCCCAAAGAAATCTTCGGTGCCAAACTTTCCGGCCAGCAGCGTGCCGATCTGCAAAGCGGCAAATCGATACTTGTAGAAGGCATCAAGGGATTTGACGGCAAGACCATCTCGCAATACGTAAAAGCAAACTTCAATCAAGGAAGACTTGACATGTACAATGAAAATCCAGATCGCAAACTTAACGCCTCACAGCGTAATGTAGTAACAGAAACACAGCAAAAACGTCAGTCAAAAGGACAGAACATATAATGGTCACATCAAATAATGTATAACTAATAAAAACAAATCAATATGAACGACAATAACAGCACACCTTTCATGGTGGATGATATAAATTGGGAAGAACTGTCAGGAATCGGTATCCTAAAGGATGAACTCGAAGCGGCAGGAGAACTCGAAACTTTGCTTCGAGGCGAGAAAACAGGTGTTGTATCACTCAGTCTGGTTCTGCTTGGAGTTGATGTGGTTATGGATGCCACCCTTCAGCTTGTCCGCAAAAATAATTCTCCACTTCTCGAAATAATCGGCATCACGCCTTCTGGTCAATAACATTATTATAAATCCAAAACCGCTTTCCGTACACATAGGTAACGGGAAGCGGCTATTAAAACTAACAAAAATCATGATAGCAATTATAGCAGAAAAACCAAGCGTAGGCAAGGATATAGCCCGCGTCATCGGTGCAACTGAAAAAAAAGACGGTTATATGGAAGGTAACGGTTATATTGTAACCTGGGCACTTGGGCATCTCGTTTCTCTTGCCATGCCTTCAGCATACGGATATGGCAAAGCCTCAGCGCAAGAACTGCCAATGCTTCCAGAAGAATTCAAACTTGTGGTACGACAGATAAAAACAGACAAAGGCTTTGTTACAGACATAAGTGCGGCAAAACAGCTTAAAGTCATTGACGATGTATTCGGACGATGTGCAAGCATAATAGTAGCAACAGATGCAGGACGCGAAGGAGAACTTATCTTCAGATACATTTACCACTATCTCGGATATACCAAACCATTCAAGCGACTATGGATATCGTCGCTCACAGACGAAGCAATTCGAGCTGGTTTGGACAGTCTAAAAGATGGTATGGCATACGATAGCCTTTATCATGCAGCCGACTGTCGCGCCAAGGCTGACTGGCTCGTAGGAATGAACGCAAGCCGTTCATTATCCGTAGCATCAGGGATGCCAAACAATTCACTCGGACGCGTACAGACGCCTACGCTTTCCATGATATGCAAACGTTTCAAAGAGAACCGTAGCTTCACTCCTACCCCATATTGGCAAATGCATATCACAATAGAACACAATGGAAATTTCCGCCAGTTCTTTCATGTTGAAGACTTCGACAGCAAGGAACTTGCAGAGATGGCTTACGAAAGATTCTCACCAAGCTCCAAAGCCTTGATTACAAAAGTCGAATGTAAGAAAACATTCCAGCAGGCTCCACTTCTATATGACCTGACCACTTTGCAAAAAGACTGCAATATTTACCATAATTTGACAGCAGAAAGAACTCTATCAGTAGCACAGTCCCTTTACGAAAAGAAATACATCTCCTATCCAAGAACTGGAAGCAGATATATACCTCACGATATGATGGATCAGGTCCGTCAGTCGCTATGTTTAATTGCAACCATGCCTGAGTTCAATGAATATGGCAACAGCATTGATTTCAGCAAGTTGAACATGCGCAGCGTTGACAACAGCAAGATAACAGACCACCATGCACTTGTCATAACCGGCATAGAACCTCGCAATTTGGATATTCTGGAACAGACTGTATATACAATGATTGCAGGACGTATGCTTGAAGCATTCTCACCTAAATGCGAAAAGGAGACTCTTGTACTTGAGGCAACAGCTGAGGAAATGAAATTCCGTTCCAGTTCGACATCAATAGTCAATCCAGGATGGAGATCCGTATTCTCTCGCAAAGAAGACGCCGAAAAAGACGAGACCGAAGCAAACAAAGGTACGGCATGTTTTTCCGAGAACGAATGTATTCCTGTTACAGGACGCGGTATCGTACAACGCAGCACCAAGCCCAAACCACTATTCACAGAAGCGACACTTCTATCCGCAATGGAAACTTGCGGAAAGAACATAACAGACGAGAAAGCAAAGGAAGCCATTAAAGACCAGGGAATAGGAACACCTGCAACACGAGCTGCTATCATTACTACACTATTCCAGCGCAATTACATTGAACGCATTGAAAAGTCATTGGTACCAACAGACAAAGGCTTATACATCTACGAAGCCGTAAAAGACATGCAGATTGCAAACGTTGATTTGACTGGCATCTGGGAAAAGACGCTGATGCAAATAGAACAACGCACTCTGGACCATAGGACATTCATGCATTCCATTGAAAGCTTCACCGCAAATGCCACACGCGAAGTTCTCGGATTGAAATTTGACATTCCAGAACCGAAATCATTTCCTTGTCCTAAATGCCATACAGGGAAAGTGACGATACGTTCTAAAGTGGTAAAATGCGACAATTCGGAATGCGGACTGCGAATATTCCGCAAGATGATGAACAAGGACCTTAGCGAACAGCATCTTGAAGACCTGCTCGTATCAGGAAACACAAAAGTCATAAAAGGTTTCAAAGGTAAGAATGGTAATAAATTCGATGCCGCTGTCACTTTTGACGATGAATTTAATGTAAGGTTGAAATTTCAAGGGAACAAGAAATCCAATAACAAAAGAAAATAAAGTAAAGCTATCCCGATTCATAAAAACAATCGGGATATGCCATTTCTGCCAACGATTTTATGAATATGAAAACAAATAACGCCAAAGCAAGAAAGATAATGAAGCTGATTGGTTTTATTCTTTCAGCAATAGTAACGGCATTAGGATTCAGTTACCTCTATACACGAGGTGTATCGCCAGTATGGGCTGCGGTAGCCATCGTATGCTTTCCTGGATTTTTCAGATTTATATACAGGATTGCCTGCATCGTAATGGCTGGACTGATTATCTTTGCTATTCTAAGTTTCTTGGTGTTTTAACAATAATATGGTTGTTGAAGATATTAAAACTTACCATTCTTCAGTATCCCTATTTCTGTTAAGATATCTCTTTTTAATTTGCTTAATGGACGATTAAGATTCTTTGAGGCTTCTAATTCTGCGCCAAATAGCATACGGTAAACATCAGCTTTTGATAATTTATAATGTTCTAAAAGTTCATGTAGTAAAGTCTTTAGATATGCATCCGAGTATTGATAGTTATACTGTAATATGTCTTTTACTTCTATATCTCCATGATAACGATAAACCTCTTTTAATTTGAATACATCCACCATATTTTCCTCTTTTTTGTTAGTCAGATTTTCTATTGAAACCTCATATTTCCCCATTGCAATAGGCATATAACTAAACTTAAATTTAGGTTCATCTGGAGTTGAATCTAAATATGGATGAACATGTGTACTTAATTTGAATATTGTATTTCCTTTAAGAGAACTATTACAAATAGAACAGCAAGGAATCAAATTGTAGAGACTTAATGACATTAGTGGGTATAATTCTTTTGAGAACCAATGATCTAATTGTGGTCTTGCGATTCTAGACTCATCATTATTCCCATTATCTTTTGTTATTGTTATTGTATATTGTCTGTTGCAATATGTACAGGTATTATGTCCTTGCTCAAATGTAATACGATATGTTCTTGATTTCTTTTGTGCTAATTGTCCTTCATAATCAAAAGCATCTCGAATTGTAATCAATGTTTTATGATACTTCCTAATTAGTAGTTTTTCGTAGTTACTTCTATTGTCGCATTTCTTTCCTTTTGATTCTAAGTAGTCGTTAAATTCACTTTCATCATAACCTGGAATTATTTCACGCATTAGTTTACCGTTTAATATATAAAGTTTTTGGGGCTTTTCAAAAAGTAAACGCTTAACAATAGATAAATCATCTCCACCTGTAGGCAGTGTGGGGATTAACACTTTAGAAATCCGTTTATCAAGACTTGCTTTAATTCGAGAAACTAAACTTGTACACATTTTTTTCTCGTACCAATTTATCAAATCTTTGGAAGGTGAGGTTAATTTCCACATAACTAATTATCGTTTTCAAGTTCTGCTAATTTTTTCTTTAATTCAGCTATTTCCTGTTCTTTACTATTCGATGGATATAATTTGTGATATTCCCTAAGTAAGACATTCCTTATAATAGGCTCATCAATAAGCATAATTATATTATGTAATTCTAAATCATTATCTGCGATATTCGCATTCCTATTATTTTGCATTGATTTAATGATTTGCCTAATAACCCAAGATGCGTAATCCCCTATTGAACCATTCTTTAAGAAGAAACTATTTTTAAGCATCTCATGGATATTTGCACCAAATGTACTTAAAGATATTTTCTCTTTTTCTCTTATGTCTTTATTTAAAGCGAGAATATTCCGTGCTGGTATATCTGATAAAACAAACGGTGAATGTGTAACAAAACAAATATTCAAGCTCTTAATGTTTGGTATGTCAATTTGTTTTATTCCATCAAACAATCTTTTCAGATAAGTTCGCTGCAGTTCCGGATGAAAATACAATTCAATCTCCTCCAATATGATATTAAGATGCTCATAAACGACTCTTTGTCCGTTTGTATCAAACCAAACAGAATTTATATTTGACAAATGATATAACAGAGAACTAATAGAATATACCTGCTGTCGCTCTCCAGAACTAAGTGTTTCAAAATGGACATCATCTCCCGTTTCATTATTCTTCAAACAGATGCTTACATCAAATATCGGTGGCGGTACTAAATCATCTATGGAATTAATGAATGATGATTTTTGAGCAAAAACATCGGCTGTTTTTGTGGGGATATTTGAAATATGTATAAATGAATTCTCGTTTATAACATTATCATATATTCCATATACTATATATCCAAGAATCTGGCGAATCTTTTTGGTTATATGTGATTTATCCAAATATAGCCTTTTTATAAGATCCTTTAATATATCATGATTAATCTTGAATGATATACCATGATGGTCTCTGTAAAATTTATTATATTGACGGTAAGTTTTGGATATTTTTAGAGTTTTACAAACTAGATACCCAATGGCTTCGTCATAAAATTTCCTATTACGATATTGCAACAAATCAATAGAAATGCAATCGCTCCAGTATTTTATAATAGATTCTCTAAAATCATCATACCCCTTTTGTTGTAATCTCAAAAAACCAATATTTTGTTTCAAATACTTTATATCATATTTTTTATGTTTCAAGTTAAGTTTGAATCCAGTAATATTAAGATGTCCATTGATAGTTCTAAATTCTGAGTTTGGAGCAATTATAAGAGATAATAATCTTTCTCTTGCTAACAGATTTTCGGTATTTATATCAATGTTACCTTCATTTCTAAATGGTGCGAGAACGATAGGAGTCTGATATAAAATTCAATAACAGAGCTTTTACCTGCTCCGTTCTCTCCAACAATAGCTGTCACGCTGATATTTGGATTTGATTTATTGCCTACAAAATAATCATTATATAGCCTATCTTCGTGTAAACGTATTTCTTCTATATGAATACACCCATTTTCCTGTATTTCAAATCCATTAAGAAAGTAATAAAACTTTCCTACTTGCAGTTTCCTCTTTCCTACGCTGTCGGTAGATAGAACTCTTATGGCAATTGGTGTCAACATGTTGTATTTATTATTTTATTAAACATCATTATGCAAATTTACAACTTTACATTTACATATTGAAAAATATAAGCTCTGAAAACAACATAAAAAATCCCTCTACATACAAACCGTTGGCGATCCGATGAACTACAGGGCAAAATTGGCAAATGCTTCTTTTCGGACGGCAAGGTCATGCCGCAGGTTTCTGAAAAAATCATCCTCACTGCGTTGCGGTATTTTTACCGAAAACCTTGCCTTTCCGGAAGCATCAGCCGTAAAGCCCTCGTAGTTCAACGGACTCTGCCAAAGTCCGAGTATTAACCATATAAAAGAAAATGAGATGAATCAAGCATCAGTAACAAGACAACAAATGACTCCGATACATATACCATCGGTACGCAGAAGAAATGTAAAGGTTATAATACCGGAAGTAAAACAAAAAGAAAAAAAAGAACCTGTTCTAATATCAGAACTCATCAATCCCATCTTGGAAATAAGCAGGCATCCTGACCGCAACAGACTGCTAGCAGAATACCTCAACAGGTGACATCAGAATTAAACAAATTAGTATTAACATTAAACTATAAAACTATGTTTTTTACATCAATTTCACAGATAATGACTGACAGCGTGGATATTACGCTAGTCATACGCAAAACCAACGGACAACTTACGGTATCAACATTACCAAAGGCAAACCGACTGAAAGATGAGGCTCAAAACCACATCATTCCGCTGACTCTTACCGGTACACCAGAAGAGATGGATGCCGGATTCCTTCAAGCCATGGCACAGCCGGTACGCAAAGCTATGGGACTTATATCCAATATGGTAGAATTCGAGAAACAGACAGATATAGCTGCTGCCAACAGCAAAGCAGCAAAGGATGCCAAATCTAAAGAATCAAAAGAGGAAAAGGAAAAACGCGAGAAATATGACAGACTTATTAAAAAGGCGGAAGAAATGATAACATCCCGAAAACATAGGGATGCAATCAATGCTTTACAACAAGCACGCATTTATGCGACGACTGAAAATCAGAAATCTATAGATGAAAAAATTGCAGAACAGAAAAAAACCTTAAGTCAAGGAAGTCTCTTCGACATGATGGATGACACTCCAGCGCCGCAACAGCAGCATGCTGTACAAACTCAAATACAAACAATCAATACGTCAAGACAAGCGCCTCAACAACAGACAATGATGCAACCTATACAACAGCCTATGCAGCAGAGACATGTCCAGCATCCTACACATCCTCAACCCATAACGACACAGCAATGCGGACATCAGAATGCATCTCAGCAGTATAACTACCAGCAAGGAGAAATACCTATGTTCCAACAAAATGAGCAGGAATATGCTGCTGAAAGCCAGGAACAGACATATATCTATAATGAAGGACCTTCATACCGTCCTGAAGACTATGAAGAATATCCAGATTTTCCACAGCATATGCTAGAATCAAATTATCACCAAACATACGCAAATACATTATAAAAATATGGCACTCACAGTAAACGACATGAAAAGATCATTCACCTTTAAGAAAGGTACAGAAATGATAAGCCTGCCTGACCCGAATCCGTCAGAATCAGCTGAAAACGTAATGAGCTACTACTCTAACATCTATCCGGAACTTACCACTGCGACAGTACACGGACCTACTATCAAGGATGATGTCGCAGTCTATGAATTCAAAACAACAATAGGTACAAAAGGATAAGAAAATGAATACGGATATAAAAAATAACAAACCATGCATACCTTTGGAGAAACATCAGTCAGATCGTCTTGCACGCATGATAATAGCGTCAATAAGACGGGAAGTACAACATGGAGTGACAAGAACGGAAAGAGTTACGGCGCCAAGCGGTGCCGTAATTCTTTTCTAAAAAACGCAGTATCACCATTACCTCCACATTCCATTATCAGAGAAGATCATAACGGAGAAACATACAACCTTATCACACAGAAAAATTATGACTATCTCCGTGATTCATATTTCAGATATGCAGAACTTATGAATGAAAAGGCTGAACATAATCCTGGAAGAAGCATAGGTGAAGGCATATCAAACCTTTATCATGAAATGAACGCACTTGTCGGAGACAGCATAAATCTCAATTATGAAGAAGATTGCGGATGTCTCTACTTCAATCTATGGAAGGCTCACATTTGGGGAGATTACACACTGTACTATTTCCCAATAAAATTCGTAGAAGAGCTTAACCCGAAACTGAGACGTATAGCAATAACATTCATGCATCATCTGATGAAAGGAAACGAATTCACGACCATCAATAATGAAGATGACATGGACTGGGTTATCGAGATGCTTTCTGATGATTCTGAAAACGAGAATCCCAAAGATCGTAAAAACAAAAAACAACTTCTGCATTCATACACTTCAGGGAAGGCATACATACTTCTCAACAGAGTGTGGAACAAGTCTTATTACAAAAATCTGACAAAAGCAATCAACGAATACGATTGTCGCAATGACTTTGAAAAAGGACTAATCCACATGATGAAAAGCGGCATTGAATTTACAAAACCGGTTAAACCAATAATACGCTATGCTTACGATCCATTCTACGACGATGAACCGGACTTCCTTCCTATGGAACTTGGACAGCAGATAAGGATGGTCTATGACTGTAACGATATGGTGACTGAGTATCTCGAAGATCTGTTCAACTCCAATCGTCAGGAATCATACGAAATACTGCCAACATCAACATTCAAAGTAACGCCGCAGTCTAACAAAATATTCAAAATAGAAGACTCTTATCCAGAAAGATTCTTCAAATGGGCTGATAAATTTATAAACTATATACGATAAAGGAAATGGAAACGAACAAACTGACAAGACAGATAAATGCAGTTCTTCATCCGCATGCTGCACTAATTGCATATTCTTCCGACTGTGACGGAAGCTACTTTCTTGAGCTTAGAAGCATTGATAAAGAAGGAAACATGAGTGAAGGTCGCCCCGTAACGGTAGATTTTATAGATGAACTGATTAGCGGATATTCGGAAAGACATGGATGTACTCCGCATGGCAGCGTTCCTTCAAACCTTCTCTGGTGCGACACACGCAAAGGCATTGAGAAATACGTATGGTACAACCCTCCACAAAAACGAATGATGTTCTTTAAAGAATCGCTGAATCTCGAAAATGCCGAATACAACCTGCCCGGACTTATATATGAGGTAAACAACGAGCATCTGAATATCTATGCTTATATTGACCCCGACCTGACATCCGACTCCAAACTATATGCAGCCCCGTTCTTCAACGTAACAGCGTCAAGCGTATGTCTTGGCTCTGCTAAAATATCAAAGCCTTCTGTACTGACATACGACAGACTTATAGAGTACTGGGAAAAGAAATTCTGGCTAACGGAATTCTCACATTTAGGAAGCAGAGGGAACCCGACAAAAAACAATCTTATACTAGTAACAAAAGCGGCAAAGAACGCCCCATTCAACCTTGAAGAGCTAATGCCGCTACAAAATATGAAACTTAAAGACATACTGAAATGAAAAGAATACATTATACAGACGGCTATCTGCTAAATCCACAGCATCCTATAACCATAAGTCTCATCGGAGCAGGAGGAACAGGCTCACAGGTACTCACTTGTCTGGCACGACTTGATGTAACACTGAGGAATCTCAGTCATCCCGGACTATTCATAACGCTATACGATCCTGATGATGTAAGTGAAGCCAATATCGGAAGACAACTGTTCGGATATTCTGACCTGGGACTTAACAAAGCTAGTTGCCTAATTACACGAATCAACAATTTTTTCGGCAATGACTGGAAGTCTGTGTCAAAACATTATCCATCAAATTTGAAAGATGCACGTCGTGATGATATAGCGAATATAACCATAACCTGCACTGACAACATAAAATCCAGAATAGACACTTGGAATATACTAAAAGATATACCTGCAAGAAATTACACTGATTACAGTACCCCACTCTACTGGCTTGACTTCGGCAACACCCAATCTTCAGGACAAGTTGTATTGGGAACAGTACCAAGAAGAATAAAACAGCCGAAATCACAGATATACAAGACAGTACCTTCGTTAAAGGTCATCACAAAAATGGTAAAATACTCAAAAATAAAAGATGATGATTCAGGTCCAAGCTGCTCACTAGCAGAAGCATTAGAAAAACAGGATCTGTTCATCAATTCCACATTAGCACAATTGGGATGCGATATACTTTGGAAGATGTTCCGTCACGGAATGGTTGAACACCAAGGACTTTATTTGAACCTAAACACGATGAAAGTCAACCCTATAATGGTATAACAACCGACATACAAGCCGTCAGATTATTTCATGGATATGACGGCTTTTTTTATGTTGCACCTCATTCTATAACAATATATTTTAAATTTAACGTTATGTTTACGAATTCGCTTGAAACAATATCGACCATACCACATAACTAACTAAACTAACTAGTTCGTCCGGGAACAAACACAGGATGCAATGAAAATTGGTAAAAAACTGGCCATAGGCTATATTGTCATTGCCGCACTAATAACAGGTATAGTATATACATATATTCACGAATGGCGGCAGATGAATAGATTAGAGAATGAGATAAAACAGATTCACGAACTAAGAAAAAACATACGAGCTGCATACGCACACATGCTTGACCTTACCATGTTCGGTGAGACCATACTTGAATGGAATGATGAGGAGCCTGCCATATACCGTGCTAAACGGTTGGAACTTGACAGCATACTATGCGTATTCAAAGAATATTATTCCGGTGAAAGAATTGACAGTCTGAGAGTTCTGATGACAGAGAAGGAAAACCTTCTTCTCAATATCTCAAAACTCTTTGAACGACAGATGGAACTCAGCGAGGAACTCGCAGAACGTGTACCCGCAATAGCATACGAAAGCATAAAAGAATCAAAGAAAAGGAAGAAAGAAGGATTTCTTGGAATTTTTAAGAAAAAGGATAAGAAAATCCAATCCGTCACATCGGCGCAACTCCATTCCCTCAACCGTGACGTCATAAAGAAACAGACAGAACATTTCAGCAGACTTTCTATAACAGCTGACAGCCTCGCTTATCGTAACCATGACATCAACTGCCAACTCAAAAATATCATCGAGGCGATGGACGAACGCATCACCACAGATCTGGGTGAACGAGAGCGACAAATCATAAAGACGAGAGAGGAATCAAAAATATACATCGCTGGCATTACATTATTCCTGTTTCTGATGCTCCTTGTATCATACTTCGTCATCATGCGTGATTATACGGGCAAGGAACGTATCCGCAAGAAGTTGGAAGAAAGCAACCGTAAGAATGCGGAACTGCTTGAAATGCGTAAAAAAATCATCCTCACCATCTCGCATGACATACGCGGACCCCTTAACGGAATCTACGGCAGCGCGGAACTGGCGATGGATACACGCGACAAAAAGAAACGTAATCATAAACTCAAGAACATCACCGCCAGTTGCAAGCATATACTTCAGCTCGTAAACAATCTGCTTGATGTCTACAGACTTAACGAAGCAAAAGAGACAGCCCGCAGAATACCTTTCCGCATTTCCGACATGCTTAACCGTACCACCGACGGCATTATACAACAAACCGATGCCAAAGGTCTGTTCTTCGAACATGAGTTCAAAGACACCGATGTCGTTGTAAAAGGAGACCCTGACAGGATAGAGCAGATAATCGGCAATCTGCTGTCGAATGCCATAAAGTTCACCTCCGCTGGACATGTCAGGCTCAAGGCAAGCTATACGGACGGGAAACTCATCATAGAAGTAAGCGACACTGGCATAGGCATGTCTGAAGAACTGCTGCGACGTATATATCTGCCTTTTGAACGTGCTACTGATGACAGCAACACTGAAGGTTTCGGTCTTGGTCTGACAATCACAAAAGGACTTGTGAACCTGCTTGACGGCTCTATAAACGTAAAGAGCGAGCCGGGAAGCGGCACCACGTTTACCGTCATGTTGCCGTTGCCGATAACCAACGATAACATTGATGAAGAAGATGTGGTATTTGACGACTCCATGCATTTTCCACAGAATGTAATCGTCATTGACGACGACTCTTTCCAGCTTGAGGTCATCAAGGATATGCTGGAACGTAACAGAGTCTCATGCACAGTCTGTACAAAAGTCGAGAAACTGACAGAAGAATTGCGCAAAAGGAACTATGACCTGCTGCTAACAGACATCCAGATGCCTGACGCCAACGGGTTTGAGCTGTTGAAACTGCTTCGAAGGTCACGTATCGGCAACTCGAGAGACATACCCGTCGTAGCTATGACGGCACGAAGCGACAGCGAAAGGAACACATTGCTTGAGGCAGGTTTTGACGGATGCATATTCAAGCCATTCTCCATGAATGAACTGCTCAAATACATAGCGACCGTCATCAAAAGACGTGAACTTGAACATAAGACGGACTTCTCCAAAATACTTGCGGATGTGACAGACAGGAGACACATCCTTGAATCCATGATCAGGACCTGTGAAAAGGATATGGCGGACCTGAGAAACGCCATGATGTCAAATGACATCGAATCAATGCGAAGCACCGCACATCGCATGTTCCCAATGTGGGAGATGCTCTCAATGGAAAGCGTCCTGTCAGCATACCGCAATATATTGAAAAATCAGGGTTCTGACATCAGGACAATAACGAGCAACACGAAACTCATCATAGACCATATAGAACGTCTTATGGATGATGCAGAAAATGAGATAAACAGAACAGCCGATGAAGAAAAGGATACTGATAGTAGAGGATAACGTGACACTGTCGCAGGTTCAGCGGCAATGGCTATGCCGTGAGGGTTATGACGTTGTCACCGCAATAGACGAAGCAATCGCCCGCAAGCTATTAAACAAAGAAAAATTCGACCTCATACTCTCTGACGTACGTTTGCCCAAAGGTGACGGCATATCACTGCTCGGATGGCTGAACAGGGAAAGACTTGACATACCGTTTGTGATAATGACGGAATACGCTTCGGTAACCGACGCTGTCAAGGCTATCAAGATGGGTGCGAAGGATTATCTTGCCAAGCCCGTATATCACGAACAGTTGGTTGAAATGACAAAGGAACTTCTGAAGCCCGTATCGACGATACGCAGGAATGAGAAGGAACTGTTCAAACGAGTCAGTCCCAAGGCGAAGGAAGCGGAATATCTTGCAGAGCTTGTCGCTCCATCAGACATATCCGTTCTTATACTCGGAGCAAACGGCACGGGTAAGGAATCCATAGCACGAAGCATACATTTCCACAGCGCACGTAAGGACATGCCGTTTGTCGCAGTGAATTGCGGCGCAATACCACGGGAACTCGCATCTTCCATGTTCTTCGGTCATGTCAAAGGAGCTTTTACAGGCGCTGACAGCGACAGGACTGGTTATTTCGATGCCGCCAACGGAGGAACGCTCTTCCTTGACGAGATCGGCACGTTGCCTTTTGACATGCAATCGTCTCTGCTACGTGTATTGCAGGAAGGAACATTCATGCCGATAGGCTCGAACACGGAACGCAATGTGAATGTCCGCATTGTGGCGGCTACCAACGAAGATATGGAGAAAGCCATCAGTGACGGGCGTTTCCGCGAGGATCTGTATCATCGGTTGGGAGAGTTCGAGATTCTCCAGCCATCACTGCGTGATTGTCCTGAAGACATTCTGCCGCTTGCGGAGTTCTTCCGTAAAAGGTTTTCCGAGGAGCTGCATAAGGAGACAGCTGGTTTCACATCAGAAGCAGAACGGCTGCTTCTTTCACACGTATGGTCGGGAAACATCAGGGAGTTGCAGAACAAGATAAGACGTGCGGTACTAATGACAAAGAATAGACTTATTGACCATACCTCATTGAGCATCACCATATCGCCGCCAATACATACAAACACAACAGAGCTCCCATTGCTACCGTTAAGAGACGAAGAAAATGAAAAGCAGAGAATTATCAGAGCGTTACATTCTTGTAGCAGAAACAAATCAAAGGCGGCTTTAATGCTCAAGATTAACCCATCCACATTGTACAGGAAAATGGATAAATATGGCATAAAACTGTAAACGGACAAATTATAATACAATAAATTATAATAGGTATCATCCGTATTTTTATTGCATTTTACAATAGCAATTTGCGAAAAGTCTTGCATTTTGCAATAGTCCTCAAACATCACAATATTCTTTCTAAGATTTTTATTTTACTGATACACAGCATTGTATCCATGTATTATTATGTCTTATCATGTCATTGGCACGCACTGTGACATTCATGACGGTATAACCTATTGCGCAACAAGGTGTGATAAACCGATTATTAACACTTAATACAGATTATACCATGATACAGATAAATATTGAAACAGCCCATAAAATGTTCAACCAAATGATGGAACGTTTCGACAGAATTGAGAAAATGATTGAGCGAATGAACAAGATGAAGGAGTGTCTTGACGGTGATACTCTTTTGGACAACTACGACCTGTGCAAACTGTTAGGTGTCACATACCGCACTTTGGCACGCTATCGCCAGAAGAAACTTGTACGCTACTATATGATAGACGGACGTACATACTACAAGGCTTCCGAAATCAAGGAGTTCTTCGAACAGAAAGGTTTGCCGCTTCCTGCAAGCATAAGAAACAATCCTAAATGCTAACCACACAACTACTATGTAATATGGAAATTGTATGTATAGAAAAGAAAGCTTTTGATGAGATATGCAGTCATTTAAGCGAGTTTGAAGATAGATTAAACAGATTATACAACTCAAGTCAAGATTTTGCCTTAAAAAACTGGATGGATAATCAGGACGTATGCAAGGCACTACGCATCTCCAAACGAACGTTGCAAGTATATCGTGAGAAAGGATTGATACCTTTTGCACGTATAAAGCACAAGATTTTCTACAAACCAGATGATGTACAGAGATTCATTGAAAGCAACTATCACCCAATCAAAAACAAACGACAATGAGCCACTTTTTCAAAGACAAGACGGATACACAGATTACAGAAATATTAAAGCAATTGAAACGCATAAACGAACTGCTATGTAAGACTGATAGAATGATACAACCTACCTTAAACAACGAACGCTTTCTAACAGATGAAGAATTATCAAAGATTCTGCGAGTCAGCAGACGTACATTGCAGGAGTATCGTTCAGCAGGTACAATCCCCTACTACATTGTACAAGGCAAAGCATTGTACAAGGAATCAGAAATAGAAAAAATACTCAACGATTCACACAAATGTTGCGTAGAAGAGCAGCGTTGGGTATGATCTACAAACAACAGCAACAATCCATATGGGTCGTTGCTGTTGTTTTTTTCACAGACTTCTTCGTTTCCATTTTCTACATCGTCCAAAATCCAGTTCTTCATCGAAAAGTTCCACCTTCTTGTCAGCAGTAACTTCTCTCAATCGCTTCATATCCTCATCGACTTTTTTGTCTGTAACATGAGCATATATCTGCGTTGTAGTAATCGAAGTATGTCCCATCATTTTGCTCACTGTTTCAATTGGAACACCTAACGAGAGAGTCATATGAGTTCCAAAATTATGACGAGCCTTATGAAAAGTAAGATGGAAACCATACTCTTTACCTAATTCACTTGTAAGTTTGATCATATAGTCACGACAGTAAAGATTGAAAACCTTATCATCCTTTCTTTCATGCTTATACTTTTCAATAATACGCAAAGGCACATCCAACAATCGCACAGATGACAATGTATCAGTTTTCTTACGTCTTATGTGAATCCACCAACTTCCATCTTCTGATTGCTTTATGTCATTCACAGACAAACGTTTCAAATCAGCATATGCCAGTCCTGTAAAGGTGGAAAATATAAACCAATCACGTACACGTTGCAGATTAGGCTTATCAATCTGTATTGCCATCAACGTCTTAAGGTCTTCCAGTCTCAAATGCCTGCTCTTACGTTTAGGCAAGGACGGATGCAAACGACTATAAGGATCCCTACGCAATGTACCTTGACTGACAGCTCGCATAGTCATTTTTTTCAGTCGATAAAGATGATCATGCACAGTCTTTGGGGACAGACGGCAATCACTTTGCAGAAAAATCTCAAAGTCATCATAAAACACTTTGTCAAGACTTCGCAAAGTAACATCTTCAACACCACGTTTCTCACGAACAAATGTTTCAAGATAACCGTAAGAACGTTGATAGCATAAATAAGTTTCCTTTATACGGTCTATACCTATCCGCTTTTTGAATTCTTCGTTATGTTCTCGGAAAAGGGCAAGTAGTGTCACCGTCTTTTGTCCGATACCTTTGACGGCATTCTTAACAAGTTCCGCCGTAACAAATCCAAAATTCTTCTTGATATTGTTGTAGTGTTCTGAAATCTCTTTAGTCAGTTCATTAATAGCTCTGTTTACAGTTATAGCATTCTCGCTACGTCCATCGGCACACCCCTTATCGGGATTCCAAATATCTGGATTTACAGACACTTTTGTGCCTATCTGTTCCCATTCTGCATCTATGCTAACCTTACACAATAGTTGACACATTCCGTCCTTTCTTACTTTTGTACGATTGATATAAAACAAAACCGCAAATGTACTGCGACGATTTGCCTTGTTATTATCCAGATTCTTGTTTGTATTCATATATAGCTAATTTTATGATTATCAGATAATGATAGTAAAGCGTTCACTGATCTTACTATCGAGTTTTATTGTATCAGAACTTATTTTATCATCTGTGATTTTTGCATAAATCTGAGTTGTTTCTACACGTGTATGTCCCAACATCTTACTAACAGTCTCAAGGGGAACCCCATGTGAAAGCGTGATTTCTGTAGCATACGTATGTCGTGCCATGTGAAAAACCAACTTGCGATTTATACCACATATAGAAGCGATTGTCTTCAAGTACTTGTTTACATCAGAATTGCTATACATAGGTAACAATTTACCGTTAGGATCCACACCACAATACTTATTGAGTATTTGCAATGGGACATCAAGAAGCGGGACATCGTATTCTACTTTGGTCTTCTTACGTGATGTATGTATCCACAGAGTGCCATTTTCATCCTTCACCATGTTATTCCTAGTAAGCGTGCACATATCTCCATAAGAGATACCTGTATAGCATGAGAACAGAAACAGATCTCTTACAATGTATAGCCGTGCATTATTCAATGGTGTTGTCATCAATAGATTCAATTCTTGTTCCGTCAGGTATTTCAGTTCCCGTTTAGGACGTTCCGTCTCATACCCCCAGAATGGATTGAATGTCAGAATCCCATCAGCTATGGCTTCTTTAATTACAGTTTTCAAGCTTGTAGTAAGATTGACAATGGTACCGAGAGACAGATGGCAGTCGGTTCTCAAATGAATATCGTACTTCTCGACAAATGAACGATCCAATGCCGTAAAAGGAATATCAGTCAGTTTATATTTCTCATTCAAGAACTTTTCAATATGCTGATATGCGCACCTATATGACCATAGAGAACCTACAACACGATTTACACCAACATGCTTCCCAAAGTTCTTTATGAATGTACGAAAATAGCTCATCAATGTCTGTTGTCCAGATGCCATACCAAGAAGCAAACATCTGACATCATCAGCAGTTACACCTTCGCGTATTGAGGATAGGTCCTGATAAATATGAAGCGCATTGGCTCGTATCTCATCCAACTGACGATTGATTTCACGAGCAGCAACACTTTTTCCCGTAGCCCGTCCCAAATTCCACATTGCGTGCGGTACAGACATCTTTAAACTAAATGCGACCTCTGAATATCTTCCGACATTCAACCTTGCCATAACAGGGCAATTCCCTTTTGCATCCGCTTCGCTCTTTTTAAGGTAGAACGACACCTTTACATCTGCCTGATTCATAACAAATTCCTTTAATTGCAAAAATAAATTTCACAGAGTTAATGAACGGCATGTAGAATATAGCGGTATAAAGAAACAAATACCTAACAAAGTATCACTTTCGGTTATTTTTCTTTCTGAAAGAGAAAATGATTACCTTTGTCAGTACAACAATAACCAGATCTGACATTTTCATAGTAGTTCAGGATATATGTAATAGATTAAGGATATTATTCCACCTATTTAACCTTCAAAAAAAGGCAACGGATAGGTAGCAATTCTATCTTCACAAACATCCATATATGGCTATTTTCACAGAAGTTAGGAATATGGATGTATGACACAAAACCGAACTCAATACCAGCGGTTTAACATTATTTCCCTCCATTATGCCATTATTACGCTTTTTCTTTTTATCTTTGCGGATGTTTAAATAAACATCTTATGAAGATTACAGTTTTGGGCAGCGGCACATCACAAGGAATTCCAATCATCACATGCAATTGCGACGTTTGTCACTCTAACGATCCAAAAGACAAACGTTTACGCACTTCTATTTTAATTGAATCTGAAGAAACTACAATTTGCATTGATGCCGGGCCAGACTTCCGTTATCAAATGCTGAGAGCCAATGTAAAAAAACTAGATGCCATTTTAATCACACACGAGCACAAAGATCACATCGGAGGTTTGGATGACGCAAGGCCATTAATTTTTGCGCAAGGGAAACCAATGACAGTTTATGCTTCCCAAGAAGCACAAGAAGAAATAAAAAGAGAATACTCTTACGCTTTTGCGAACGAAGATGAAAGATATCCAGGAGCGCCTGCTTTCGACCTAATCAATATAGATGGAAGCAATATAAAAATCAAAGATTTAACAATAGAGCCAATAGAGCTAAAGCATTTCACTTTAAAATCATACGCTTTTAGAATTGGCCATTTTGCATACGTCACCGACCTAAGCGAACTATCAGAAGAAGCATTCAACAAATTAATAGGCGTAGAGTATCTTATTATAGAAGCTCTTGGAAAGAAAAAGCACTACTCGCACATCAACCTTTCAGAAGCCATAGAAATATCACAAAGACTGAATGTCAAAAAAGCATGGTTCACACACGTTAGTCATGGCATGGGCAAGGCAGCTGATGTCAATCCGACACTCCCCGAAAATATGATGCTGGCATACGACGGATTGGAGATTGAGATTTAACGTCACAAGATAGAAGACATTTTAGAAACAGACTATAAAAAATATTATCTTTGCAAAAAAGTTATGCAAGAAATTATATTTGAATTAAGAGATGGTGAAGAACATATCCCTTTGATTGCTTTGCTAAAAGCAACGGGACTTGTAGATTCAGGAAGCATGGCACAAGAAGTTGTGACAGCAGGACTTGTTAAACGAAATGGCGAAACCGAATTACGTAAACGCGCAAAGATTGTATCAGGAGACAAAATTGAATTCGAAGGCTATTCTATTGAAGTACAATGATTAGAATCCCAAAGCCACAAAACATTTCACTATGACTTTGGGATTATTCCATCGAATCATTTCATTTTACAATCAAAGATTCATCCATTATTTGTCATCAGCTATCTCTTTATAGTTATCTTCATCCAAGAACCATTGCTTGTACATAAGATAACCTTGTGCGTTTGAATGTGCCATCTGCCCAACTGTTTCTGAAGCATCCTTCACTTTTTTAGCAGGCACACCTGCATAAACGCCAGGTTCAAGCACACTGTTGCTCAGTACCACACTTCCAGCAGCAATGACAGTATTGTCTGGGACTACTACATTATCCATCAAAATAGCGCCCATTCCAACAAGAACATTGTTACCTACTTTAGCGCCATGGACTATGGCATTGTGACCAATAGAAACATCATTTCCAATTTCACACACCGATTTTTGATGTAAGGTATGCAAGACAGCACCATCTTGAACATTAACCCTATCTCCAATTTTAATAGTGTTAACATCACCTCTAAGTACAGCACTATACCAAATACTGCAATCATCACCCATTGTTACATCACCAACAACAGCTGCTGTTTCTGCTATAAAACAATTATTTCCAATCTTAGGCACGCAGCCATTTAATTCCTTTATTAAAGCCATAATGTTTTATTTTACAGTTATATTTTCAGTTTTATGTTTTGAACATTTATCTTATCACTGCACTCATGTTCGGAACAGCCCATCCCCGAGTCTGATACTTTTCCTTCCATATACAATTGCACTAGTTCATCAACATTTCCCGAACAGCCTCTTATCACATCTATATTATGAGCATTGAGTTTGCTTTTTGCACCTTCACCCATATTCCCAGCTAACATCATAACAACTCCTAGTTCCTGCAAATCTGCTGCGATTCCAGATTTACAGCCACAGCCTTGCGGTGAAGCCATGATATCACGTTGGACAACTTTATTATCTTCTATTGTAAATATTGTGTAATGATCACAATGTCCGAAATGATCATCTACACGCTCATCTCTTGTTGGAACAGCTATTTTCATCTTGTTTTAACATTAACTATTTATTATTGCAAAGATAGTCCTTTTTAACAAGAAGATTCACCATTCCTAATAAAAATTATACTCCACCACTTCATCATCTGTTTTCATACCATCAGGCTTTATAGCTATTGGCTTTCCACCATGACTCAAGTATATTTTACCAGGCGAAACACCATTTGGAAAATTTATCGAAGCCACTACCTTCCCATTATTTTTAAAATAGAACATAGTATTGGGCAAAGGCTTTTTCTGAGGCAGCATCACTACATACGTCTCATTTGTCAGAGTTCTCACCCATATAGGACCCGATTCATAAGACTCCAGAATCTCCGTCTTATCGTATGTATAACCATCTTTGCCAACATAATCACTTTCCACTATGCCATTATAATTTAGATTTATGGCATTATAACCATTAGCATATTCTATAGTAACATCTTTAACATCAAGCGACGACATATCAAAGCATGCAACTGAAACCATAGAATTCAACGGAGTTAATGGAAAGGTATATGTGTCTTCATCAACATTTTTAAACATCACATCTTTTGCAGACGCTATAAAATGTCTCCCAAAATCAGATTTAAGTCCACTCTGTTCATATATTGAAAATGTAATTTTAGTATCATCAACATGTCTCCAATTGCCTAGATAATATAAATTACGGTACATTATATCAGGACGCATCTCCGATTCATATCTGCATTCAATCGATGCCATATTATTATCTTCACTCATCTCACTTACAGAAAAAACAGCTATTGTATTATCCGCGCCATTCGACATCATGTACACCTCGTCTTCTCGATTCCATTTAATATTATATTGTTCGTCAAGATCTAATCTAGAAGACCCCAAGCCCATTTCACCTTTTATTTTAACATCTTTATTTGCGACTTCTTCTTTCCCAGGTTTGCATTGAAAAAACATAATAGTCAACAATATAAGAACAATAAGATTAATCATTTTCATACTTTCTCTCCTTTCTTACAAAATACAACAATAAACATGACAATAAGATAGGGATTTCCCCACCCAAAGACACAGATTCCGGTGTCAATGGATTTACTGTTAAGGTTCCACTATAAAGGTTTGGTTCATTTCTATACTCATTATCGACATTTGAGTATTTGAAAAAAGAATCTGTCTGCGACTTAACATTCAACGATGTTACGCACAACAGCAGCATCAAGAAAAAAATACACTTTTTCATTTTAACTGGTTTTTGGGTTAATAATATTGATTTTTACCAATAGTAACTTCTTACTATTTCTGCATGCAAAATTATATCATTCCCAATTATGGTCAATAATAAAACCAGTACTTTTTCACTTCAAAAAAGAAAAAAAACGATAAAATACAGATTTTAACATTTAGATGTTAACAGACATTAACATTTTGGTTTCCAAGACATTATTTCAGACGGAGATTTTCCTGAAAAATACAATTTCCTCATCTCTACCATATAAGGCTCAGTGTGAGAAAAGAAATCATAAAGTCCTTGGCACAAAGAGTTCATACCATTATTTCCGTTAGAAGTTTTATCAAATCTATGCTTCGGACACTCGCCGTGGCAAGCAAAATAATATCTACATCTCAAGCATTCTGATGGCAGCATATTTCTTTTATTGATACCGAATTCTGTCATTTCATTAGAGCCTACAATCACGTTCAACGACATTGTTTTTATACTGCCTAATTTATATTTTGGATAGACATAATGATCACATGGATATATATCGCCATTATGTTCAACAATAGCATTTGCCCCACAAGTCTCAGAATAGACACAAGTTCCGGGATTTATGCCACAATAATTTGCCAGTGTGGAATCGAACAGATTGACGAAATATTCACCTACATCATTTCCGACCCAATAATCGAAGATTTCACACATAAATCTACCATATTCAACAGGACTTACAGACCACGATGTCAACATTGCATCTTCATCATCCGGTGATGTTATTTTATTAGTCTTTTTGTTAACATATTCAACGACAGGCATAAATTGCATATAACGACTTCCTATTCTTTTCAAGAAGTCATAAACCTCAAGTCCTCTTCCCTCACTCGCTTTGTTTATTGTCGTTAAAGTATTAAAGTCAACACCATATCGATGCAATAGCTCTATTCCTTTCAGCACCTTATCAAATGTAGGGTCGCCTTCTTTATCTTTTCTATATTTATCATGAACACCTTGAGGACCATCAATGGAAACACCTAGCAAGAAGTTATTATTTTTGAAAAAAGAGGCGAAATCAGGATTCAGCAAAGTGGCATTAGTCTGTACCGTATTAAATATCTTTTTACCACCTTTATATTTCTTTTGCAGCTCAACAATTTTTTCAAAATATTCAAGGCCTAGAAGCAGAGGTTCGCCTCCATGCCAATCGAAGGTAATTTCTTCACTATCGTTAATTTCCAAATATTCTTTAATGCTTTTTTCAAGAACCTCTAAAGGCATCTTCAACTCTTTCCCATAAATATCAGCTTTATCGAGATAATAGCAATAAGTACAATTCAGATTACACAAAGAGCCTATTGGTTTAAACATCATATTAAACCTCAACGGCTTAGCAATTCTACAAGCATCAGAAAGAGTCAGGGTATTTTTCAGCCATTCACTCATAATTACTGAAACTTAAACAAATCAGACTCCGACCTAGACGCTTTCATCAATGAATCAAACTCAGCTACTTTTTCAGGATACATTTCTGCAAGATTATTCTTTTCAGAAATATCAGCAGCAAGATTATAAAGCTCTATTTTTCCATTATTATGCACATCATATTTAACAGCTTTCCAATTACCTTTTCTTATTGCCTGGCGTCCATTATTTTCATGAAACTCCCAATAAAGGTAATCGTGATTTTGCTGGTTTCCATTTCCCGTCAATTCAGGCAAATATGAAATTCCATCAATATTTTCAGGCAGTTCTGCACCTATAGCATCTGCTATCGTCGGCATAAAGTCCCAAAAAGCAGAGATGTGTTCTGACATGGAATTTTCCTTGACAACATTATTCCATCTAACAATAAAAGGCACTCTTATTCCACCTTCATACAAGTCGCGTTTATACCCTCTGAGTTCGCCATTGCTATTAAAGAAATCGGGGTCCGCTCCACCCTCAAGGTGAGGGCCATTGTCTGATGTAAAGACAATTATCGTATTATCAGCTATGCCAAGACCATCTAATGTTGAACATATTTCACCTACCTGTTTATCCAAAACAGAGACCATTGCTGCAAATGTCGCGTGTGTATATTGTTGAGACCCATATCCTCCGTTTTTGTAATATTCGCCATCGTCACAACCGTTATAAGCCACTTCCTTCTCAAAGACAGAATCGCCAACGAAAGGCAGCAGTTCTTTTTCGGGCACTTTCAACTCAGCATGAGGTATCACGGAGGTGTACCACATAAAAAATGTAGTATCATTATTTTCTCTTATAAAATCGAGAGCTTCTTTATGAATAATATAAGGTGCGTAATCGTCTTCGTTTTTATCTTTATTACCTTCCAATATAATTTTCTCATCATTATGCCAAAGATGATATGGGAAATAATTATGAGCAATGCGTTGGCAATTGTATCCAAAGAATTCGTCGACACTTTGATTTTCAGGAGCTCCTTCAGTTTGAGGAGCGCCAAGTCCCCACTTTCCAAACACCGAAGTCTTATACCCATTATCTTTTAACATTTTAAAAATAGTGTATGTGTCAGATGGCATAGGATGTTGTCCTTCAACAGGCAATTCTTTGTTTCCTCTAATTACAGCATGTCCTGTATGTTGTCCTGTTATAAGACAGCTTCTTGATGGTGCGCTAACAGAAGAGCCGGAATAATGCTGAGTAAAGACCATACCCTGCGACGCCAGTTTATCAATATTAGGTGTAGAGAATTTATTTTGTCCCAAGCATGAAATATCCGCATATCCGAGATCATCTGCCAATATAAAAATAATGTTAGGATTATCTTCTATTTTGTTATCATCCACACCAGCACATGACGTCAACGTCACTGTTGCCATAAACAATGGCGACAATCTTGCAATTCTGTTTCTCACAACCTTTTTCATAAAGTATAATCTACGATTTCCTTACAAAGATAGATTATTTTCACACATCAATCAATCACACAATTAAAAAAACATTATTTCTCACGATACTTTATCACAACAAGTTCATTATCATTTACAAACTTATAAGCATAATCATATACGACTTTATATTCGTCATTTTTTCTTGTCCTATAAACATTTGTAAACAGCTCAAAGCTGAATCCATATTGAAGGAACATGCATTTATCAATAGGAGTATTTTTATTTTTATACAACAATTTAAGTACACTCCTATTATGCATCAATGTATCGTTAACATTTTTTATCAATGAGAGGTTTTCTTTTTTCAGAACATAATAATGGTTGTTACGACAATTGTCATCGCAATACTTTTTGTCTGAGCGACCTCGCAAATCAGCTCCACAAAAGATACAAGTCTTTTTACAATTCACGAAAGAGATATTGATTATAACTATCAATTAGAGAACACATATTCTATTATATTAGCTCCCATTTTCAAAGCTTTAAGTCGAGTCTCTTCCGAGTCGTAATGCACTCTTTGATCTTCCCAGCCGTCACCCAAATCACATTCGTATGTAAGAAGGCAAACTATTCTTCCCTCATATATCAACGCGAATGCTTGAGGTGCTTTGTTATCATGTTCATGAATTTTAGGCAATCCATCAGGAAACGAATATGGTTTCTGGAAAATCGGATGAGAATAAGGCAGCTCAACCCATTGCAACTCAGGAAATACTTTTTGCATTTGACTCATGGCATAATCTTTTATTCCATAGTTGTCATCTATGTGCAAGAAACCTCCAGCAAGCAAATAGTTTCTAAGATTTTCTGTTTCCGCATCGTCAAACACCACATTGCCATGGCCAGTCATATGAACAAAGGGATAGTTAAAAATATCAGGACTTCCAACATCAACCGTTGCGATATCGGGATTCAAGTCTGTCTGAATTGATTGATTACAAAACTTTACCAAATTAGGCAAAGACGTAGGATTGGAATACCAATCGCCTCCTCCTCTATATTTAAGGAGAGCTATTTGTGTCTTTTGTGCAAAAACATTAAAAGACATCAATATAAAAAGCATTGCAAAAATTTTCTTCATAAATTTGGTTTAAGGTTTAGAGATAAATTATTTCATTTGGTTAATAAGCTGTATTGTATGACAAGCTACAATTGCAGCAGTCTCTGTTCTAAGACGAGCCTCACCTAGGCTGACAGGCACGAATCCGTTTTCCCTTGCGAGTTCTACTTCATCTTTACTAAAATCACCTTCTGGACCTATTAAAACAATAGCATTTTCACCTTTCTTATATAAATCGCAGAGTTGTTCTTTTACGTCATCATCAATCCAAGCAATAAATTTCTGTCCGTCAAAATCTTGTTTTACCAATTTATCAAAAGGAACCATTTCTTCGACTACTGGCATTTTTGATTTCACCGACTGTTTCATTGCCGAGATAACGATTTTTTTAAATCGCTCCACATTTGCCACACGACGTTCAGAATGATATGAAGCAAAAAGTTTAACCTCATCAATACCAATTTCTGTAGCTTTTTCGAGAAACCATTCTGTTCTCTCGTTAAGTTTTGTTGGAGCTAATGCTATAGTCAGTTTAAATTCTCGGATATCATATCCACTTCTTTGGTTTGACAAATCAGCTGTCGCTCTTTTGGGATGAGCATCAACAAGCTCCGCATCAAACAAAGAACCTTTTCCATTGGTGACGCAGAAACTATCTCCCTCCTTCATACGAAGAACCTTAACAATATGCTTAGATTCCTCTTCTGGGAAGGAGATTGTTCCTAATTGTGCGTCAGGCAGATAAAAGACATTCATCTTTTTATGTGTTATTACATTTTATTTGGCATTGAAATTCCCAACAAGCCAGATGCATTACGGAGCAATCTTGCTGTCATGTCAGCCAATTGAAGTCTGAACTCTCTACGTTTGACATCTTCTTCCTTCATAATACTGCATTCTTGATAGAATTGATTGAAGTCTTTTGCCAAATCATAGATATAGTTAGCAATCATAGCTGGGCTTCTGTTAATTGCAGCTTGTTCCAATACTGAAGGCCAGTTATATATATTAACCAACAACATTTTTTCTTTTGGCTGCAAATCTGCAACTGGTATTTCACTACCGAATGTAATTCCATTATCCAAAGCTTTACGAATAACAGAACTGATACGAGCGTGAGTATATTGAATGAACGAAGCTGTATTGCCATTGAAGTCAATTGATTCCTGTGGATCGAAGAGCATAGTCTTCTTAGGGTCAACTTTGAGGATAAAATACTTCAAAGCGCCTATACCAATCATATCGTACAATCTATTAGATTCCTCTTCGCTTAGTCCATGTGCTTTGCCGAGTTCTTCAGAAACCGCTTTTGCTGTCTTTACCATTTCGTCCATCAAATCGTCAGCATCAACCACAGTACCTTCACGAGATTTCATCTTGCCATTAGGCAATTCAACCATACCATAAGAAAGGTGTTCGATATCGTTACCCCATTCGCGGCCCAATCTAACGAGAACACGTTTAAGTACGTCGAAGTGATAGTTTTGTTCATTACCTACAACGTATATCAATTTCTTAGGCTGATACTCTTCATAACGCAACTGAGCTGTACCAAGGTCTTGGGTCATATATACTGATGTTCCATCTTTACGGAGCAATAGTTTTTCATCGAGACCTTCATTTGTCAAATCGCACCATACAGAACCATCAGGTCTTCTATAAAGGACGTTATTATTAAGACCTTCATTAACGAGTTCCTTTCCTAAAAGATATGTTTGTGATTCATAATAAATCTTCTCGAATGACACTCCAAGACGGTCGTAAGTGACATCAAATCCATCATAAACCCATTGATTCATAGTCTCCCACAATTGACGAATGTCTTTATCACCAGCTTCCCATTTTCTGAGCATCTCACGTGTCTCTTGCATCAAAGTAGAGTTTTCTTCAGCAGCTGCCTTAGCTTTGTCCTTTTCATCATCGCTAAGTTCGTCATAATTTGCAGGAAGCAGCTGTTTGACTTCTTCTTTGTAATGCTTATCAAACAAGACATAGAAATCGCCTATGAGATGGTCGCCTTTTTTACCTGTTGATTCAGGTGTACAGCCATCACCCCATTTTTGCCATGCAATCATACTCTTACAAATATGGATACCTCTATCGTTGACTAAATTTACACGTATCACGTTCTCGCCATTAGCTCTTAATATTTCCGACACACTCCATCCGAGCAAGTTATTACGGATATGGCCCAAGTGCAATGGCTTATTTGTATTAGGAGATGAATATTCAACAACTATAGGATTACCTTGAACCTCTTTTCTTCCGAACATCTCTTTCTGATGATTTTCAGCGAAGAACGAAAGCCAATAATTATCTGAAACGAGAAGGTTAAGGAAACCTTTTACCACATTATATTTAGATATTATTTCACTTTCAGCTACCATTTCTCGACCAATCTCATCAGCCATCACTTCTGGTGATTTCTTAGCCATCTTAACAAATGGGAAAACGACTATGGTCACATCACCTTCAAATTCAGGGCGAGTTTTCTGAAAATTAACCTGTTGTACAGGTGGTTCCTGTCCATATAACTTTGTAAAAGCATTGACAAAAAGTTGTCTTAAGATTCCTTCTAACATATTAGTCTTATTTAATTTTGAGGCACAAAGATAGCAAAAATAACGGTATTTTTATTGATTATAGAAAAATAAAGTCTTGAACAAACTAAAGCTAAAAGGGAAAGAAACTATTTCACACATATACGGCTTCGGATATATATCAAGCATCTCACCTGGCAGCAATGCAAAGATGTCACTGACTATATACAATCTACCATCGTTTACACGTGCCGAATCGACATCATATATACACTCAAAATCAGGATATTCCGGATCTTCTGATCTTATATCAGCCAACACAGAGTTTTTGATTTCTTGAGCCCTTTGTCTGACGACATCTTCTGCAAAGCCACATTCTTCAACATAAGATGCTAACATTCTATTTGCTATACAGCCCAACATTTTCAAATCAAAGCCTACGTCTTCAAAATCTAAAGTTTGTAAAAACGGTTGTCCGCTAAACCAACATCCCATACCATGTGCAGCAAGTGAAGTAAAGGCATGCCCCAACTCTTCATTATAATAAATATCAATCATTTTATCACCATAATACGAGTCCGTTGGAGCATCAAAATATGAATTCATAAAACTCTTGACCAGACTTGATCCCAAGCCATAGTGAGCCGCAGTCTTCACACTATTCCAATCGTCGCCACTTAATTCAAATGAGCCATAGCCTATTGAAACCATTTGATTCACGCCTGATACCATTCCACCCACGATAGTCTGCACTCCAACTTGAACCAACCATGATTGCCCCATAGTGTACTCTGTAAGAAATCCTTTTACGAATCCAACGCCAAACAACAATCCAAATTCACCAAACGAATCAATTGCATCTGCATTATACAGAACATTTGCCGCGCCTCCTATTATACCGAAAACAACACTTTCAACACATTCGCCTGTTGGATCGTTATATTTTAAAGGATTATTCAAACAATAGCTATACCTGTTAAAATTCTGCGACAACTGTGGCATCTGAATATTATTGTCTGGGCTCAACATCATTGACATCATTGGGTCATAAAACCTTCCATTCATATTTACCAACCCAAAATCAGAAAGACACTCATGTCCAGTAAACCCTTTGTCAAACAACATCGTTTTACCAGCAAGACCAATATTCCAATCATCATAATCCCTAATATTTCCCCAAGCATCATAACTCACTTTCTGAACTATTTTACCATTTTCATCAGTAATGATATTCCAAGAACCAATATAATCTTTATGCACGTAATTATATGACTTATTTCCATCATTATCTATCACACAAATAGCAAAGACTCCATTCGGGCCATTTATAAAAGTATTGACGCATTTCCTTCCATCATGCTCTACAAACTCACAATCATTAACATAAGTTTTTGTTTTCATCATTCCATCAACATGTGTTTTCATAACAATTCTATTATTGTCACATCCGTAACTTATTTCTGCGAAATTATCTCCGTTTGACACACTTAATAGATTATCAAACAACGAATACGTCATATTTTGCCTAAATCCTGAAAACATATTTTCATCATCCGACTTTGCCTTGACAACCATATTAGGCCTATTGAAATCATATATAGCATCATAAAAAACGTCTATGCCATTCACTTCTTTTCTCATGATATTGCCGTATGAGTCATAATGCATTTTTGCTGTTTCTTTACCATTTAATCTTATACCAACCAGCCTGTCATAATTATCATATTCAAAACTCTCTTCCATGTAATTACCTGTTGATTTTATTCTAGAAATTATATTACCAAAGCTATCATACAAATAATCAAGATTTTGTATCACCTCTTTTTTATTCACAACAGTAATATTGTTAATGTAAGATGTTTTTACATCATAAGAAATTTTTGTATCAATTCCATTTCCATATTGAAAATCAACAATATGACCTTTGGCATCCATATCATTAGTTCTCCATAAAACAATATTGTCAGAAGCATCTATTATCTCTTTTTCATATCCCGAATTAGAATATTTTTTTGCAACACACAAACCTGATGGATAAGTTATTGAAGACAAACGATTGGCATCATCATAATTATATAACGTAGAGTAACATTCACCTTGTATCATTTCTTTTGATTCAACAAGTCTTAGATTCTCATCATAAATATATTCAATTTGATGGTCGTTTGAAGAAATGATTTTATTTAACAATCCATTTTTACCTTTTTCTGGATTATAGAGCCAACGAGTTGTATTAACATTCTTGCCATTATCATCTTTTTCTATTTTACCGACCAATCTTCCTGACATATCATATTGAAGTTCAATCACTCCATTTTTAGGATTCTTAATTTTTTTAACATTTCCCCACGCATCATATTCGTATGTCGTCAAGCCATAATTAGGGTCATTCAATGATGTTCTATTTCTACAATTATCATAAGTAACAGATATTTGTGTCTTCGCATTATCTCCTATCTGCGCATACTTTATCAAACCATCACAGAAATATTCATACTTAATTTTATTTCCTCCAGCATCAACAGCCTCAACGAGCCAATTCATGACATTGTATTTATTCGTCACACGATGCCGTTTGCCATCATTTGAAACCATTTCTGTACAAACAACATTACCATCATACATATTTCTTTTTACAACATCGCTAGGGTATATTACTTCCACAAGTCTATTGAAACAATCATAAACATTCTTCACAAATATTTTTTCATCACCTTCACTATAAGGCAATGTCTTTTGCTTCACATTTCCAAAATCATCGTAAGAAACATCTATAAAAATCACATCACCATTTATGTCAAAAGTTACATTTCTCAACTCCACTCCTGATTTGTGATAAAACACCATTGATTCTGCCTGTCCTGTACTTTTTTCCCACACATAGTACGATGCGCCATACGGGGCATAATCATTAGCTTTTGCCCAACGAATAGCTTTTGCCTTTTTCATCCCATCCGGCATCTCCAGCAAAGTTGTAACACCGCTCGCTTGTTCTATGCTCTTAGTTTCAAATTCATTGTAATCTTCCGTTGATATCAGCAAACCATAATTCATATCATAGTTACAATCAATTTCACGTCCTTGCTCGTCTATTGTTTTTGTCCTATATCTATATTGGTACTCTTCTCCATATTCATACCTTATGGTCTTAGGATGTTCAACTGAAGGTGATGACATTGTTTTAGAAATCATATTTCCGAACATATCATAGTCATAAGATGTTTCAACTAATAGCGAATCTGTATAATCGCTATTAATATTAGGTATTTTAGTTTCTTTTATTACACGTAACGGATTTATTTTATCATATACGAATATCCTTGTATTCCCTATAGTTTCACCAGTCTTATCATAATGATAATTAAATATCTCTCGAGGCCTATTTATAACCCAATTAGAAACATCATCATCATACGTAATATATGTATCTGTCATGTATTGGCAATCATAAGGATGATTGATTTGACAATCATCAGTAACGCCTCTAGATGTATACTCATGACGTATCAATTTATCATACGTCGTTATTGTATAATTATCGGATAAATAATCATTTTGACTCACTGTAGCCTTCAGCACTTCATTATGTTTGTCAAGATTATAATCAACTTCATAATCTTGCTTAATGAGCGGAACTACAATTTTGTTATTCGAGGTACAACTATACTTACAATACGAATACCTATTCTCTTTAATTATCTGTTGTTCCCCATGAAATATTTTCAGTGACGATGGAAGACACATCGAATAAGCGCCCATAGTATTGCATTCATATTCTCGCACTTGTTTGCGAATCAAGTCACCATTCACATAATTCCTAGCAACAACTTTTTCAAAGCCCAAGAATCCGTGTCCATCACTATGAATCAATGCATTATAATATTGATATTTATTAATTACAGGTTTATCATTGACATTAAATGTTGTATCAGTTTTTACTGCTGCGACTGGAATCGAAGTTCTTTTTATATCATTTATCGTAACATTATCGCAAGAATAAAACTTTTCATCGCTTTCATTTTTACACATAAGATAATCATAGGATACTCCTCTTATATTTCCCATTCCATCAACTATACGTTCTACACTATAAAAAGCAGAATGAGGATATAAAGATGCGATATACGCTTTCTGAGAACTGAGTGGCTTGCGAGGCAATCCCGACAAAATAGAAACATTTTCTTGAGCCAGAAATCTACCCAACAGAATAGTCTGATGCGAGTAATTTATCGGCATACGATACCTATTCACATCTGCAAATCCTATTGTATTGTTTGGTTTAACATACGGCGACAGGCCAACTTCCAGATAATAATTACCAGCCATATTCTTAAACACCCCAACGTCAGCACATCCATCTCCATCAAAATCGGCGGTTCTTATTGTAACGCTAGGCTTTTCCAATTCACGAAGCGAATATCTGTATCTATCTTTTTGATTCAGATAGAGTAAGTTTAACAGCGTTGTGTTCAAGCACAATTTAGAGTCAACAAAATTCCTACCATCAGAAAAAGTCATTTTCCAACATTGAGAGGAGTCATAATATAAAATATCCGTTTTCCCATCTCCATTAAAATCATTGGGGAATACATATATGTCTTTCGTCAATGAAGTTCCATGCACCAAATGCTCAAGACTCCGCCCCTTATCGACCTTATATACATCATATCCATCTTCTTTCAGAGCCAACAATTCTGAGATACCATCTCCACTTACATCCAGAGACAGGACACTAGCATCAATGCCATTTACGACATCACTTCCTTTGAGTTCACTTTTATAAATCTTATCATCCTTACAATATATATACGAAGCATTTTTATCATTAGGCTCACCATCAAACACATCAACAACCACAACAGCATTTCTATCATTATCAATGAATTTACCAGGAACTACAACAATATTATTTTCATAGGTAAAGCACTCCTTTTTCACAATATTTCCTCTTTCAACAATATAGAACTGAGTTTTTGTCAAGAATTCACTCTGTGTATTTGTATCATAATTAATTTCATAAGTCACAATATCATCTATCGCATCTCCATTTAAATCAATTACATATATCCACTCAAGATTTTTTGACAAAACAACAGACATAGTCGGGTTATTTTGAAAAGTGCCATTGCCATTATTAAGATACACATCTCCTTTAATATCTTCCGGATATGTATCTTGAATTTTATACGGAACCATAAGAACATCAGAAAAACCATCGCCATTAAAATCCCCAACAAAAGTGACATTACTGAATGTTGATTTATCAAGCTGATATAATTGAAAATTGCCATTATGATTCTGATAATGTTTTTCAGAATTCCAAATTATATGTGTAGGATTTATCTTATCATTCCCAATAGCCAAACCTACAGATTTCAATCTATAATGGATATAATAATTCCGTCCATACATACCTGGTTGATGATACTCAAGAGAATAATTATAAAGTTCTTTTCCTGTATAATTATTCACTACTACAACATTCTTGAGAATCCTATTAGATGTCACAGCATTCCCATAAACATAAGACATCGATACGTCAGTATGTTTTGTATCATAAACAAATAATATTTTATATGCTGGGCTCAAACCTGCAGTTTCATTCTTGGTATATTCAATATTATTTATGTATGACGTACCCTCTTTAGGAGATTTATCATAATTAAACACTATTGAATTACCATTCCTATCAGATATTTTACACAACAACCATTTAAGTATAATACCATTATCGTTCTGGGTCTCAATTCTTGAATCATTTGTCGTTCCATATTCCCATATTGTCCCATCATTTTTCCACACCATAAAACTTTCTGGGCTTTTGTTACTATTTGCATACGACACAATTTTATCAAAATTATCAATCTCTGTCTTATATTCTGCTTTATCCGCGCCATAGATTCCATTGACCAACATCAAACGTTGCCCATCAATGACAAATCTGTCATTTTTAAAATCAACATTTGTAACCTGACTATCGTGATATTCGGTTTGTCCAACTCTTTCTACAACCGACAATCCCGAGATTCCCCATGCCCATCCCATAATTCCATTTGAGCTTTGGCTATTATATACGAAAGAAATCTTAGGCATCATAGTTCCGATAGCATTAGGCAATTTCAAATCTATTGAATAAACAGCTGCGCCTGTGCTACTTATATTAAAAGAACCTGGCAAAGTCCCTACCACTCCATCATCCTCATTAGTAGCACCTCCATAATAGCCGTCACATGGCGGAAACACCGAATATCTGTCAATTTCAAGATTCAAACTATTTGTCTTGTTAGGTTTATATTGAAAACCTGGCAGCAATTTTATTGATGTAGTAGCTTGACATTCATACGATTCGTTTTCATTCAAAACTTCATCCAATTCAATATGTGTCTGCTGATATATTTCCTGAGAAAACACATCTGACCCTATCAATAATAATATCATTATACAAATATACTTGTTTTTCATAATCCATATAATTTAAAGTTTTACCACAACACGACTATACACATATTCACCTTTAATTATTCTCAGCAAGTACACACCTGCAGGATTATTAGTAATATCAACCATTTGATTTATTGAACATTCTCCTTTTTGCACAAGAGTTCCTGTTGCATCAAACACAAGATATGAAGCTGTCTCCTCATTATTGTCTTTTATGTCAACCATAAAACTTCCTTTGTTAGGATTAGGGTAAACCAACAAATCTTCGTTTATTTTTTCTTCAGATATTTCTTCATCAATCATTTCTCTTGTTTGCTCTTTATATTCAAAACCGCAATCATGTACGAACATTTCTATTCTATTACCGGATTTATCATATTTAAAATCCAGGCAATGTTGAGCATTAAGTTTTTCAGGTAAAGCAAGAGCTGACAATATGAATAGAAATACCAAATTATATTTCCATTTCATAACTTTTGATTTATTTTGACTGTAAACACTCTATTATTTTTTGCTGACTTTCAATCAGTTTATGCAGTTCTATAGTATATAATGTAAGTTCTTCTATTTTCTTTAACAGAAGACCATCCATTTCCACCAAAGCATAGCCTTCATTCAAGACATCTTTTTCTGACGGCATATCAGGCAAATGCCCTTTCTCATTTATATAAGTCTCTAACTCAGCAATTGGTTTCAATTGGTAATCATCATCAAAAACATAATCATACCACTCTGACACTTCTTTCACAAGGACTTCCGACGTCAATATGCCACCAGTCACAGCTAGTTTTGCATTTATATCAACATTTAAAGCTTCAAAAGACATCTTGTCATTTTGCGACAAGAACATCATTCCTTTATCTTTATTGACAATAATCTTGTGCTCTTTGTCATAGATTTGGAAATATGCCATTTGAGTATTATTTGTTGGTTCAAGAATAATTCCAGCATCTTCATTCGCATCTGACTTAATATGTAATTTCGATTCTGGATTTATGACATTTCCGATACCAACTTTTCCTGTTGAATTAAAGCCAGACGAATTACTAACAAACAATGTTGGCACACTGCTGTTAAAACCAACCATCAAGCTATTAGGAGTTTTATTAATCAATGTTTTTGTGTCAGCATTGCCTGTTCCAGAACCAATGACCATCGCATTAGTAGCTTGCGATTTCACATATCGACCTAATGCTAATGCAGAAGAAGCATTGGCTTTTGCATAATAGCCGACAGAAAATGAAAACGCACCTGTCGATTCACAGCTTGCACCTATTGTTGCCGAATAATTACCCGATGCTACATTTTGGTTGGAACCAGATGCTGGTCCACATAAATCACAGCCACCTTTTTCTTGAGCTTTCATCATTGTTGCATTCACAAGCAACATCATAGAAAGCATTGCTAAATATAATTTTTGGAGTTTCATAAATCTTGGTTTTTAGTTTATTTTATTTTTAACAAATTTATCTTTCATCACACACCTACCATTTTCATCTTCCATTTGATATAGGTATATCCCACTTTTCAATGAAGTTACATTTATATACAATGTATTTTCATCCAAGAATAAAACCTTTTCCAAGTATCTTCTTCCTAACATATCTGTTACCATAACTCTTACATTTATATTCATTATATTTTTTACATTTATGTATAGGCAAGAAGACACCGGATTAGGATAATTATTAAAATCCAGACCTTCCTTCTTCTCTATTACATCCGTTATAATTTCAAAGTCATCACCTTTCAATTTACATATCATTGGAACCTGATGTGTATTATAATCCAAAATTGCTTGAACTATACATCCGCCATCATAAGTCGGCTGAATATATAAGATATTCATAAATACATCAAGCTCGAAGTCTTTTCTTCCACGCAAATCCAGTTCATCATTAATAAGGAATACTGTTGCAGTATTCGGGTAATATTCAAAATAAGAACTATTCTGCCAAAATGAAGAAACATAAATATTATCAGAATCGACATACGCCATACTTCTATATTGAGACACATAATCTGTAGTATCAATTCTCTCCAAACTTAAAGACTTTATGATATTCATATCTGTATCCATCTTCAAGACCAAAGGATGCCAATCGTTGACACCTTCTGTATGTGCCGACATCGCTGACATCAAAAAGTGATTCTCATCATACCAATAATCTACACTTATAAATTTGGGCAATATGTTATTGGGATAATTGCTCATTTTATCAATTATAGTAGTTGAAATATAATCAAGTTCATCATCAATATAACTTACAGTTTCCACTCCGCCCACATTCATGCCATTGCTGAACATAGCATAATAATTAGTATTTGGAACTTTGATAAAATCTGTAATATCAGAATGGTAAGACTGATTCTCGAGATATGATTGTTTCAACAAATTACAATTAGCATCCAATTTATAGAACACAAAATCGTATTCAATTATCGTATTGGATGGGATTGAATCTGTTACTTTTGTCACCAAAACGATTTCTTCATCATCGCTTATCAATGTTTGCGCTGAGAGTCCGAACGAAATATATGGTTCGCCAATTTCCAGCCAGTTCTCCGAAACAATTTCCAATTCTGGACTAATCACTGCTACCCATAACTTTTCGTATATATCATCCAGATGGTTCATACTATATGGAGCCACTACAAAGACATTACCATCACCCATACCCAAAGATGATACAAAAGAGGCCTTGACAAATGTACCATCAAAAACTTTATCAACATAATTACCGTTTTCATCAATACATAAAGCAATAGGATATGACAAATCTGAAATATCTTCATACATAGTTCCAAGCACATAATTATATTGTGCTGACATATCTCCTGTAATAAAAAGAACAGATTCATTTTCGTCACAAGTATATTCTATAGACCACTGTTGTGATTCAGCGACATTCACAACAAACAAAAATGACAAAAATACAAACAATCGCTTCATAACATATTAATATGAATTATTCAACAAATCTATTGGATTACCGAACTCTTCATCTGCCACCAAAAAAGATGTTCCATAAAAGATATAATTCTGGTGATTATATATTATATCACCTCCCCTTTGCATCTGGGACCCATCAATATTAATTTCCATAAAGGCTGCTCCCTCTGCGAAGATTGACGAATATTTAGGGTCGTTAGGAATAACTTCTTTTATCAAACGCAGTTCGTTATAATAATATTTGTTTAGCTCATTCCCATTCAGATACAATTCATCTTTATCACAATTTGTCTTATAAAACACATAATAATCATTATTGGCATCATCCCAATATTCATCACCATTTAGTGTAATATAAGACATATTGACATATATATTCCTATGATTATTCTTTGTTTCAGGTTTATAACCATATATATAATTTATGGTATCCTCAATAAGTTCTGCTGCATCATTTAAAATATAAGGATCTGAGCAAGATCCTCCATATTCACCATAATACCAGCACTCATCATAATCAAAAGGACCGAACAATACAGGCTCATATTGTACTTGATGGCAATCAGTGCGTCCTGTCACTGCCAGCACTTTAACACTCAGTTTTCCTGACCTTGACTCACCTTTTTCTATAAAAACAGACATCAGACCTTTATTTGACGAAATGCCATCATTAGCATAGACTTCTTTCACAGAAGCGACGATATCATCATACAATTGATTAACATCTTTCATCAACAATACGCCATTATCAACACATATATCAAATGATAATTCATGAATCTTTTTCTCGATATAATTTTTGTCAGGGAATGAATATGTTGTATTAAACAAAGATTCGACATTCCATAACGCACTATCGGCATTGATGTATTGACAGTCTCTATACGAACCATTTTTGACATCTTTCATCTGCTTATCAAATCTTTTTATTCTCTGAACAATAAGATTAGCTTTAGTATCATCAAACAGTTCGAATTTTTCATCACCTTGATCAACAGGCGGTTCTGTTAACTTATCTTTTTTACAAGACAAGAAACACAATGTAAGTGTTATAACACTTATAAAAAATAATAGAAATAGACTTTGACAATTTCGTTTCATAAAAAAATAATTTTTGGGTAAATTCTTTGGTTTAGTTCTCTATCTGGTTTCTGATAAAACTATAAAACAATCATAATCAACACCTCCTTTCCAACAAATTTGTTTCAAATTTTACGGTACAAATATAATACGTGAAAAAGGCTTTGTCAAGTGTTTTTTTCTTAAAAAAAATTATGATTTTTTTGTTGTCGGAAAATATTTTTTTTTATAATTTTGCATTTTGATGACACAGAATAATACATTATCAATAAGCAATAGAACATATGATTTACAATCAAGTAAATCATGTTTTATATTTCTTTTTTTGCGGACGGTTTTAAGCCGTCTTTTTTTTGTGTTAAGGTCAAGTTCAAATTATTATCTAACTCTAAATCATAGCAACAATGTCTATTTCACTTAAAGACCGTAGTTTGATTTCCATTTACGACTACACACCAGAAGAAATTTGTCACATTCTTGACATAGCAGAAGACTTTGAAAAGAACCGTCTTCAAAATCTATTAAATGGCAGAGTTATTGCATCATTATTCTTTGAACCTTCAACAAGAACAAGACTTAGTTTTGAAACTGCTATTCAACTTTTAGGTGGAAATGTTATTGGTTTCAGCAGCACAGCAGGAACAAGTCTTTCAAAAGGTGAATCATTAAAAGACACTATCATGATGGTTGCAAGTTATGCCGACCTCATAGTTATGCGTAATCCAGTCGATGGTTCAGCACGTTATGCATCTGAAGTTTCTAAAGTGCCTATTATCAACGCAGGTGACGGTGCAAACCAACACCCAACACAATGTCTCCTCGACCTTTATTCAATCAGAAAGACTCAAGGCACACTAGAAAACCTTGAAATCACAATGGTTGGTGACTTGAAATACGGACGTACAGTACATAGTTTAGTTCAAGCTATGTGCAATTTCAAAGCAAAATTCAACTTTGTATCTCCAGTAGAATTAAGAATGCCTTCAACTGTTATTCAATACATTAAAGACGCAGGTCTTGAATATACAGAATATACAGATCTTAATGAAGTCATTCCTCATTCAGACATTATTTATATGACAAGAGTTCAACGTGAACGTTTCCCAGATCCATTGGAATACGAAAAAGTAAAGAACTCATATATTTTACGCAACGAGATGCTTGAAAATTCTAAGCCTAATTGTCGTATCCTCCACCCACTACCACGTGTTAACGAGATTCATACCGATGTTGATGCAAATCCTAAAGCTTACTATTTCCAACAAGCTCAAAACGGATTATTTGTTCGCCAAGCTTTGATAGCAGCAATACTTGGTCTTAAATAATAATATTCATTAACAATTAGACTTTAATAACCATGGATAAAAGAAAAGAACTTATAGTATCTGCAATTGAAAACGGAACAGTTATCGACCATATCCCAGCAGATAAAGTATTTGAAGTAATCAAAATTTTAGGTCTTGAACACTCAAAGAATTCTGTTTATTTCGGAACAAATTTAGACAGTAAAAAATACGGCAAAAAAGGTATTATCAAAATTAGTGAAAAATACTTTGCACCAGAAGACATTAACAAAATAGCTTTAGTAGCACCAACAGCATCTCTTATTGAAATTAAAGATTTTGAAGTAGTTAAAAAACATAGCATCGAAATTCCAAACCACATTGAAGGTTTTGTAAAATGTTTCAATCCAAATTGTGTTACTAACAAAGAAGACAGTGTTCCTACAAAATTCACTGTTATTAAGGAAGACGGCAAAGTTAATTTAAAATGCCACTACTGCGAAAAATACACAAGACAGAACAACATTGAGTTTATATAATAATCAAAAAAAGCTGGCAAATTGCCAGCTTTTTTTATGCTTGTGCAGCAGGTCCGCCCATTGTGAATGGTGGCACTTTCTCATTCACGTCTTTTATAGTTCCGTGAGTTGATTCGTATTTGCTGATATTTTCCGCCAATGCTTTATAAAGTCTTTTAGCATTTTGAGGTGTCAAGATGATTCTTGATTTAACTTTTGCTTTTGGAGAAGCTGGCATCAATTTAATAAAATCAACTATAAATTCTGTTGATGAATGAGCAATTACAGCAAGATTTGAATATATACCTTCTGCTATTTCGTCAGTTAATTCAATATTAATCTGATTTTTATTGTTATTATTTTCCATGATAATAATGATTTTAAATTTTTAACAAAGATAATAATTTTATGTATAAAAAAAATAGGTCAGTTATAAAACCGACCTATTTTTCATAAAGAATCTAACTACTCTGTTACGACAAAGTTTTCTTTTTCAATATTAGTGATTGGTTCATAATCTTCACGATCGCCGACTATTAAGTCGTTGTATTCGCGCAAACCTGTACCGGCAGGAATCTTATGACCAACAATAACATTTTCTTTCATACCTTCAAGGGTGTCTGACTTAGCGTTGATTGCAGCCAATGTCAAGACTTTTGTTGTTTCCTGGAAGGATGCTGCTGAGATGAAACTATCTGTTTGAAGAGCAGCTCTTGTAATACCTTGGAGCACTTGGTGTGCTGTTGCAGGCTGAGCATCGCGAGCTTCAACGAGTTTCTTATCTCTACGTTTCAAGGCTGAGTTTTCGTCACGGAGTTTTCTTACGGTAATCATTTGACCTTCTGTGAGGTTTTCTGAATCACCGTGATCTGTTACGATAACTTTACCGAAGATTTCATCGTTGCATTCTTGGAATGTAAGCTTATTAACGAGTTCACCTTCGAGGAATCTTGTATCACCTGGATCATCGATTTCAACCTTACGCATCATTTGACGTACGATAACTTCGAAGTGTTTTCCGTTGATTGTTACACCTTGTGAACGGTAAACTTCTTGAATTTCGTTAACGATGAATTCTTGAACTTTCATAGGACCTTCGATAGCGAGGATATTAGCAGGGGTGATAGCACCGTCTGACAATGGTTGACCTGCTTTCATGAAGTCGTTTTCTTGAGCAAGAATTTGTTTTGATGTAGGGATGAGATAACTCTTTTGTTCACCTGTTTTAGATGTGATGACGACCTTACGGTTACCACGGACGAGTTTCTTTTCGAATGAAACAACACCATCGATTTCTGATACGACAGCTGGTTCTGATGAATTACGAGCCTCGAACAATTCAGTAACACGTGGAAGACCACCAGTGATATCGCCCAACTTACCTGTTGCGCGAGGAATCTTAACGAGCATATCACCAGCCTTGATTTTTGTACCATCTTCTACCATGATGTGAGCTCCAACTGGCAAGTCGTATGACTTAATGACTTCACCATGTTTGTCAACGATAGAGATTGAAGGATTCTTTGAATATTTACGTCCTTCGATGATAACGCGTTCGTTGTAGCCTGTTTGTTCGTCAGATTCATTACGGAATGTAACACCTTCAACGATATTTTCGTATTGGACCTTACCTGTATGGTCAGAAAGAATCAATGCGTTGTATGGATCCCATTCGCAAATGAGGTCACCAGGGTTAACTTCTGTATTAGGTTTAACATAAAGTTTAGAACCGTAGCGGATGTTAGCTGTTGTAAGAGCAACGCCAGTTTTCTTGTCGATGATTCTCATTTCAGCAGAACGACCTACTACTACTTGATATTCTTTTTGTTTACCTGTTATAGGGTCGATAGAATCTTCTTTATAATCAACGACACGGAGTTCGTCGATTTCGAGGATACCATTATATTTAGCTTTGATTGATGAATCGTCTGATGTTGTTGACGCTGTACCACCTTGGTGGAAAGTACGCAATGTCAACTGAGTACCAGGTTCACCGATTGATTGAGCAGCGATAACACCGACAGCTTCACCTCTTTGAACGAGTTTACCAGAAGAAAGGTTACGTCCGTAGCAGTTAGCACAAACACCACGTTTTGATTCGCAGGTCAATACGGAACGGATTTCAACGCTTTCGATTGGAGAATCAGTAATTCTCTTAGCGATGTCTTCTGTGATTTCTTCTCCGCCATTGATGATTAATTCACCTGTTTGTGGGTGGAAGATGTCGTGTAAAGCAACGCGACCTAAGATTCTGTCATAGAGAGACTCGATGATTTCATCGCCTCTACGTAATGCACTAATTGTCAAGCCACGGAGTGTACCACAATCTTTTTCATTGATGATAACATCGTGAGCAACGTCAACGAGACGACGTGTCAAGTAACCAGCGTCAGCAGTTTTCAACGCGGTATCAGCAAGACCCTTACGAGCACCGTGAGTTGAGATAAAGTACTCAAGAACAGAAAGACCTTCTTTGAAGTTAGACAAAATAGGGTTTTCGATAATTTCAGCACCACCGGCAGAAGAAGACTTTTGTGGTTTTGCCATAAGACCTCTCATACCACAGAGCTGACGAATCTGTTCTTTAGAACCACGAGCACCTGAGTCCAACATCATATAAACAGGGTTGAAACCTTGGTCATCTTTAGGAAGGAGTGTCATAACTTCTTCTGTCAACTTAGTTACAACGTGACCCCAAATGTCGATGATCTTGTTATAACGTTCGTTTGAAGTAATGAAACCCATATTATATTCTTCACGGATAGCAGCAACTTCTTCGTTAGCTTCTTGAATCAATTCTTCTTTTACAGAAGGAACCAAGACGTTTCCTAAGTTGAATGAGAGACATCCTCTGAAAGCCATTTCGTAACCCATATTCTTGATAGCATCCAAGAATTTAGTTGTTGTAGCTGTACCGAGGAGTTTCACCATTGTACCGATGATATCACGTAAAGCTTTTTTATTTAACAATTTGTTGATGAATCCGAACTCTTTAGGAACAACCTCATTGAAGAGAACGCGACCTACTGTTGTTTCGATCTTTTCGTTTACGATAGAGCCATCTTCTTTACGTACGTCAACGCGAACATAGATGATAGCGTGCATATCGACTTTTTGTTCGTTATAAGCGATGATAACTTCTTCTGGTGAATAGAATGTTTTACCTTCGCCTTTTACAGGATGTTCTGGAGTGCTCTTACGAGGTTTAGTAATGTAGTACAAACCGAGAACCATGTCTTGTGAAGGCACAGTAATAGGAGCACCGTTAGCTGGATTCAAGATATTATGTGAAGCCAACATTAAGATTTGAGCTTCGAGAACAGCTGCATTGCCAAGTGGCAAGTGAACAGCCATTTGGTCACCGTCGAAGTCTGCGTTGAAAGCTGTACATACGAGAGGGTGAAGACGTATAGCTTTACCTTCAACGAGTTTTGGTTGGAAGGCCTGAATACCGAGACGGTGCAATGTAGGAGCACGGTTCAACAATATTGGGTGACCTTTCAATACGTTTTCAAGGATGTCCCATACGACAGGATCTTTACGGTCGACGATTTTCTTAGCAGATTTAACAGTCTTAACTATACCGCGTTCAATCATCTTACGGATGATGAATGGTTTATAGAGTTCTGCTGCCATATCTTTTGGAAGACCGCATTCGTGCATATCGAGTTCTGGACCGACAACGATAACAGAACGACCTGAGTAGTCAACACGTTTACCGAGCAAGTTTTGACGGAAACGACCTTGTTTACCTTTCAAACTATCGCTCAAAGATTTGAGAGGGCGGTTAGAGTCAGTTTTAACTGCTGCAGATTTACGTGAGTTGTCTAACAATGAGTCAACAGCTTCTTGAAGCATACGTTTTTCATTACGCATGATTACGTCAGGAGCCTTGATTTCGATAAGACGTTTAAGACGGTTGTTACGGATGATAACGCGACGATATAAATCGTTCAAGTCTGATGTTGCGAAACGACCACCATCGAGAGCTACCAAAGGTCTCAATTCTGGAGGTGTAACAGGAATGACTTTCAATATCATCCATTCAGGACGATTTTCTATACGTTTTTGTGCATCGCGGAAAGCTTCAAACACTTGGAGGCGTTTCAAAGCTTCTTGTTTACGTTGCTGTGCTTTTTCTGTACTTGCCTTATGACGTAATTCATACGACATCTTGTCCAAGTCGAGACGTGACAACATATCATAAACAGCTTCAGCACCCATCTTTGCGATGAATTTGTTTGGATCATCTTCCGGTAAATATTGATTTTCGATTGGAAGTGATTCCATTATATCGAGGTATTCTTCTTCTGTAAGGAAGTCTTGGTATTTTATACCATCTTGTTCTTTGATACCCGGTTGGATAACAACATAACGTTCATAGTAAATGATGCTTTCCAACTTCTTAGATTGCATACCGAGCAACGCGCCAATTTTGTTAGGCATTGAGCGGAAGTACCAAACATGAGCTACAGGAACGACCAACTTGATGTGTCCTGTACGTTCACGTCTTACTTTTTTCTCAGTGATTTCGACACCGCAACGGTCGCAAACGATGTTTTTATAACGGATACGTTTATATTTTCCGCAATGACATTCCCAGTCTTTTACCGGTCCGAAAATTCTTTCGCAGAACAAACCGTCACGTTCTGGTTTGTAGGTACGATAGTTAATTGTCTCAGGTTTAAGAACCTCACCGAATGAGCGTTTTTCAATTGACTCAGGTGAAGCAAGACTAATTGTAATCTTGGAAAAATTGCTATTTATTGTGTTCTTACTTAAAGCCATATATAAGGTTAATATTATAGAACATTATTATTCAAACGTAATTTCAAGTCCGAGTCCACGTAATTCATGGATTAAAACATTGAATGATTCAGGGATACCCGGTGTAGGCATGCTTTCGCCTTTAACGATAGCTTCGTAGGCTTTAGCTCTTCCGTTCACATCGTCAGACTTAACAGTCAATATTTCTTGTAAGATGTTACTTGCTCCGAATGCTTCGAGAGCCCAAACTTCCATTTCTCCGAAACGTTGACCACCAAACTGTGCTTTACCGCCTAATGGTTGTTGAGTAATCATTGAGTATGGTCCTATTGAACGTGCGTGCATCTTATCATCAACCATATGGTGCAACTTAAGCATATATATATAACCCACTGTTGCTTTTTGGTCGAATGGAACACCAGTACCACCATCATAAAGTTGAACGCTACCATTTTCTGGAAGACCAGCTTGTTTCATATAGTCGTTAATCTGGTCTAATGATGCACCATCAAAAATTGGTGTAGCGAATTTAACGCCAAGTTTCTTACCAGCCCAACCTAGAACTGTTTCATAAATCTGACCCAAGTTCATACGTGAAGGCACACCAAGAGGATTCAATACTATATCAACAGGAGTTCCGTCTGCTAAGAATGGCATATCTTCATCACGTACAATTCTTGAAACGATACCTTTGTTACCGTGACGACCTGACATCTTATCACCGATGTTAAGTTTACGTTTTTGAGCAACATAAACCTTTGCCATTTGAACTATACCGTTTGGCAATTCATCACCAACGCTAGCAACGTTCTTTTTACGGCTATATACACCAAGAATTTCTTTACATCTCATATTGTAGTTGTTGATTGTCTTAACTATCAACTCATTGAGTTCAGCGTCTGTTGTCCATCTGTATGGGTTAACAGTCATATAGTCAAGATTCAACAATGCTTTATGAGAGAATTTAATCTTCTTAGGGATGACTACTTCTTTAAAATTATTTTGAACGCCCAAAGATGTTCTTCCTGCGAGGAGGCTCATCAATTTCTCGATAAGTCTTTCTTTGAGTGCGTCAATTTCGCGATTGCATTCGAAATCTATTTCTGCAATAATATCTCTATCTTTTGCTTTAGATTTACGATCTTTAATTACGCGTGAGAACAAACGTTTGCCGATAACTACACCCTTCATTGATGGACCAGCTTTGAGAGAAGCATTCTTAACATCACCAGCTTTGTCACCAAAGATAGCGCGCAACAATTTTTCTTCAGGAGTTGGGTCAGTTTCACCTTTAGGGGTAATCTTACCGATTAATATATCACCTTCTGTTACTTCAGCACCTACGCGAATAAGACCGTTTTCGTCCAAGTCTTTTGTAGCTTCTGCACTAACGTTAGGGATATCGTTTGTCAACTCTTCAAGTCCGCGTTTTGTATCACGTACTTCGAGAGTAAATTCTTCTATATGTATTGATGTGAATAAGTCTTCTCTAACTATACGCTCTGAAATAACGATAGCATCCTCGTAGTTGTAACCTTTCCATGGCATGAATGCGACCATCAAGTTACGTCCGAGTGCCAAGTCACCACCTTGTGTAGCATAACCTTCTGTAAGGATTTGGCCCTTAGTAACTTTTTCACCTTTCTTAACGATAGGTTTTTGGTTAATGCTTGTACTTTGGTTAGTTCTAGCGTATTTTATTAAATTATATGTCTTTTCATCACCATCAAAGCTGACGAGTCTTTCTTTGTCTGTTCTATCATATCTGATAACGATTTTTGTAGAATCGACAAATACTACTTCGCCGTCACCTTCTGCTTCAACTATTGTACGTGAATCTCTTGCCACATAACGTTCGATACCTGTACCAACGATAGGAGCTTCAGGATTCATCAAAGGCACAGCCTGACGCATCATGTTAGAACCCATCAAAGCACGGTTAGCATCGTCGTGTTCGAGGAATGGAATCAATGAAGCAGCAATAGATGAAATTTGGTTAGGAGCAACATCTATAAGGTCTATTTCCTGTGGAGTTACAATAGGATAGTCGGCAACATAACGTACCTTTATCATGTCTTCTGTCAACTTTCCATTGTCGTCCATTGGTGTACCAGCTTGTGCAATAATTTTTTCTTCTTCTTCTTCAGCTGTAAGATATACAGGAGGATTTTGGAAGTCAACAACACCATCAACAACTTTTCTATAAGGTGTTTCAATGAAACCTAAATTGTTGATTTTAGCAAATACACATAATGAAGAAATAAGACCGATGTTTGGACCTTCAGGAGTTTCGATTGTACAAAGACGACCATAGTGAGTATAGTGAACGTCACGAACCTCGAAACCAGCACGATCACGAGACAAACCACCAGGACCTAAAGCAGAGATACGACGTTTATGTGTCACCTCTGACAATGGGTTAGTTTGGTCCATGAATTGTGACAATTGGTTAGTACCGAAGAAAGAATTAATAACAGATGACAATGTCTTAGCATTGATAAGTTCTGTTGGTGTGAACACTTCGTTATCACGAACATTCATTCTTTCTCTAATTGTACGAGCCATACGTGCTAAGCCAACGCCGAATTGACCGTATAATTGTTCACCAACGGTTCTAATACGACGATTGCTCAAGTGGTCGATATCATCGACTTCAGCTTTGCTATTTGATAAGTTAATCAAATACTTAATAATAGCTATAACGTCCTCTTTTGTAAGGACTTTAACATCAGCCGGGATTTCAAGACCTAATTTACGGTTGATGCGGTAACGACCAACATCGCCTAAATCGTAACGTTTATCTGAGAAGAATAATTTCTCAATGATACCACGAGCTGTTTCTTCATCTGGTGGTTCTGCGTTACGCAATTGTCTATAGATATATTCAACAGCTTCTTTTTCTGAGTTAGAAGGGTCTTTTTGCAAAGTGTTGAATACGATAGAATAATCGGAGATATTAATATCTTCACGATCGAGGAGAATTGTTTTTACTCCTGAATTGACGATAATGTCTATATGTTCAGATTCCAACACTGTACCACGATCGAGGATAGACTCATTACGTTCAATAGAAACGCATTCACCTGTTTCCTCATTTACAAAGTCTTCGAACCATGAACGAAGTACTCTAGCTGAGAGTTTACGTCCGAGGACTTTTTTAAGAGCTGTTTTAGACACTTTAATTTCTTCAGAGAGATTGAAGATATCAAGAATATCTTTATCAGACTCATAACCGATAGCGCGGAGTAATGTTGTAATAGGTAATTTCTTTTTTCTGTCGATATAAGCATACATTACGTTGCTGATATCTGTTGAGAACTCCATCCAAGAACCTTTGAAAGGAATGATACGGGCAGAATATAATGTCGTACCATTAGCGTGGACATTAGAGCCAAAGAAAACGCCAGGTGAGCGGTGTAATTGTGATACCACTACACGTTCGGCTCCGTTAATAACAAAAGTACCTTGCGGAGTCATATATGGAATGAGCCCGAGGTACACGTCCTGCACTTTTGTTTCAAAGTCTTCATGTTCATCATCTGTACATGAAAGTTTAAGTTTAGCTTTAAGTCTAACACAATAACTTAAACCACGTTCGATGCACTCTGCGATGGTGTATTGAGGAGCATCAATATAGTAATCGAGGAATTCGAGTACAAAGTTGTTTCTTGCGTCTGTGATTGGGAAGTTTTCTTGGAAAACTTTGAAGAGGCCTTCGTTTTTACGATTATCAGGATTTGTGTCTAATTGGAAGAAATCGTGAAAAGACTTCAATTGGATATCCAAAAAATCAGGATATTCGAAAGGTCTTTTTATCGACGCGAAACTGATTCTATCTAATGTTTTATCTGCCAAAGTGTTTATGTTTTTATTGTTAAGCTAATGTTAAAATATAAAGAGGGGATTTATTAAGACAAAAAATTATAGGCACAAACCTCAACTCCAAAAACGGAGTCGAGGTTGATACCATTGTGTCTTGTGGAAATTAAATCCTTATTTAACTTCAACTTCTGCACCAGCTTCTTTAAGAGCAGCTTCAAGTGCATTAGCTTCTTCTTTGCTAACACCTTCTTTGATAGCTTTAGGAGCAGCGTCAACTAATTCCTTAGCTTCTTTCAAACCGAGGCTTGTTAATTCTTTAACGAGTTTTACAACTGCTAATTTTTGTGCACCAGCTGATTTGAGGATAACATCGAAAGATGTTTTTTCTTCTGCTGCTGGAGCTGCATCGCCTGCTGCTGGAGCTGCTACAACTGCTGCTGCTGCTGCTGGTTCGATACCGTATTCTTCTTTTAATATAGCGGCAAGTTCATTAACCTCTTTAACAGTAAGGTTTACTAATTGTTCTGCAAAAGCTTTTAAATCTGCCATTTCTTTAAGTTTTTAATTGTTATACAAATTTATTTTTTTTCTTTTTATTACTTTTTTATTATTCTGGTCTCTCTGATAATGT
>JAZUCH010000007.1:0-40981 GCA_045639025.1 Bacteroidales bacterium
TTATAAAAGTCAACGGACAACGGACAACAGTCAACAGACTGCGGATATACGTTGCCAGGTGGTTCTATGAAGTTTAAAGTTTTAGTTGTCATTGTTTTTTATAAAGTCACTGAGCAGTATCAGTCCTCAGTTTTTTTAGTTTATAAAAGTTTTATTAATTTCTTAGTTTTTTAAGTTTAAATAAGCTTGCAAATTTAATAAAAAAATGGAAAGGTTTTTAAAAAAATAGGATTTTTTAGGATTTCAGGATTAGAGGTGCAGAGGGATTAGAGGAATAGAGGAATTAGAGGGACAGAGGGAATAGAGGTGGCTCTCGAGGTGACAAGAGCGCATGTAGAGACGTCACCCATGTGGCGTCTAATCAATTAGGAATTAGGAATTAGGAATTAGGAATTAGGAATTAGGAATTCAGGGTTAGAGGTTTTTTCAACGGAAAAACCATTTCGTGAGGTTTCGTGAGGTTTCGTGGATTGTTTTTTTAGGATTTCAGGGAATAGAGAGACAGAGGGAATAGAGTTGGCTCTCGAGGTGACAAGAGCGCGTGTAGAGACGTCACCCCTGTGGCGTCTTTTAATTAGGAATTAGGAATTCAGGTTCTGAGGTTTTGAGATTTTGAGATTCTGAGTTTCTAAAAAAACAAGACCTCAGATTTTTATCCTGAGGTCTTGAGTCGTATTTTTTTCAGAAGTAAAGATTATCCTAAGTAGCTCTTGAGGATTTTGCTTCTGCTAGTATGTTTTAAGCGTCTGATGGCTTTTTCTTTTATCTGTCTTACGCGTTCGCGTGTGAGGTCGAATTTCTCGCCGATTTCTTCGAGTGTCATTGGGTGACTTCCGTTGAGACCGAAGTAGAGACGTACGACGTCGGCTTCGCGTGGTGTCAATGTTGAGATAGCGCGGTCTATTTCTTTTCTTAATGATTCATAGAGGAGTTCTGTCTCAGGAGTGATAACTTCGTCACTTTTCAAGACGTCGTACATGTTGTTGTCTTCGTCTTGAACGAGAGGAGCGTCCATTGATACGTGGCGACCTGCGTTCTTCATTGATTCTTTTACTTCAGCCTCAGTGATGTCTAATGCCTCAGCGATTTCTTCTGCGTTAGGTTCGCGTTCAAACTCCTGTTCCAACTTGGCGTATGTCTTGTTGATTTTATTGATAGAACCGATTTTGTTGAGTGGCAAACGGACTATACGTGATTGTTCTGCCAAAGCTTGGAGGATAGATTGACGAATCCACCATACAGCGTAAGAGATAAATTTGAAGCCTCTTGTTTCATCAAAACGTTGTGCTGCTTTGATCAAACCCAAATTACCTTCATTGATAAGGTCAGGAAGACTTAATCCCTGATTTTGGTATTGCTTAGAAACGGAAACCACGAAACGAAGGTTAGCCTTGGTGAGTTTTTCCAAAGCGATTTTGTCGCCTTGTCTGATTCTCTGTGCCAATTCTACTTCTTCGTCAGCTGTGATAAGTTCAACTTTACCGATTTCTTGCAAATACTTATCGAGTGACGCTGTCTCTCTGTTTGTAACCTGTTTGGTAATTTTTAACTGCCTCATATTTATATTTTTTTGAGTTGTTAGCTATGAGCTATGAGTGATGAGCTTTTTTTTGTTGCTCATTGCTCATAGCCCAAGGCTCGATGCTAATTAATTTTTTTTGCTTTTGTGTTCTGGTTTGCCGCCTTTGTCGTTACCTTTTCTTTCGCCTTTGTTTTCGTTACGTGGGCGTTCTGGTTTTTCGACGTAACCTTCTGGTTTTGGCAACAAGGCTTTTCTTGAAAGGCGTAATTTGCCTGTCTTTTGTTCTACTTCGATAAGTTTCACTTCAACTTTATCGCCTTCTTTGAAAATGCCGTCCATGCTTTCGAGGCGTTTCCAGTCTATTTCAGAGATGTGTAACAAACCGTCTTTGCCTGGTAATATTTCAACGAAAGCGCCGAAAGCCATGATTGACTTAACAGTACCTTGATATATTTCACCTACTTCTGGGATAGCTACGATGCCGCGTACCTTAGCTTTAGCTGCTTCGAGGTCTTCCTTGTTTGTTGAAGCGATTTCAACAACGCCGCGGTTTTCTTCTTCTGTAATGACGATGACAGTGTTAGTGACTTTTTGGATTTCTTGAACAACTTTACCGCCAGGTCCGATAACTGCGCCTATGCTGTCTTTAGGGATATATACTTTCTCGATACGAGGAACGCTTTCTTTATAGTCTGCTCTAGGTTCAGTGATAGTCTTTGCCATTTCGCCGAGGATGTGCATACGACCAGCCTTAGCTTGTTCGAGAGCTTCTGTGAGAACTTCGTATGAAAGACCGTCAACTTTGATGTCCATTTGGCATGCTGTGATACCGTCTTTAGTACCTGTGACTTTGAAGTCCATATCGCCGAGGTGGTCTTCGTCGCCTAAGATGTCTGACAAAACAGCGTATTTGCCTGTTTCATTGTCTGTGATGAGACCCATTGCGATACCTGCTACAGGTTTCTTCATCTTAACGCCAGAGTCGAGGAGAGCGAGAGTGCCGCCACAAACTGAAGCCATTGATGATGAACCGTTAGATTCCAAGATGTCAGAAACTACGCGGATTGTGTAAGGATTTTCATCGCCGCTAGGAATCATAGATTTAAGAGCTCTTTCAGCGAGGTTGCCGTGACCAATTTCACGACGGCTTACGCCGCGGCTTGGTTTGCATTCGCCTGTAGCGAAGCTAGGGAAGTTATAATGTAACATGAAGTTAGATGTGCCTTCAACGACAGCGCCGTCGATAGTTTGTTCATCTAATTTTGTTCCTAAAGTTACTGTTACGAGAGCTTGTGTTTCACCACGAGTGAAGATAGCTGAGCCGTGTGTTGAAGGAAGAACGTCAACTTCTGTCCAGATAGGACGGATTTGGTCTAACTTACGACCGTCTAATCTCTTTCTTTCGATGAGGATAGCATCGCGGACGGCTTTGCGTTGGATATCGTGGAAATAACGTTTTGCCAATGATGATTTTTCTGCGAGTTCTTCTTCGCTGAAGTTAGCGAGGTAAGATTCGAGGATAGCGCCGAAGTTAGCTTCGCGTTCGTGTTTGTTAGCGTTGCCTGTAAGAGCGAAGTCGTAACATGGTTTGTATAATTTTTCCATCATGTCAGCTCTTAATTCTTCGTCGTTGTTTTCGTGGCAGTATTCACGTTTTGTCTGTGCTTTTTCAACTTTAGAAGCGAGTTCTATCTGAGCTTGGCAATGAACCTTGATAGCTTCGTGTGCTGCTTTCAAAGCGTTGAGCATTACTTCTTCAGATACTTCTTTTGATTCACCTTCAACCATGCAGATGTCTTTCATTGAAGCTGCAACCATAAGTTCGAGGTCAGCGTCTTTGAGGAGTTCTTCTTTAGGGTTGATGACGTATTCGCCGTTGATGTAAGCTACGCGTACTTCTGAGATTGGACCGTGGAATGGTATGTCAGATACTGCGATAGCAGCTGATGCTGCGAGGGCTGCGTAAGCGTCTGGCAATACGCCGACTTCACCAGAGATGAGAGTGATTTGAACTTGTGTTTCTGCGTGATAGTCGTCTGGGAACAATGGTCTCAATGCTCTGTCAACTAAACGAGAGATTAAGATTTCATAGTCTGATGGTTTTCCTTCACGTTTAAAAAATCCACCGGGGAATTTACCGGTTGCCGCATATTTTTCTTTGTAATCAACTGAGAGAGGCAAGAAATCTACATCGTCTTTAGCATCTTTAGCTGTTACAACTGTAGCTAACAACATTGTTTTGCCGCATGTTACAACTGCTGCACCGTCGGCTTGTTTTGCTAAACGGCCAGTTTCGATTGTGATTGTTTCGTTGCCGAGTTGGATGGTTTGTTTAATTCCTTCTGGACCCATTTTTGTTTAGTTTGTTAGTTTATATATAAATAATATTCCGCTGTGGTAGAAAATAATAATATACGCAAAAAAAAGGCAATCTAGATTGCCTTTTTTTTGCTATCACGCACTTAGTGCTATTATTTTCTAATACCTAATTCTTTGATGATAGTACGGTATCTTTCGATATCTTTTTTCTTTAAGTAATCAAGAAGTCTTCTTCTCTTACCTACGAGACCAACTAATGAACGCATTGTAGCAACGTCTTTTTTGTTTTGCTTCATGTGTTCTGTTAAATGCTTGATTCTGAATGTGAACAATGCAATTTGTCCTTCTGCTGAACCTGTGTCTTGTGCATTTTTACCGTATGCACTGAAAAATTCTGTTTTCTTTTCTGCAGTTAAATACATATCTTTTATTTTTCTTCTTATTTACTTCTTTCTTTCGGACTGCAAAGATAGTACTTTTTTTGTTTGAAAAAACTTTTTTTTAAAAAAATATATTTTTTTGAGTTAATATCTTTGTGTCTTGTTGAACTTACAGATTTTTAATTACTTACGTTTATTTATGTGGCGTTTAAAACGATATTTTTTTACAGAAGAATGTTAGGAATATCGTCATCTTCGTCGCATACGCTTACTCTTTCGTCTTCTTCTTTGGCGATAGTTTCTGTTTTTACATTGATTTTATTATCGTTAATATCGTTGTTCTCATCGTCGAAAAATAAAACTTTCTTACCGAATGAAGGAAAATATAACAACTTGATGTAGAATCTTCTGAATCCTTTTGATTTTTCTAGAAGAGGAACTAAAACTGATGTGAAGATGATGGTGAAGAAAATGACAGAGAAAACGATGTTGCTTACTCTTTCTGAACCGGCCAAGCCTGACTGCGAAATCATGGTGGCAAGAACGGCTGCAGCAAGTCCTCTAGGAATCATCATTGATAGAAATGCTCTGTCTTTATTGTTTATATTATTAATGTCGGACGGCAATGAAATTCTGACAATTGGTATTCTTAATATTATCAGTATCACAGAAATTCCGAGACCTATTAATAAAGAGATTAAACTATCGAATTTTATTGAGATGCCGACATATACAAAGAAGAATGTTTTCATTAGAAATACCAACTCGCTGAACAAGGTTTTTTCAGTTGGGTTGAGCAATGTTGGTCTTTTGTCCGAAAATTTCTTGAGCCATCTGTTATGAATCAAATCCATATTTGCCAATCCGATACCGAATGCAAGTGCAGAGATGATGCCGCTATAACCCAACAGTTCGTTGATGCCGTAAACGATAAATACAAATGAAGGTGTTGTGAAGATTGAGTTGTTGATTGTTCTGACTTTGTCGAGAACCATCGACCAGAATATTGAACCTAAAAGTCCGATGAGCGATGCTAATAAGAATGAAGAGAATACTTGACCGAAGATTATTCCGATTCTGAATTCTCCGTATTTGTATGACTCAAATATTGCGAGCGCAACAACAATGCATAAAATTGCACTGAAAGCTGACTCCAAAATAAGTATGGTCTTGCTTTTCTCTCCTATGCTGATTTGTTTTACTAAAGGAATAGCCACTGCTGAAGAGGAGCCTCCTAATGCTGCACCAAGCATGAAACTGATGCCTGGATTCATGTCTAATACTAGCCATCCTAAAATTCCGATTGCTACAAACGTGACCAGGAAATTGACGATTGTCAATGTGATGGTGTTTTTTATGGAGTCGGCTAACGTTCTGAATGATAGCTCTGTTCCGCTTTCAAAAAGCAATGTCACGAGAGTGAGCTGGCCGAAAACATTACCTATGGAACTTAGCTTGTCGGCATCTACTATTTTGAAAAGAGGTCCGATGGCGATGCCTATGAACATGAGTAACAATACGTCAGGGATTCTTTTTCTGCTGAATATTTCTGCAAACCAGTGCGCTGCAAAAACTAATGTTCCTAATGTTAATATAAGTAATGCTGGATCCATTGCAATTTTTTGCAAAGATACGAAAAAAGGCTAAAGACAAAAGGCAAAAGGTAAAAGTTTTTTAGAAACTCAGAAGCTCAGAAGCTCAAAATCTCAGAAGAACTTTGAACTCTGAACTCTAAACTCTGAACTCTAAACTCTAAACTCTGAACTTTGAACCTTTTTAGTAATGAAGTGATGTGAAAAAATCCTCTAATCCCTCTAATACCTCTGCACCTCTATTCCCTATAATCCCTCTAATCCTGAATTCCTAAAAAATTCTAAAGTTCTAAAATTCTAGAATTCTAAAGTTCTTCATTTAACCCATTTTCCCGTTTCAATCACCTTAATTCCTAATTCCTCATTCCTAATTCCTAATTTCCAAACATAAGTTCCACTTTGCCAATTTGAAGCATCTACAGAAGTGACGTCGTCTGTTATTTCCTGTTCATGAATTTTTCTTCCATGCATATCATAAACTGATAAAACAGCATTTCTCAAACCGGTTCTGATATTCAATATATCTCCGCCTGGGTTAGGATAAGCTACAGCGAGATGAAGATTATTAGCGTGTGCTTCTTCTATGTTTAGATATGAATTGAATTTGGTGACTTTTGTGAAACAATTGCTTGTATCATCTAAGCCATATCCTGAAGATACCATTATTACACCACCATCTTTTGCTGTTTTTATGCGTTTTGCCAAATCAAACCCATTTTCCTCATCATAGAAATAAGTTGTTATTGTATCAAAATCAGAATTTAATTTTTCTATTACTATCCATGAGTCGTTCAAATAATAATATCCAATATTTAATGTATAAACGAAGTAGAGGTCACTATCATTTACAGTACAAACAGCTCTCCATGCAGGCCTATCTATATCATTACTTGCTTTTGTTATATAACGGACTATAGGTAGAAACGTTGTCGTGTCGTTTAAATTGTCATCTATCTCATAGAGTCTAATATGTGGTACCATATTTTCTTCTTCACATTGATATTGAGTTGACAAATATGTCGTATTATGCTTACTACGTGCTACAGAGGGTGCATATATTTTACTTTGAGTGTGTTCAAAATCAATTCCAGTTTGCTGTATATATCTTTGTGCGATATGATTAAATTCATTATCAAAATAATCAACCACTCCATGAGTTTCTGATTTTGTACCTCTTGAATACATTATATAACCACTATCTGTTTTTACTAATTGTTCAAGATGATAAATATATTCTACCTGACCTCCAACACCAACATTTAATCCTATTTCATCTAAAGTATATCCCTTTTTTAACAAAAAATTTCCTTCAAAATCCATCTTAAATAAGAAAAGAGTATCTTTTGCTGTTGGATCGGGTGTCTTATTACTAAACATTTTGAAATAAGCACCTGTTATATTGTCGTCATCCTCAAAAACAGAAAACATATATATTCTTCCACTAAGTTCATTAGGTGTATATTCCCATTCTGTTGTATTTGCTTCGTATGTATCAATGGGATAACTATGCTCATAACATTCCGCTACACTTAGATCTTCGTTTAATTTATACAAGCAAATCTTTGCATCGGACGGAGGATTATCATAATTTTTAAAATAATTGAAATATGTAAAATCATGATCAGGATTATACGCGGTAAGTAAAAATAATTCGCCATTCTTATTTTCAAAAGTCCAACCACTTGACGTGGTACAATAACCCGGTCTAAAATAATCTTTTCGTACTATTTCTTTACCACTTGACGAGAGTACAGTGAGTGCTGGTTGCGCAGAATAAAAATCACCAAATCCGCTTTTATAAGACATAGAGGAATTAACCAAAATCCTATCATTGCTTAATTCCATCGCATCATCATAGAAATAGGCACATGTGTCATAATCTAAAGAATATTTACAGATTGCTTCCCATTCTTGTGAAAAAGCTATATTAACTCCGCAAAAAAGCAGAGTTAATAGTGTAAATATAGAGATAATATTATTCTTGTTCATAGTCTTGTTTTTATTTGGTTAATAATTTCTTTTTTTGCCCTGAGCTATGAGCCTCGAGCAATGAGCGATAGCTGAGGGCTAATTTGAGACTTAATTCTTAAAAATCTTCTAAAGTTCTAAAATTCTAGAATTCTAAAGTTCTTCATTTAATCCATTTCCCCGTTTTAATCACCTTAATTCCTAATTCCTCATTCCTAATTCCTAATTTCCAAACGTATGTTCCCGACTTCCAAGCAGAAGCATCTACTGAAGTAAGGTAGTCTGTTATTTCCTGTTCGTGGATTTTTCTTCCGTTAATATCATAGACTGACAACACCGCATTCCGTAATCCGCATCTGATATTCAAAACATTGCTGCCTGGGTTAGGGTAGGCGATGGCATGTGTATGCTCTTGTTCTTGTATTGATTCGGTGTCTTCATAGCCAAATGCTGATGCTGGGAGTTTTGTGACATAATCATTGCCGCATACTATCAAAACGCCGTCGTCTCTTGAATTTATCGAACCTATCTTTCTGCCGAAATGTATTGTGGAAATGGTGTCTAAATCGGAGTTTAAATGTTCAATGATGCTATATGGCTTTCCTTCCAAATCATAGTTGCATGCGTAATACAATGTGTTGTCGGGTGCGTTATCGATGGCTCTTTTTAAAGGAGACTGTTCATACGTGGTTCTTGTACCTCTGATTATGTAATTGTTTGTAGCTAAATGTATAGCCGTATTGTCTATATTGTCATCAAATTTGTATAGCCTACAGTCGTTATAATAGTAACCTGTAGGGTTTTCGATACAGGTAGCGGTACATGACAGGTATGTTATGTCGTTGTCTGTTTTTAATACAGAAATATCCATCAAGGGTTGAGCGTCAATTATAGTGTTTGTATATCCCTGATGTCTTATGTATTTTGATTTGACATAATTGAATTCCTTGTCGTAGTAAACGGCTAATCCATGCATGTTGTCTTTAGCATATTTTTCGTATATGATATAATGTGAGTCGGTCTTAACCATCTGGTTTCTGCGGTACAGTGATTGAAACCATCCTCCGTAGCTTGTCAATTCGTATCCTTTTGTATTTATTATTTTACCTTCAAAATTCATTCTGAATAGGAATAATGAATCATGGCCGCGAGGGTTATCGTAGTCGCTGCTCACTATTTTAAAATAAGCTCCAATTATGTCACCTTCATCTTCAAGGGCTGAAAATAAATACAAATTACCGCAATATTCATTTGGCAGATAATCCCACAAGTCCTTATTCCTGTTTTCGAATGTGTCGATAGGGAAGTGGTGTTCGTAGTTTTCAATTAAGTTAAGCGATTCGTCTAATTTGTATAAAGCCAAGATGGCGTCGGTAGGAGGATTGTCGTAATTCTTGAAGTTGTTGAAACTGAGAGGGTCGTGTTCTGGGCTATAGGTGGTGAGTGCAAAAAGCTCTCCATTATTTTCAAAAAGATATGGTGCGTACGACATGCTTGTGTAGCCTTGACGGAAAAAACTGTTGCGTGCTAATTCTTCTCCTTTTGATGATAGTAGTAAGACGGCAGGATTGGCTGAATAGAAATCGCCGAAGCCGCTTCGGTAATAAAATGTAGATGATAAGCATATATTTCCGTTGGTCATAAATTTGGCTTCGGAAATGTTGAACTCTTCATCGCTGTTTTCATCATTGTTTATGTCGTAATGCCATTCATATAGTGGACTTTTGTTAACAGGTGTCTCGCCTTTGTACTTGCTGTCGCCTCTTGATGTTATTGATTTTCTGATGTTGATAAGTTCTTCTTTCGAATAATTATAATTCAGTTCCTGACCGAAAAAATAATTAGTACAGCAAAAGAGTAATGACAATAATATTAATGACTTTTTCATAATTATGATTTTAATTATTTTACAATTGAAATTTTCTTGCTTGTCAACAAGCCTTTATCGTCGATGATGTTAACGAAATATATGCCTGCTTGAAGATTCCCTACGTTTATATTGACAAGTTCATCATCGCAGTTTATTTTCTTTACAATCTGTCCCGTTGTGCTGTAAATCGTTATCTGCTTGATAGATGCTCCTTCTATCGTCAATATTTCTTTTGTTGGATTTGGGTATATCTTATATGTCTCATATAGTTTTATTTCATGTACGGCATTGCCTTCGGTGGGGTATAAATTATGAGATGCTTCATAGTCGAAGTCTCCGTCGCCATCGATGACGATGTTGCCGTAACCGTCGATGATTCTGTAGTATCCGTCGCCTCCGTTGCAGCATATACCGTTTCCTACTAAATCCTTGATGACGAATTTAAGGCATTGTCCTGCTTCTACATCCACCGTGATGGTGTGCAGTTCTGTCGCCGATGTCTGTCCGAAATAATATTCGTATGGGCCGCCAGAAGCGACAATGTTGTCGTCGTCATCCAAGAGTTGCCATGTGGTTTCATGTCCGTTTCTGTCCTGCATTATCTCTATGGTGATTTCGTCTTTATCATCTTTAAGCGACATTATTGAAACGTCTTCGCTTGATGATGTATATGTCTTGGTGCTGTTGAAAGTGATACCGTTAGCTTCAATTATTTTGAAATCAATGTTGTAGTTGCCAATAGGTACATCCATTTCAAATTCTATCTTTCCTTCTTCGTATGAAGCGATGCTTCCGTTCCATTCATATTCAAAAATATCGCCGTTGTCTATCTCCATCAGCATTTTGATAGATGTCAGTTCGTCTAATCCTCTGTTCATCATATTGAGTGAGAAAATGCTGCTGCTGGCGCAAAAAGATTCCTGTCTCTGTGTGATTTTATCTATATAAGGAAATACTGTTTCTTGTGTGCCTACCAAGCATGGCAGTTGTGCTGCGTTTTCTATAGGATATGAACCAAGATAATTACTTGTGTCTGCTACGAATGCTATGAAGTTGATGTTTTCTAAATCTACATTCACTCCGTTGGGACTTCCAATAATATTAGGAATGTCGTATGTGTATGTCTTTGAAATTAAAGTGCCTGCTGTTGTTGGGCTAATCTTATCGCCCCAAGTAGAAGTGATGATGTCGCGAAGAACATGCATGTGGCAATAGTTGCCATCTACATATTGTTCTGGATTTTCATGTCCATCGACTTGTGGTCCCCAGATGCTGTCTTGTGTCATTGCGATGCTGAGATAATTAGCGTTGAAATCGCTGTCTGATGTATAATATATTTCTACGTTTATGGTGGCTTTGCGTGTCTCTTCGTTCACAACAACATAGCCGCCGATGTTGCAATCTGCTACTTCCTTCGATCTGGTAGATATCTCTCCTTCCCACCAATCAGTACTAATACCATCTACGTCCGTGTTTCTGTTTACAATTCCTGATGGGACGTATGGAATATGGAAAGTGTGTGTAATTATCTTGCTGTCTTCTGTTTTTAAATTAGGGTAGCTGTCTGGTTCAAGTGCATAGTGTATGTTTATCAAAAATAAACGTCCAGGATTTTCTCTCAACAATCTGTTGGCTGTCTTATGTCCTGAAGGACAGGCATGGCAGTTTCTCCCTGTAAATTCCTCTAAGACCATATTCTTTAGTGATGGATTCGTTGTGACATATTGAGGTGTGCCTTGGGAAAATAGCTTGCCTCCAAATAAGAGGAATAATGTTAAAAATGTGATGGCTTTTTTCATAAAACTAAAATTTGATTCTCAAAGATATACAAAAAAATATGAAAAAAATATTGCGTGTGTCGTAGTCAATACTTTTTTCATATAAGACTTATGATATTCAATAAAATATACGATTGAAATTCCATATATGATTCTTGCCGTAGGGATAAATATATGGAATTCAGGGGTGAAAAAATATCGTTTTTAATTAGTGAATGGCCTCATAATCTCATCCAATGATTTTACACTTGTACTTTTTAAGATAGAGTTACGGTACTTGCTGATGGTGTTCTCGCGTAGATTCAAGATGAGTGCTATTTCTTTTATGCGAAATGAGAGGAAGGAAAGCAGACAAACAGCTTGCTGCGATTCTGTCAGGTGTGGGTATGTACTTTTGAATTTTTCAAAAGCATCTGGATAAAACGTATTGAATTCTTTTAGTATGTTTTCGTAAACATTGTCTTTCTGTTTGTGATAAATCGCAAATACTTTTTGTCGTAGTACATTATTGATTATCTCTTCTTGTACGAGTATGTTTTTATTATATTGTTTTTTATTGAAAACAAATATACACGATGCTAATAAAATGACAACGACGATGATTGAAGTGTGAATAATTCTTTCTTGTTTGTTTTTCTGTTTGCGCAGTGTGTCTAATTTCGCTTCGAGTTCTATCTTGTATTTGTCGTAATGTTCGCTTAAATACAAATCGTCACGATGTCTGTTCTCTTGTAATTTGAAATAAGATTCAGAATATTTTTTGCATAAATTCATGCTGTCAATATTATTCTCTTCTTCATATATGTCTGCTAAATACTCCATTATTACACAGCGTTGTATTTCTGGGAACTCCTTTATATTAAAAGTCTTCAATAGGTATGGTTTTGCTTCAAGTTTGTAACCTGGTGTATCGTATAAACACATGCCGTAGGCTACCGAATCTCTTCTTGTGTCTAATCCGCGTCTGTTCTTAAATGCTATTCTTTCTCGTTCTACCCTAAGACTGGAGTCGTCATCTTCTATATAGTATAACGCCGTTGACAGTGCAGTCTTTACTTTTAAATATGGCTCGATATAATCGGTGGTGGTGTCTAAATAAGGTTCTGCTAATCTGATGTAATACATTATTTCTGTAGTGTCGTTAGTTGTTGAAGAATAAGTCAGTGCTAAATCGGCAGCCAATATTGCCATCATGTTTGAGTCGATGTTCATCTCTTGATAATAAAGTGCTCTTTTGAGAGCGTCAATCTGAGTGTTTCTGCTCATCTTTAAAAACATGATTTTAGACATTTCATAGTATGTTTTAGAGACAAGAGAAATTTCTTCTTTGCTCATGTCTTCGGGAAGGATTTCCAACAATCTGGCGGCTTCAATGAATTTTGGGAATGCTTTTAACAGACTGTCGTTTTTTATTACAGTGTCTGGTATTAAATTACAGCCTTCTTCATAATAATTCAGAGCTCTTAAATATGTTTCAGAATGTTCTTGCTTGTGGTTACAGCAAAATAAAGGAAGCATAAAAAATAGTGCCGATATTATTACAAAGAGTTTTTTCATAATGAATTATTTATTTACATGTATAGATGATTTTTATTTAATAAGTCTTTTGTCTTTTGTCTTTTGTCTTTTGACATTAATCAGGTTTTCTGTTTCTTTTTCTTCGCTGCAGGGAATAATACATTATTTAATATAAGTCTGTAACCTGGAGAATTAGGATACATGTCGAGTTCTGTCGGTGGGTCGCCTACAAGATGCTGGTAGTCTTCAGGGTCGTGACCGCCGTAGAAGGTGAAGAATCCATTGCCGAAGTTGCCGTGTATGTATCTGTCTTCGTTTAAAGCAGCGTTGTCACCTAAAACGACGATGCTTGGTTTTACGAATCTCTTGTCGAAGGCTGTAGTCTGTCCCATAAATCCTTTGATGAGTCTCTCGTGTGACTGTGTGAGCATTGTAGGGACGGGGTCCCATTTTGCGGAGAAGTCGAAGAGAAGGAAGTAGTCGTTGTTTTCCTTTACTGATTTAGAACGATTTAATGTCACGTCAATATTTGATACCTCGTATTCTTGCGGGTTTGTTGATATAGTGAAGTCGGTGAATGCGAAGCAGTTTTCGTAATTCAGTTTCTGGGGAGCGCCTGGTGTCATGCCGTCGCCGTCGAACATCACGTCGCAGATGTCAATGCCATCAGCTGCTAATGCAATATCGAAGCTATCGGGCGCAGAGCACATTGAGAAGAGATAGCCGCCTCCGGCTACGAAGTCGCGTATCTTTTTCACCACAGCGAGTTTCAGTTGTGACACCTTATTATATCCATGACGTCGCGCTGTCTCTTCCTGTTTTTTGACGTCTTCCTGATACCAAGGATAGTTGCGATAGCGAGCCCAGAATTTACCGTATTGTCCTGTGAAATCTTCATGGTGCATGTGAAGCCAGTCGTAAGTCGGGAGTACGCCTTCCATCACTTCGTCGTCGTAAATGATGTCGTAAGGAATCTCGGCGTAAGTGAGCGCTAATGTCACGGCGTCGTCCCAAGGCAAGATGGTCTTAGGCGCATAAACAGCGAGGCGAGGGACCTTCTGCAGTTTCATCTCGTCCATGTTGACGTTAGGGTCGGCAATCTCAGCGAGTATGCCATCAGCCTGGACATCGGCGATGACTTGGAAAGAGACGTCGCGTAATTTACATTCTCTCTCGAACATATCGTGATATGGGATTAGGTAACTTCCGCCTTTATAATTAAGGAGCCAGCTGATTTCAACTTCGCGTTCCAAAATCCAATAAGCAACGCCGTAAGCCTTCAGATGATTGGTCTGCGTCTCATCCATCGGGATGAGGATATATGCGGCATTGAGATTTGTCAGCGAAAACAACGATAGTAATATGATTAATATGTATCTCTTCATCAATAAAAATTTAGTTTTGCAAAGATAAAAAAATTATACACGAAGTCGGCTCACAGCTCATTGCTTGCAGCAAAAAAAATAAATTCATTTTTGATGTTTTTTTTGAATTTAATTTTTTATTTTTGCCACTCATAAGAATTTTATTTAATAATAACATTATATCATGGAAAATACAGAAAATTTAAAGAAGACCGTTTTTAACGAAATGCACCGTGAAATGGGTGCTAAGATGGTTCCTTTCGCAGGTTTTGACATGCCAGTTCAATTTGAAGGCGTTAACATCGAACACGAAACAGTTCGTAAAGGTGTTGGTGTTTTCGACGTTTCACACATGGGTGAATTCCGCGCTAAAGGTCCTAAAGCTTTTGCTTTCGTACAACGTTGCACAACAAACGACGTTGCAGCTTTGACAGACGGTAAAGTTCAATATACATGTTTACCAAACGGTAAAGGCGGTATCGTTGACGATATGTTAGTATATCGCGTAGCTGAAGACGAATACTTTATGGTTCCTAACGCTGCTAACATCGACAAAGACTGGGCTTGGATGTCAGCTATCGCTGTAGAAATGGGCATGGAACTCGGCGTTGAATTCATCAACGAAAGCGACCAATGGTCACAACTCGCAGTTCAAGGTCCTTTGGCTCTCAAAGCTATGCAAAAGCTCACAGCAACAACTGTTGAAGATATGGAATACTACACATTCAAAATTTTAGAATTTGCTGGTGTAAAAGACGTTATCTTCTCAACAACAGGTTACACAGGTTCAGGTGGTTGTGAAATCTACATGCCAAACGACGCTGCTATCGAAATCTACAAGAAAGTTCTTGAAGCTGGTGCTGAATTCGGTATCAAACCTGCTGGTTTAGGCTCACGCGACACATTACGTCTCGAAATGGGATTCTGCTTATACGGCAACGATATCTGCGACACAACATCTCCAATCGAAGCTGGCTTGGCATGGATTACAAAATTCGTTGATGGCAACGACTTCGTTGACAGAGAATTAAACGAAAAACAAAAGACAGAAGGCGTTACACGTCAATTACGCGCTTTCGAAGTAACAGGCAAAGGTATCGCTCGTCACGGCTACGAAATCTGCGACGCAGAAGGCAACGTAATCGGTGAAGTTACTTCAGGTACAATGGGACCATCTGTAAAGAAAGCTATCGGTATGGGTTATGTAGCAAAATCACACTGCAAATTCGGTAACGAAATCTTCATCAAAGTAAGAGAAAAACTCATCCCTGCAACAATCGTAAAACTTCCTTTCTATAAAGGTGAATAATAAAATAAAATCTTGATAAAAAAAAGAGGGCTCAGCCCTCTTTTTTTTATCAAGATTTTTCATATCTTTACGGCTGCAAAATCTTATAATATGAAAAAGCATTTTCTACTTACATTGATGTTTGTAATGTACGCATTTACAAATATTTTTGCTCAAAATGTTGATGTTGACAGAGCAAAGAAAATAGGTGAATTATTTGTTAAAGAAAGTACTTCTGTAGGTAAAGAAAGAACAGCGGTAAATGTATCTCATTCTCATACATTCGTTTCTCGTGATGGAAAGCCTTCTCTTTATGTCTTTAATATTGATGATGGAGGCTTTGTTGTCGTTTCTGCAGAAGAGAAAGTTAAACCTGTTCTGGCATATTCGGAAAAAGGTTCTTTCGATGCCAATAATGTAGCTGATGGATTTGCTTATACAATTTCATCATATCAGGAAGAGATTGATTATGTAAGAAAAAATAATATCGCTGCAACCGAAGACATCGTCAAGGAATGGAAACTCGTCGAGACAAAAGGCCGTATCACAGAAGCAAAAAACAAATCAGTTCCACACCTCTTGACAACAACATGGAACCAGAATTATCCATATAATTCATTATGTCCGGAAGACACCGCAGGTAACGGAGGTCATGTTTATGCGGGATGCGTCGCGACAGCTATGGCTCAGGTGATGAACTATTGGGGACATCCTACTAAAGGAAACGGTTCATATTCTTATATGCCTTATAATTGGAGTTTCGACCAAATCTATACTTATCCAGAACAGACAGCCAACTTCGGCGAGACTTATTATCATTTCGAGAATATGGCAGATTATCTCGATTCGTTAAGTACAGATGAAGAGATTTATAATATTGCGCTTCTCCAATGGCATTGCGGCATCTCTGTTGAAATGATGTATAGCCCGGAAGGCAGCGGCGCTTATTCTTCAGACGTGCCTTTTGCAGCAAGTCAGTTTTTCGGTTATAACTATGCCGATATGCTTGATATGTGGGATTATGACAACGAGGAATGGGCAGCAGCGCTTAAAGAAGAACTCGACAAAGGTCGTCCTATGTATTATTCCGGTCAGGATGATGAAGGTCGCGGCGGACATGCCTACGTATGTGACGGCTACGATGAAAACAATTTCTTCCATTTCAATTGGGGCTGGGGCGGTCGCGACGACGCATACTGTGCAATAGGTGCTCTCAATACAACAAAATATTACTTCAACACTTGGAATGAGGCTATAGTCAATTTCTATCCTAAAGATAATGATAATTATTATCATTGCCCAGAGAAAATCAAAGACCTGACCCTTGTGGAAAATGATGATAATACTGCTGCGATAATAAGTTGGACCAACCCTTTAAATAAGATATTGGGTGATAATCTGTCATCAATAGATACTGTATTCTTGCGTCGTAATTTCAAGACAATAGCAACATTTACTGATGTACAGCCTGGTCAAGCTATGACTTATACAGACGTTGTTGATGAGGCTGACTTGTACAATTATTCTGTATATGTAAAAAATGAAGTCGGTAATTCGCAGCCTGCTTACGCATCTATATTAATAGGTGAGAAATGTGATGTTGTTTTTGAATTGAATGATGCTGGTGGCGACGGATGGAAAGGAGGCAGCATCTCCGTATTTAATGATGGAAAGAGAATAGCAATCGTAACTTTGGAAGATGGCGCTTCTGAAATACAAAGACTATCTTTGCTCAATGGAGAACTGACTTTCGTGTGGAACAAATGCTGGTACTCGGAAGAGCAATATTACACTTGTGACGAAATATCATTCGTGATAAAAGATAAAGATGAAAATGTCTTGTACCAGTCGGAAGGTGAGATGCAGCCTGGCGTTTTCTTGACTTACGACAATAATTGCTCTCTTGCTATAGACGAGTTTGAAACTGATGCTAAGTCACTTTTGATTTATCCAAATCCAACAAACGGAAAGATAAATATAGAAGCAAATAATATTGCAGAGATTGAGATAGTGAATGTAGTAGGTCAAAGTGTTGCTACATTTAAAGTCAATGCTGACTTTTATGAAATTGATATGACAGGATTTGATGCCGGTGTTTATTTTGTGAATGTCAAGACTGAAAATGAAATTATAACAAAGAAAATAATATTAACAAATTAAAAAAGTAACTTAAATTAAAATGAAGAAATTTTTACTTGTTTCTTTAGTCCTTGTTTTATCATTAGGACGATTGTTTGCAGGACCAGTTGATGTAAAGACTGCAAAGATGATAGGAGAGAAGTTCGTAAGAGCTAATATGGAGACTCTTAGAAACTTCCAGTCAACAAAACACGTTAAGACAATAAGCGATGACAAAGGCAATGCTTGTCTTTATATCTTTAACATCGATGATAAAGGTTATTACATCGTTTCTGCTGACGATAGAGCAAAACCTATCTTGGCTTACTCAGATGAAGGCGCAATAGATGTTGACAATATGCCAGGCGCAATGTCATATTATTTAAGCCGTTATACAAGCGCTATCTCTTATGCTATAGAAAACAACGTTGAAGTTGAACAAGAAATAGCAGAAGAATGGAATCTCGTTAGATCAAAAGGCGTTGTAACAGAAAACAGACTTAACAGATCTGTAGCTCCATTGATCAATCTGATGTGGAATCAAGATAATCCATACAACTACTATTGCCCAACAGTTGCTGGCGGTCCTGGCGGTCGTGCTTACGTTGGCTGTGCCGCTGATGCTATGGCGATGGTTATGAAATACTGGAACTATCCTGACGCAGGTGTTGGTGAACATTCATACATTCCACCAGGATTCCCACAACAATCAGTGACATTCGGTGCTGAATATGACTGGGATAATATGTCAATCCAAATCACACCATCATCACCACAAGTCAACATCCAAGCTATTGCTTTGTTGATGTACCACTGTGGTGTAAGTATCAACATGGGCTACGGCGCACAAGGTAGTGGCGCTTATTCTTCAGACGTTCCTGAAGCTATGGAGTCACACTTCAAATATACTGGCAATATGCAACTCAAATGGAGAGAATATTACGAAAAGGAAGAATGGGAATATATGCTCATCAATAACTTCGACCAAGGTTTCCCAGCATTCTACGCAGGTCATGACAACGGAACAAACGGTCACGCTTTCGTTTGCGACGGTTATACAGACACACGTTACTTCCACTTCAACTGGGGATGGTCAGGATATTACAACGGCAACTTCGCTATCGATGCAATCAACCCTCCAGGTTGGGTGTTCAACGACGGACAAAACGCTATCTTCGATATGATTCCAGATTATGCTTACGATTGTATGGCAACAGCACCTGTTATCGAAACAAAAGCTAACACAGCATATTCTCACAAAGGAACAATCAAAGTTAATGTTCCTACAACATCAGAATCAGGTGTTGAACTTACAGCAATCGACAAAGTCGTTATCTTGAGAGATGGCGTAGAAGTATATTCAGAATCAAACGTAACACCAGGTTCTGTAGTGGTTTTTGAAGACGAAGTCAGCGAATATGACTGCTATTATTATACATCATATATCGTTTCTAATGGTGTTATCGGACGCTGGAATTCAGAACCATTGTTATATGGTCCATCATGTGAATGGAAACTCATCGCTACAACAACAAGTTTCCAAGGATGGAACGGCGCATACTTAAACCTCTTGACATCAGAAGGAACAATATATAAACAAATCACAGCAACAAGTTCTACACCTATCAATGAATTTATTCCAGTTCCAGAAGGTAACATGTCTATCCAATGGACAACTCCAATATCACCGATAAATTCATTGACAATAAAAATCAAGAATTCTTCAAACGAAACAGTCTATGAATATTCAGGTTCATCAGCAGGTTTGACAGCAGGAACAATTTATTCAGGTGAAAACAGCTGTGAAAACTGTCAGGCTCCGGAAAACCTCAAGGCTGAAGAAGTTCTTCATAATGGAACTAATGGCGTTATGATTTCTTGGGGTAAAGTTGGACAACCACAGTCATACAAGGTTTATAGAAGTGCTGATAATGAAAATTACACAGAAATAGCTACTGTAGAATCTTCAGCATCTCAATATTTCGATGCAGCAGAAGCAGGCGAATATTATTATCAAGTTACAGCGTATAACAGCTACTGCGAATCAATGCCAGCAACAACAGCCGACGGCGAACAAGATTATATCATGATTGACGTAACTTCTATCGAAGAAAATGCAATCGGAGCTATAGTGTTCCCTAATCCAACATCTGGCAACTTGAACATCAATGCAGAAGGCATGACAAATATTTCTGTATATAATATGGTTGGTCAAAAAGTCGTTGACATAGCAGTTGATACAAATCAATATGTATTAGATATGACATCAATGGAAGTTGGTGTTTATATGTTGAAAGTCGTTTCAAGAAACGGTGAGATGACACAGAGAATCGTGTTGATGTAAAGACTACAAGACCACAAGACCACAAGACAACAAGACTACAAGTGGAGACGCTACTGTTAAAGTGGCGTCTCTTTTTTTTAGGAATTCAGGAATTTAGGAATTCAGGTTATAGGAATGATTGTAGAGACGTCACCCCTGTGGCGTCTTTAGAAGAATTTAAGTTGTTGCTTTTCAAAAATATGAAGGTATTTATACCACAAAATGTAATGAAATAAATCTTGACCGTAATATTTGATGTGTTTAATTTTGTGGCGTTAAACAAATGAATAAAGTTATATTGAAAATAACATTCATTTTTTTGCAACAAAATGTTATATTTATTGAGGAAAATCAAGAAAAAAATATTAAATTTGCCGACTAATTAAAATTGAAAATTATCCACAAAAAAAATTACCAAATGAAAAAATCATTTTTATTAATCGTTATCATGTTGGCATTTGGTTCTCTTTTTGCAAAACCTGTTGATGTTAACAGAGCAAAAGAGTTAGGCCAAAAATTTGTTAGCGCCAACTTTGTAAAGAACAACTCAGGCCTTGAATTGGTTTACACAGCTAATTCAGAAAACGGCGAAGCATGTTTCTATGTTTTCAATGTTGAAAACTATGGTTACATCATGGTCTCAGCAAGCGATTGCGCTCACCCAATTCTTGCTTATTCAGAAGAAAGCACATTCGACATTAACAATGTAGCTCCAGGTCTCGGTGACATGATGCACGTTTACACAGAGGCTATCTCTTACGCTATTGAAAGCGATGCAAAGGCAGCATTGGATATCGAGTCTGAATGGAAATCATTAGAAAATTCTGGTAAAATAAAACCAGCTATGAGAGGTCAAAGCGTTGATCCATTATGTACAACAAAATGGAATCAATCATGGCCATACAATAAATTCTGTCCAGAACAACCTGCAAGCTGGGCATCAAACGGTCACGCAGTAGTTGGTTGCGTTGCAACAGCAATGGCACAAATTATGGCATATTGGGATTATCCAACACAAGGACAAGGTACAAAGACATACGTTCCATATTGTCAAGAATGTCATTCAGGTGCATATCCACAACAAACAGTTAACTTCGGTGCAACAACATACGACTGGGAAAATATGGTTGACGCTATTTCTTCAACATCTCCAGTTGAACAAATCGACGCTATTGCTACAATCAGCTACCACTGCGGTGTTGCAGTAGAAATGATGTACGACCACCATGGTGGAGGTAGCGGTGCGTTCTCAACAGTTGTACCTGCTGCTATCAGCACTTATTTCAAATATGCTCCATCAACACTTGTAAACAGACAAAACAACTCAACATGGGATGAAGATTTGAGAAATGCAATAAAAATGGGTCGTCCTGTTTATTATTCAGGTTTTGACGAAGCAGGTGGCGGTCACGCTTTCGTTTGTGACGGTTACGATGAAAATGGCTTGTTCCACTTCAATTTCGGTTGGGGAGGCGCTAGCGATGGTTACTTCACAACAGAAGCTATGGAATATCACGTCAACTCTTCAGCTATCATGAACTGGATGCCAACTGAAGTTTATCAATCAACAGCTGAAGCTCCAACTGCATTGACAGTAACACCAGCTGATAACAATGCATTGTCAGCAACATTGACATGGACAAACCCAAGCAAATTCATCAATGGTTTAAGCATCTCTTCAATCGATAAGATAGTTGTTGAAAGAAACGGTAAAGTTATCCACGAAGAAAATAACCCATCAGCAGGCGCATCAATGACATACGTTGACAACAACGTTCCTTGCTTCAGTTTCTTCGATTACACAGTTTATGCTGTTATCAATGGCGAAATGGGTAACATGAAAACAGTTAAGAAAGTTCAGTTTGGCCCAACATGCGAATGGAAACTCATCCTCCAATCATCAGCATTCCAAGGTATGAAAGGTGCTTCTGTATCAATATTAGATGCAGCAGGCATTGAATTCGAAAACAAAACAACAGCAACATCAACTGCAACAACATTCGATATTGATGTTCCACTCGGTTATGTTCAATTCTCATGGAATCCTCACGCAGAAACACAACCAGCATATACACTCAATTTGGTTATTAAAAACACAGCTGGCGAAACAGTTTACAACTACTCAGGAAGTTCAGATGAAATGGCTTCAGGCGTATTCTTCACAACACAGAATACATGTGGCAATGCAACACAATGCGAAGCTCCATCTAATTTGGTAGCTAGCACATCAGATGGCGAAATGAAATTGTCATGGACAGCTGCAGGCAACCCAACATACGGTTACAACGTTTACCGTGATGGCTTACTCGTTGGTCTTACACAAGAAACAACATTCGTTGACGAAGATATGCCTTACGGCGGTCACTGCTACCAAGTTACAGCATTATGCGAAAGCGGCAACTCAGAATTCTCAAATGAAGCTTGTGGCGTTTTGACAGAAGGTTGCGATCCTGCATCAAACCTCAGATTTGAAAAAACATCTAACTTCAAGGCTAAATTATATTGGACAAAACCAAATAACTCAGACCTTAGCGGTTTCTATATCTACAGAAAGACTGGCGATGACGGCGAATGGACAAGAGTTAAGATTCTCGGCGCAAATAAAGAAGATTATACAGATAATAGCTCTTTAACATACGACACATGGTATTTCTATAAAGTCGTTGCTTATTATCAAGCTATAGATTGTATGTCTGCTCCTGCAAAAGCTTTATATGCTCCAAATGAATATTTCGTTAAATTCTACTACTCAGAAACAGGCATAGAAGATGTAACAGTTGAAAAAGTAGCTATCTATCCAAACCCAGCTGATGAACAAATCACAATCGAAGCTACAAATATTGAAAATGTTACAATCTTCAATATGATGGGTCAAAAGGTATATGAATCATCAGTCAACACAGATAATGTAGTTCTCAATATGAGCGACTTCAACGCTGGTATGTATATGATTAACGTTAAGACAGCTGATTTCGAAACAACTCAACGTATCTCAGTTGTTCATTGATAAAGACTACAAGACTACAAGACTACAAGTGGAGACGCTACTGTTAAAGTGGCGTCTCTTTTTTTTAGGAATTCAGGATTTTAGGTTTTTGGGGAATGGAGGGAATAGAGGGACAGAGGAATTATAGGTTTTTTTAACGGAAAAAGTATTTCATGTGGTTTCGTGTAATTTTGTGGATTATCGTATCCCACGTAGAGCTTTTGGGAATTCAGGATTTTAGGGGACTCCAATAATTTTCTAAAGTTCTAGAATTCTAAAGTTCTAAAATTCGTCCAAAGCGTTAGGGATTGGAGCGGCATCCTTTTGAAGCGGAGCGGAAAAAGATATAGCGGAAAGCCCGACGGCGGAGCTGGAAGCGTAGCCGGAACGCCCAAATAAAGTGGGTAGATGAGCAAATGGTATGATGACGATGGGCAATAAAAAAGCTCAGGATTTCAGTGAGTGCTGATATTCTGAGCCTTGTTTTTTAATGATAGAATTACAATCAATTCTTCTTTTCCCAGGTTTCGAATCTGTAAGAACAGTCGACTTGTGGGTCGTCGTCGATGACTTCTAACTCTGTCAGATTCCATTCTTCAAAATTGATGATAGGGAAGAAAGTGTCTGCTTCGTAGTCTTTGTCAACTCTTGTGAGGTATAATGTGTCAGCCATTCCGAGGAATTGTTCGTAAATCATGCCGCCTCCCATGATGAATATTTCGGCTTCGTTTTCAACAAGACTTAATGCCTTTGGAATTGATGTTGCTAATTCGAATCCTGCTGGCGCTTCATCAAGTCTGTCGGAGATGATGACGTTACGTCTGTTAGGCAATGCTTTTTGTCCAGGCAATGAGACGTAGGTGTTATGTCCCATGATGACACATTTGCCTGATGTCACTTTCTTGAAATGTTTGAGGTCGTTAGAGATGTGCCATAATAACTGACCGTTCTTACCGATAGCTCTGTTTTTTGCCATCGCTACTACAATAGAAATCTTTGGTTTCATATCTGAAATTTTTTATTGTTTGCTTAATTGTTAAATTGATACATCAGCCTTGATGGCGTCGTATGGATTATAGTTTTCTAATTTGAAGTCATCATATTTGAAGTCGAAAATACTATTGACTTCAGGGTTTAGTTTCATTGTTGGCAGTTCACGAGGTTCGCGGCTGAGTTGCAGTTTTACCTGATCTATATGATTGTTATAGATGTGTACATCGCCGAAAGTGTGGACGAAATCGCCTAGACCGAGTCCGCACACTTGAGCTATCATCATTGTCAATAATGAATAAGATGCGATGTTGAAAGGCACTCCGAGGAATACGTCGGCGCTTCTTTGATAGAGCTGACATGATAGTTTGTTGTCGGCTACATAAAACTGGAAGAAGGCGTGGCAAGGAGGTAGTGCTGCTTTTCCATTGGCGACGTTTGCTGCGAAGTCTTTGGATGATTCGTCGGGCAATACGCTAGGATTCCATGCTGTCACGATATGGCGTCGGCTGTTAGGATTATTCTTTAATGAGTTGATGACATCAGCAATTTGGTCGATGCCTTCGTTGTTCCAGTTACGCCATTGTGCACCGTAGATAGGACCGAGGTCGCCGTTGCTGTCGGCCCATTCGTCCCAGATGCTGACTTTGTTGTCGTGCAGATATTTTATGTTGGTGTCTCCGTTGATGAGCCAGAGAAGCTCATGGATGATAGAACGGAGGTGAACTTTCTTTGTCGTTAAGAGCGGAAAACCGTCTTCAAGGTGGAAGCGCATCTGGTAACCGAAGACGCTGATGGTTCCGGTTCCTGTTCTGTCGCCTTTTTGAAAACCGTTGTCGAGAATATGTTGTAATAAATCTTGATATTGTTTCATATAATATTAATTTCCTTTTCTTTTGTTGATTTCATCTCTTAAAATGGAGGCTGCCATATAGTCTTCATTGTCGATGGCATCCTGAAGAAGCTGTTGGAGGTCTTGCATGTCGTAACGTTCCATTCTTTCATAACCGAAATCATCTAACATGTCTTCTTCATTTTCCTTGTCGTTGTCGAATTCTATGTCATCCATAATAAGGCCAGCCTCTTCCATCACTTGGCTTGTAGTGTAGATAGGACATTTAAATCTGACAGCAATAGCTACTGCGTCTGATGTGCGAGCATCGATGATAGAAGTCTCGCCGTCTTTCTCGCAGTGAAGCTCTGAGAAGAATATGCCTTCTTTGAATCTGTTTATCACCACTTCTGTGATATTGATGCCGTATGTTGTTGCGAACGACATGAACAAATCATGAGTGAGAGGACGTTTCTTTTCGAAGTTTTCCATCGCTACGGCAATGGATTGCGCTTCAGCTTCCCCGATTATGACAGGAAGACGCCTGCGGTCATTTTTCTCTCCTAATAATAAGGCGTATGCGCCACTTTGCGAATGACTGAACGATAAGCCTATTATGTCTAATAAAATCCTATTCATGTTACAAAAATACGCACAAAGTTTTAAATAGACAATATTTAAAAAATATTTTTTTGAAACAAAGGTTTGGAGGTATTAAAGGCTAAAGACAAAAGGCTAAAGGTGTTTACAACCATTAGCCTTTTTGTTTTATATATAATTGTAATATTTTAAAGTTCTAAAGTTCTAGAATTCTAAAGTTCTATTTTATTATGGAGTACAATATTCCAGAAATAAGCAGTGGTGCAGGTATTGTCAGCAGCCATGCCCATAAGATGCTCTTTGCTGTTCCCCAGTTGATTCCTTTGACGCCGTTGGTCAGTCCGACTCCTATGATGGAGCCGACGATGCCGTGTGAGGTGCTGACTGGGATGCCGAAGATGGAGCATGTAATGATGGTTGTAGCGCCTATTGTCTCTGCGCAGAATCCTTTTTCAGGTGTTATCTTCACAATGCCGGTGCCAGTTGTCTTTATGACGTTCTTTCCGCCAATCAATGTGCCTAATGCCATCATGAGGTAGCATAAGATAGCTACGATTTGTGGAACGTGATAGCCTTTTTCGATGTCGAAAAAGGCAGCCATGACATGACGGAGGCCTTCTGTAATCTCAGGCGACTGTAATGAAGTGAAGAGCATCACTGAGATAAGGCCGATGGTCTTCTGTGCGTCGTTGGCGCCGTGGCCGAGGCTGAATGCTGCAGATGAAAAGAGTTGCAGCTTCTTGAAAATCTTGTCGGTTTTTTTCTTGTTGGCGTTTTTGAATATGCGCATTATCAGACACATGAAGAAAAATCCCACAATCATTCCTAATATTGGAGTGAGGATGGTGAATGCCACAATTATTAAAATGCCTTTTGATACCAATGCCGATGAGCCGAATGCGAACCATACCGGTCCTATGATTCCTCCGACCAAGGCTTGTGATGAGGAGATAGGCAGTCCTAGCTTTGTGCAAATCCATATCCATGAGGTGGCGCCTGTCAGAGCGCAGAACACCACGTATGGGTCGATGTAGTTGTTCTCGACGATGCCGTGCGACATGGTCTCTGCAACGTGTGAGTTGAAGATGAAATACGCCATAAACGCCCAGAAGGCAGCCCAAGCGACGGCCTTCAAAGGTGACATGACCTTTGTCGTGATGAGACAGGAGACTGCGTCGGCAGCGTCGTTCATGCCATTTAAAAAAGTGATTAAGAGCGCTAATATCAAAGAAGCGCCGATGACAAAGACTAACATATCATGAATTCTTAATGACTATTGTTCTAATTGTATCGGCTACGTTTTTGATGATGTCGCTCGCGCTCTCGAATGTCTCAGCGATATTCTTGTTCTTGACAAGCTCTATATAGTCGGGCTCATCGTTGAAGAGATTGCTGATATAATCGGAATAGATGGCGTCGATGGTGTGTTCTATATGTTTAATCTTATCACATTTCTCGATGATGTCGTTGTGTCTTAATGTGATATGTTCGAGCATATTGATGATTTCGAGAAGATAACAGGCACATTCGTTGAGATATTGAGCAGTCTCCATTATCTGGCTGTCGATGCGTTTTGGTTTGTACATCAATATGTTTTTGGAACAGTCGTCGATGATGTCGAGGCAGTCATCTAGGTTAGCTGCCAGCTCGTTGACATCCTCTCTGTCGAAAGGCGTGATGAAGGTGATGTTGAGCATCTTGTAAAGATTGCGGAACAATTCATCGCCATCAGTCTCGTCTTTTTTTATCTGACGGCCTAACAACTTACGTTCTTCGTAGTTGTCAACCTTAAGCATCTCGATTAATGTCTTTGTTGCATGGACAAGCAACTCGGCTTGTTTTGTGTAAATAGGGAAGAACTTAGTTTCCTTTGTTACGAAAAATTGTAAAAAACTATTTAGACTCATTTTTTTTAAGCATTGAGCTATGAGCCATGAGCCGTGGGCTATGAATCAATAATGCTCATAGCTCGAAGCTCATAGCTCGAAGCATTTTATATAATTCCGCAGAGGTGATAAAGCACTCTAGCGCCTACGTTGCCGTCCCATTCGTCTTCGCCTGGTGACACTTCGCAGAGGTCGAATCCTATTATCTCTTTGCCGCTTTCTTTAACTCTGTTCAATAAATACATCATTTCTTCGTATTCCATTCCGCCTGGTACCGGTGTTCCGGTGTTAGGGCATAACTTAGGGTCGAGGCCGTCAATATCGATGGAGATATAAACTTTTTCAGGGAGTTGAGCTATGATATCGTCGCATATAGATTTCCAAGTAGCGCCTTCATACATCTTTCTGCGGTTGTCGCGGTCGTAGAACACAACCATTCTTCCTTCAGAGTTGTTGATGATTTCTTTTTCTTGGTCGCAGTAGTCGCGGATTGCAACTTGAACGAGTTTCTCGATGTTGTCGTATTTCATTGTGTTATAGAAGATGGAGGCGTGAGAATATTTAAAGCCTTCAAATTCTATTCTTAAGTCGCTGTGAGCATCGACGTGAATGATGCCGTATTCTTCACCGAGTTCGTTGAAATAAGTATGATAAGGAAGAGGAGTGCTGTGGTCGCCTCCGAGGAGACCAACTTTCTTGCCTTGCGACTTCCAGTAAGCTATTCTGTCTTTAAGCCAAGCGAACATTTTGTCGAAGCCTTTTTCTATCGCTGCATATTTGTCTTCGTATGCTTCTGGGTTTTCGTCAACATCTCCGCTTTCGATGCCGTCGATGATGTCTTCGCTGAGCGGCACTAGTTCATCGTGGAGTTTGCGAAGCTCTTGAGGAAATTCGTCCATCCAGATGCCACGTTTCCATACTTCAGGATAGTCGTGGTGATGAAGGTCAACTTGCATCGAGCCGTCAAAGACTGCCTGAGGACCGTTGACAGTGCCTCTGTTATAACTTGTTGTGAGTTCCCATTCAACAGGGATGATTATTATTTCAGCTTCTTCCGCTGTGCATGGCAAGCCATATATTCCTGAGCCAAGAGCAGCTGCTGCATTAGGGTCAAACATTTTTTCTTCCATGATTTTATTATTTTCTGCAAAGATATAAAAAAGTCTACAAGACTACAAGACTACAAGACTACAAGTTTTTTTTTTAGAGGGAGTAGAGGTTTAGAGGGAGTAGAGGGAGTAGAGGGGTTAGAGGAAGTAGAGGGAGTGGAGTTGAGAATTTCAGTATTTTTTGAGATTCTGAGGTTCTGAAGTTCTGAGTTTTATAAAAAATGGTAAACGTATTTGCTTTTTTTGTATATTTGTAGCGATGAACTAATTTATTAACTAATAACTTTGAAAATGAACTTTACATCTGTTAACAAGGTTTTTGAAAAATCTTTCAGAGAAAATTGGGACAGACCGGCTATATCAAACTATCAAGGTGTGACTTTGCACTATAGAGACTTGGCTAGAAGAATAGCTAAGCTTCACATTATGTTTGAAGAATGCGGTCTCGAAAAAGGCGATAAAGTGGCAATATGTTCAAGAAACCAGGCTAACTGGGTTGTTTCTTTCCTCGCAGCTATGACATACGGTGCAGTGCCAGTTCCTTTGATGCACGAATTTAAACCAAGTAACATCAACCATCTCGTAAATCATTCAGAGGCTAAGATTCTCTTCGTTGATGAAGTTATTTGGGAAGGTCTTTCCGAAATTGATATGTCTGACCTCCAGGCTATCATTCAGGTCAATACTTTCAAACTACTTTACTCGGCTAACGAAAAAATAGCTGAAAGCCGCGAACATCTCAATGAGTTATTCGGAAAACATTATCCAATGGAATTCACACCAGATTCATTGAATTATTATGAAGACTCAGCTGATGAACTCGCTATCATCAACTACACATCAGGAACATCAGGCTTCTCAAAAGGCGTTATGATTCCTTATCGTGCTGTCCGTTCTAACCTCGAATTCGCAGTGAAGGTGCTTCCTCAAATCAACAGCACATCTAGAGTCGTTTCTATGTTGCCGACAGCTCACATGTATGGCCTTATGTTTGAAGTGTTGTATGAATTGACAAGAGGTTGTCATGTGTTCTTCCTCTCACGTCTTCCAAGTCCTAAGATTATCATGCAGGCTCTTGCAGAAGTGAAACCTACTTTGGTTATCGCTGTGCCTCTCATCATCGAGAAGATTTACAAGAGCAAAGTTAAACCTGTCATCGAGACAGCCGGAATCAAGTTTGCGCTTAAACTTCCTATCTTGGAGCAAGTTATCATGAATAAAATTAAGACTGAGCTTATCAATGCTTTCGGTGGCGAATTTATTGAGGTCATTATCGGTGGCGCTGCTTTCAACAAAGAGGTCGAGGCTTTCTTCAAGAAGATGGAATTCCCATTCACAGTGGGCTATGGCATGACAGAATGCGCTCCTATCATCACATACGATGATTACAAGACAGCTAAGTTGTATTCATGCGGTAAGATAGTTCCTAATATGGAAATGAAGATAGACTCTCCAGATCCACAGAATATTCCTGGTGAACTCCTCGTTAAAGGTGCTAACGTATTCTTGGGTTATTACAAGAATGAAGAAGCAACGAGAGAAGTGCTCGACGCTGACGGCTGGTTGCATACTGGCGATATGGGCGTTATCGATGCCGACGGTTATCTCTTCCTCAGAGGCCGTTCTAAGTGTATGATTCTCGGTCCATCTGGTCAGAATATCTATCCGGAAGAAGTAGAAGCAGTTTTGGATACTCGTCCTTATATCCTCGAATCATTGGTAATCGAAGACAACGGCGGTTTAACTGCTCTCATCTATCCTGACTTCGACACAGCAGCGAAAGAAGGCATGGATCAGGCTACATTCATCAAATATATCGAAGATACATTGCCTGAAGTAAATAAGGAACTGCCTAACTACGCTAAACTTAAGAAGATAGAGGTAATGTCTGAAGCCTTCGAAAGAACACCTAAGAAGAGTATTAAGAGATATTTATATCAGAGAAATAATTAAGACTACAAGTCAACAAGACTACAAGACAACAAGAAGAGACGCCATCCAGAATGACGTCTCTTTTGTTTTGTATAAACTCCTAACTTTCGTTAGACGTGTCAATGTGTGTTTATTTTTTAGGTAACATTGACGCGTCTCTACCCTAACTCCTAACTCCTGACAACAACCTTTTCATAATGATGACCATCTTGTGTCTCAACGATGATGAGGTAAATGCCTGAATTGCATTTCTGATTCATGTTCACTTGGCAAGAAGTACCGGTTGTATTGTTTACAGAAACGTTCATCTTTCTTCCGAGCATGTCAACAATCTTCACGTCTTTTATCTCTGAATCGGATTCGATGGAGATTGTTTCGCCGTTTGAGAGAAGTGTTGGGCTTACTACAATATTTCCATTGCTTTCTATTTCGTTTATTGATAATGTGACTTCATAATCACATTCGGTGTCAGATGTGATTAAATAATTGTCATCAATAGAATAGCAACGAATTTCGCCTTGTTTGCATGGAGGTGGTCCCATCAATTCGTAGAATGGGAAAACATATTTGTCCATGCCGATACCTTCAATGATGTTAGTGCAATAAAGTAATGACTCTGTCATTCCATTAGAAGATGTTACGAACATTCTTCTTGTGCTTTCGTCTGCCAATGTTATTTCTTTTATTTCTTTAACAAAGATAGTGTCAAATCCATCGATGTGTTCGCTATTATGTTTGACCAACCAATATTCGCCAACTTGTTTGCTGAAGTCGTAGAGAAGATAACGTTCTCCGTCTATCACTTCGTAGATCTTTTCACCATCCTGGTTGATGTAACGTGTTTCGTAACTAGGATTGATGTTGCCATCGCAATCCATGTTCCTGAAAAGTTCAATTTTTTTGCATTGCCAACCGTTTATATCTATAATATCCAAAGAACGGAATCTGTCGTATGCAATGCCATCGTAACTCCAGTTGTTGTAATTGAATATTTGACGCTCATAATGCCATTCTGCGCCAACGGGTGCAAATTCTATTTCTTGTGCTTTTATAAATATTGTCGCGACAAACAACATTATGAGAGTGAGTGTAAATTTTTTCATGGCGATTGATTTTGTGTTATTTAACAATACGTTTTACTTCGCAAAGATTAAAATTATTATTGAGAAATCCAAGATTATTTTAATTTTTTTCGGGGGGGTAATTTATTGATTGTTAAATTGTTGTGTTTATATTTTTGTGTTTTTATAATAAAAAAAGTGCCGGATTTTCATCCGACACCTTTGGATTTTTTATAATATTACGACGAATGTCTTACAATTTAACGACTTTGCGTACTGTTGAACCGTTATTTGTTTCAATGTTAATGAAATAGACTCCGGCATTGAGGTTGCTGATGACGTAATTGTTAGCGTTTACGTCAATGTCCATTATCATTGCGCCCATGAGGTTGTATACTGATACTCTTGTCATGTTTTCGCAAGCAACAGTGAAGTCGTTTCTTGATGGGTTAGGGTAGACTGTTGCGTTAATTGTGATGTTTTCTGCAACATTGTCATATTCAACAATGATATAGCTTAAACTGCCAACGCAGTCGCTGAATATAGGACGTACGCTATATTCGTAGTTGGAAATTTCTGTGACAGTTTCATCAGAATATCTGAGTTCTTCTGTTATTCCTAATAGTCTGGTGTCGCGGTAAACTTCATAGTAAAGAAGGTCTGCTGCCTCTGGTGCTTCCCATTTTATTGTTGGAGGGAAGTCGGATTCAACTTCCAAGTTGTTTACGCTCTCGCACATCTCGTAGCTGTCGTTTTGGAATGCGCAGTCGTTGATCCATGAATATAAGACGCCTGTGCTTAAACTTTCTGGGCTTTCATAAATCACGGAGCCGTCACCTTTCTTGACTACGAAGCTGCATTCTGTGTCCCATGCGCCTTTAATCCATTCGAGAGTGACTTCAACTCCGTTACCGATTTCTCTGGTATGAGTGCTGCCTGATCCGTTTTCTTCTGTGACGGTGAATGCGTCATCGGCGCTGCCATCGCTGTATTTAACAACCAAAGCGGCACCATCCCAGCCGTCGCCGTATCTGTCTTTAAGTTCAAAGACGATGTCACATTTGTTTGAATAGTCGAAATTGAATTTCTCTGTTGATGATGCTTTTTCCAATTTAAGTTCGAAAGGAATGCTATATGAATCTTCTACATTGCTTGATAGAGTAACGTTGAAGAATGCTGTTTCTGAAGCTTGGCTGCCGATAGAATTGAATTCAACTTCGCTGGTGTTGATAGTTATCTTGTTGCTGATGCTGGATAACTTGCCTAATGAACTAGTGAATAATTCATTGCCAACATTATTGATAATAACGCCTAAGTCTGCTGTCTCTCCGGCTTCGAGGATGCCGTTGCCGTTGTTGTCGTTTTTGATTATAACGCTCGCGAATTCCAAAGCTTTGTCTTGTACCTTGACAGGTATTCTGATGAAAGAGATGAGCGCGTCGTTTTCGTCATAGAAATAAACGTCGAAGCCCAACATGCTTTTATAATCAGCTGTTTCCTCAACGAAGAATTTGAAACCTTCTGTTATTGATATAGTCTCGTTTGCTCCAATGCTGCTTATTTGAGCGATAGAGTCGTCTATTCTTACCAAAGGATTATCGTTTCTCAAGACAGCCTTGACATTATTGTATGATTCGTCAGAGCTGTTTTCAAAAGTCACCTGCAAACCAACTTGTTCTGATGCGTTCAAGTTACCGTTATTGTTGCCGTTTTCTTCATCATTGATGATATGGCTTAAATATTTGAAGCTGCCGCAGTCGATGGCGTTTATGGCAGCCAAGGCATCGATGAGTCCAGAACCTGTGTAGTTGTTTTTGTTATTGCTTATTTTCTGAGCTGTTGTCTCTAATATTCTGCTTATGTCGGCTGGTGTCAGTTCTGGGTTTTTGTCTAACAAGAGAGCTATCACGCCGGCAGCGCAAGGAGTTGCCATTGATGTTCCGCTCATCTTGGTGAAACCGTCTGTTGTGCTATAATCGAGTGATACGATGTCGACGCCAGGAGCGCATACGTCGGGACGGATGAGACCGATGCCTGGTTGATATTCGTAATCGCCGAACTCAGTGGCTTTCCAAGTGACAGGACCGTGTGATGAGAAGTATGCAGTAGCGTTGTTGTAATCGACAGCGCCGATGGCTACTACGCATGACAATTCGCCAGCATTACCAGCTTGGTCAGGGTGAATCCATGGTGGAGGGCAGCTGCCTGGTACTCTTACGTTGTCAGGAATAGGGTAGAACAACTCGTTGTTGCCTTCATTGCCGACAGCTACGGCTGCGACGACGCCGAGTTCCAATGCTGTCACACTTGTACGACGGAGCATTGTCCTGTCAGGTACTGTTGACAATGGTACACCCAACGACATACTCAATACATCGGCATGATGTTCTATTGCCCATTCCATGCCTTTGTTGATATCGGCAGCGCCGCCCATGCCTTCGTCGCTGACGCATTTGATACACATCAGGGTGGCGTCGGGAGCCATGCCTGTTTTGGTTCCGGAGGTGCCATCGCCGCATATTGTTCCTGCGCAGTGTGTGCCGTGACCGAACTCATCCATAGGGTCGTTGTCGTCTTCGTAAGTGTCGTAGCCGTGATGTGGGAATTGTGCGCCTCCATCCCACATGTGGTCGGCGAGGTCAACGTGGTTGTAGTTGACGCCAGAGTCGATGATGGCAACTAACACGCCTTGTCCTGTGACTCCGAGTTCCCATGCGTCGTCGGCGTTGACTTTGATGACGTTTTCAATTATATTGTCGCCAGGAGATGCAACAGCTTTAGTTGATTCCTCGTTCCAGAAAACGTATTTCTCTTCGTCGAGACCAATCATCATTACGTCAGGATGTTCTGCCAAGAGATAAATGACATCGCTTGTTGTGACGCAGTTGATATAGTTGGCACTCCAGCTGCTTGTGATGTCGGATACTCTCTTGCTTTTTTCCTCAGCCTTGAGAATAGATAAAATTTCTGCTTGTTCTTTCTCTGCAAAAAGTTTAAGTTCGTCGATGAGCATGTCGCGTCTGACGTATTTGTCGCTGATGCCTTCTGCTCTTTTGCTTAAATTCTTGAGGTTCATCTGTGACTTGAGAATGATGTTGACACTAATCATTCCGTCACTTTTTTGGTTCATTGCTTTCTGCAATTCAGCATCTATCACTTGTGCGAAACCAATACTGCTGAAAGAAAGTATGACCAATAATACAAATAATAATTTTCTCATAAATAGTCTTTTTTTCTTATTTTTCATAGATTAATTTACTGTCGCAAATTTATGATTTTATTGAAATAATTAAAAATGTTTTTTTTGAAATTTTATACCTTTATTAATAATAAGACCATAAATAAAATAATTATCTTTGCAAACTCATTTCATTTTTATTGAAAAACATTAACATTACATTTTATAAAATTCAAATCATGAAAAAACACTTTTTTTTAATTGCATTGGTTTGCACTTTATTAGTAGGATGTAAACCAGACCCAGTATTGCCAACAGTTGAGACTTCTGCTGTTACAGAAATCACACAGACAACAGCAACAACAGGTGGTACAATTACAAGCGACGGTGGCGCTGAAATTACTTCAAGAGGCGTTTGCTGGAGCACAAACCAAAACCCAACAATCAATGATATGCTTACTTCAAATGGTAGCGGTGTTGGAACATTTGCTTCATCAATTGAAAATTTATTGGCAAGCACTACTTATTACGTCAGAGCTTACGCTACTAACAGCGCAGGAACAGCCTACGGCGCAAATTTCTGCTTTGTTACTTTAGAAGAAAATAACGGCGGTGACGACAATGGTGGCGGCGACAATGGAGGTGACGACAATGGCGGCGATGATAATGGTGGTGATGATAACGGTGGTGATGACAATGGAGGTGATGACAATGGCGGTGACGATAATGGCGGTGACGACAATGGTGGCGATGATAACGGCGGTGACGACAACGGAGGCGATGATGAAATCGTTGTTGTATTACCAACAGTTACAACAGTTACTGTTTCAGATGTTACTATCAATTCTGCTATGTTGAGCGCAGAAGTTTTGACAGATGGCGGCGCTGATGTTATAGAACGTGGATTCTATTGGAATAAAGCAAATGCTTCATCAGAAGCTAATTTTGTAAAAGTAGGAGAGAACTTAGGCACTTATACATACCAATTGACAGGTTTGCAAGAATCAACAGAATATAAAGTTGGTGCATACGCTGTAAATAGTGAAGGCATGGTGAAAAGTGAAATCGTCTCTTTCACTACTTTGAAAAATGAAGATGATGACAACGATGAAGAAACAGAATATGTTTACGTTGACTTAGGTCTTACAAGCGGAACATTATGGGCTGAACATAACGTAGGCGCATTGTTCCCAGAAGGTCAAGGCGACTTTTTCGCATGGGGCGAGATAGAAACAAAGAAAGAGTACACTTCCGACAACTGTTCTTCATACCATAAAGATTTAGGCAATATAGCAGGCAATCCTATGTTTGATGCTGCTACTGCAAATTGGGGCGATGACTGGAGAATGCCAACATTGGAAGAGATGTTTGAATTGACACAAGAGTGTACATGGACTTGGACTGAAGTTAATGGCGTTTCTGGTTATAAAGTCACATCAAAGACAAATGGTAACCATATATTCCTCCCTGCATCAGGATTCCGTGTGAATGGAGATTTGTTAGACCATAATCTTTATGGTTATTATTGGACTGCTACACCATACGAAGAAGAAGGTACAACACCAACATACACTAAAGGCTGTTTCTTGGATATGTGCTCATATCAGTTCTATTGCAACTGGAGCCTCCGTCGTAATGGCATGACAGTGCGACCAGTAAGAAATTTATAAGAGGTTTTAGAGGTGCAGAGGGATTAGAGGTGCAGAGGGAATAGAGGGATAGAGGTGCAGAGGGAATAGAGGGATAGAGGTGCAGAGGGATTAGAGGTACAAGAGCGCCTGTAGAGACGTCACCCCTGTGGCGTCTAATCAATTAGGAATTAGGAATTCAGGGATTAGAGGGACAGAGGGAATAGAGGGATTAGAGGTGCAGAGGGATTAGAGGAATAGAGGTGCAGAGGGATTAGAGGTACAAGAGCGCCTGTAGAGACGTCACCCCTGTGGCGTCTAATCAATTAGGAATTAGGAATTCAGGGATTAGAGGGAATAGAGGTTTTTTCAAAGGAAAAACCATTTCGTGGAGTTTCGTGTAATTTCGTGGATTGTCTTTGGGAAATTCAGGAACTCATGTAGAGACGTATCATACGACACAAAAGATAAACAATATGTCGTTGATGCGTCTCTTTCTTTTATGAGGTTCTTTTTTCGTGGATTATCGTATTCCACGTAGAGCCGCACCGCCGTGCGGCTTTGGGGGATTAGAGGGATTAGAGGGACAGAGGGACAGAGGGAATAGAGGTACAAGAGCGCCTGTAGAGACGTCACCCCTGTGGCGTCTAATCAATTGGGAATTAGGAATTCAGGATTTCAAGATTAGAGGGATTAGAGTTTTTTTTTAACGGGAAAATTATTTCGTGGAGTCATTGCGACAAATATTTTTTCGTGTTATATCTCTTTATATTTTGAAAATAATTGTATCTTTGCGTCATTAAATCTAAAGAGTGGTTGATAAGATCCAATGGTATAGAGGGCATTTCAACTGCTCTTTATTTTTTTGTGGGTAATGCAATAATGAATTATTCTTTTATTATTCCTTTCACCTACAATTATTTTGACATCACCTAAATCTGTCAATGTGGCTTTGAGTTCATAGATTTTTACAAAATACATTTTTTTCTTTTGTTTGGCATTGGGAATGTCTATTTTGACAAAAGATGATTTTTCTATAGCTTCAACAATTCGCAAGGCAGCAAGTGTAGAATTGTAGGAACGAGCTGCTCTTGTTGCAGTCTCATCAACGGAGTTATAAAGAATTTCAACGCCCTTGCCATTAAATGCGCCGCAAGGGATGCTCATTCCAATAAGAGGTGATAAAGATTCGAAAATTATATTTCTACGAGTCTCTTTCTTTTATGAGGTTCTTTTTTAGGGATTAGAGGGACAGAGGGATTAGAGGTTTTTTTAACGGAAAAATCATTTCGTGTGGTTTCGTGGATTATCGTATCCCACGTAGAGCCGCACCGCCGTGCGGCTTTGGGGATTTCAGGAATTCATGTAGAGACGTATCATACGACACAAAAAAATAAACAATATGTCGTTGATGCGTCTCTTTCTTTTATGAGGTTTTATTTCGTGGATTATCGTCTCCCACGTAGAGCCGCACCGCCGTGCGGCTTTGGGGGATTAGAGGGACAGAGGTGCAGAGGGAATAGAGGTACAAGAGCGCCTGTAGAGACGTCACCCCAGTGGCGTCTAATCAATTAGGAATTCAGGGACAGAGGGAATAGAGTTTTTTTTTAACGGGAAAATTATTTCGTGGAGTTTCGTGTAATTTCGTGGATTATCGTATTCCACGTAGAGCCGCACCGCCGTGCGGCTTTGGGGGAATTGGGGATTTCAGGATTTCAGGAAATAAGTGGATACATTTCGACAAAAAAAAGAGACGTAGTAACGATTTGTTGCTACGTCTCTGCTTGTAGTCTTGTAGTCTTGTTGACTTGTAGTCTTATTCTAATGTATGAATTACGAGACCTGAACGGAGTTTAGGTTCGAACCATGTTGTCTTAGGAGGCATGATGTTGCCGCTGTCAGCGATGTCGATGATTTGCTTCATTGTTACTGGGTGTAAAGCGAAAGCAACTTTCATTTCGCCGTTGTCAACGCGATGTTTCAATTCGCCGAGACCGCGGATACCGCCAACGAAGTCGATACGTTTGTCGGTACGTAAGTCTTTAATGCCTAAAATCTTGTCTAAAACTAAGTTAGAAAGGATTGTTACGTCGAGAACACCGATTGGGTCTGCGTCGTTGAATGTGCCAGGTTTTGCGTTGAGTTTGTACCAGTGACCATCTAAATAAGTGCTGAATTCGTGTAATTTAGCTGGTTTGTAGATTTCTGTTCCCATATCTTCAACGTCGAATGATTCTGTCAAAGCGTTGAGGAATTCTTCTTTTGAGAGACCATTCAAATCTTTAACTACGCGGTTGTAGTCGATGATATTCAATTGGTTGTCTGGGAAAATAACTGTCATGAAGAAGTTGTATTCTTCATCACCTTTGTGGTTAGGGTTATTTTCTTTCTTTTCTTGACCTACGAGAGCTGCAGCTGCACTTCTGTGGTGGCCGTCAGCGATGTACATTGAAGGAACTTGTGTGTCGAATATTTCAACGAGTCTGTCGATAGTAGCTTTGTCGTCGATGACCCAGAAACGGTGACCGAAGTTATCTTCTTTAGCGATGAAGTCGTAGATAGGAGCTTCTTTTGTGATGTTGCTTACTATAGCATCGATTTCATCGATTGCAGGATAAGCGAAGAATACAGGTTCAACGTTAGCGTTTGTGATGCGAACGTGTTTCATGCGGTCTTCTTCTTTATCTTTACGAGTAAGCTCGTGTTTTTTGATAACTTGGTTTACATAATCTTCGCTCCATGCGCAAGCTACGATACCATATTGCCAGTGAGCGTCAGCATCTGTTGGGTTCATGCTTTGAGCGTAGATATATAATTTTTCTTCTTTATCTTGAACTAACCAGCCGTAATCTTTGAAAGCGTTGAAGTTTTCAACAACTTTGATATATGTTGTCAAATCGCTGTCTTTTGTGCCAGGAGCAAGGTCGATTTCAGCTTTTGTTACGTGTAAGAGGCTGTAAGGATTGCCTTCGCATTCTTGACGAGCTTCTTCTGAATTCAAAACATCGTAAGGTCTTGATGCTAATTTTTCAACGATGTCTACTGGAGGACGATAACCTTTGAATGGTTTAATTACTGACATGTTTTTAATTTTTAAGTGTTAATAATATTTTGATTTTACCAAATCATTTCTTCTTCAAAATTTGCACCTGGGTTTTGAGCGTAGAAACCATCGCTTTCGTGCAAATGGTGATCATAATGATCAACGTTGACGCTTCTTTGTAAGGAGATGATGAGAGCGCCGATCATCTTTGTCAACTCCATTAATTGAGTGCGGATTTGGTCTTCTTTTTCTTCGCTCAAGAATTCGTTTTGACGACCTATAGCGCAGAAGACGACGCACTTGCGGATGTTTGTCTTAGCTGCTTTAAGCTGAGCTATGAATTGAGGTTTATTTTTAGATGAACCTTCAGCAATGTTGAAAGCTAACAATGTAGCTTCTTCTAAAAATCTTTTGTAGTAGTGGTTTTCTATTTCGTTAGTTGCCAGAGTGCTAGTTTCTGTTAGTAACGATACGAAACCAATGGCTTTGCTATAAACTCGAAGGTCTTCGAATCTGAAAAAAGTCGTTGATTTATTATCTTCAGGAGTCATAATTTATAGTGTTTTATTAGTAAATAAGATCCATCTCGTTGTTGAGATGGATCTTGTATTTAAATTTAATTAGTTAACTTTGAATTTAACGTCGCCGTTTTGGATGAATCCAACGATTTGGCGAGCTGCTGCGAGACCAGCGTTCATGTTAGCTTCAGCTGTTTCTGCACCTTGTTTTTTAGGTGTTGCGAAGAAACGAGTAGTGAATTTTTCTGCTAATACAGCTTGGTTAGCTGGAGCGATGTCTGTTACATATTTAAGGTCAGCGCGGTCAGCGAGAAGTTGTTCCATACCAGCTTCGTCGATAACTTCTTTACGTGCTGTGTTGACTAAGCAACCGCCTTTAGGCATTTTTGAAAGAAGTTCGTAGTTGATAGAACCTTTTGTCTTTTCGTTTGCTGGGATGTGTAATGAGATATAGTCGCAGTTAGCGTAGAGGTCTTCCAATGTTGCAGGAACTGTAACGCCTTCAGCTCCCATTTTTTCTGTTGGTACGAATGGGTCGAATGCCCATACTTCCATACCGAGAGCCTTAGCTTTGTTAGCTACGAGGCGACCGACGTTACCGTAAGCGTGGATACCGACTCTTTTGCCGCTTAATTCGCAACCTGTACCTGGTTTGAATGTGTTACGTGCCATGTAGATCATCATACCGATTGCTAATTCAGCAACAGCATTTGAGTTTTGACCTGGAGTGTTCATAGCTACGATATTCTTTGCTGTACATGCTGCTAAGTCTAAGTTGTCGAAACCTGCACCAGCGCGGACAACGATTTTAAGGTTGTTAGCGTGGTCGATAACTTCTTTAGTAACTTTATCTGAACGAACGATGAGAGCGTCAGCGTCTGCTACTGCATCGTAGAATTGTTGTACGTCTGTATATTTTTCGAGGAGAGCTAATTCGTAACCAGCTTCTTCAACGATTGTTCTGATACCGTCAACGGCTGCCTTTGAGAAAGGTTTTTCTGTTGCTACTAATACTTTCATTTCTTTCTTAATTTTTTAAAATGTTATGAAATATTATTTGTTAGCTGCTTCGAATTCTTGCATGCAAGCTACGAGAGCCTTAACTGACTCAACTGGGCAAGCGTTGTAGATAGAAGCGCGGAAACCACCAACTGAGCGGTGACCTTTGATACCGACCA
>JAZUCH010000008.1:0-2124 GCA_045639025.1 Bacteroidales bacterium
CAGTTGTTGCTGTCGCTAACAAACTGATCCGTCAAGCGTTCGCTGTGGTTACTAAAAATCAACCATATGTAGATGGTTTTGTATCATCTGTTGCATAAAAATATACTTTTTTTGTTAATTTTTTAATATAGTTCGTCTTAACTCTAAAAGTCTTTCTGTAGAGATATCTTGGATATGTTTATACACAATATCAAGTAATCGCGCTTCTTCTTCGTCATATTCCTCATCAATTAGTAGAGAGTGTTCAACCTGTTCAACTTGGCCAGTATCTTCATCCACAAAGTCTTCTGTCCAAGTTTGATATCTATTATTTTGTTGGTATTGGAGTAATTGATCAAGTGCTAAATTTCCAGCGTTTTGTGGGTTTGTCTTCATACTATCTATTTTTTTGTTATGGGTTATGTGAATTATATTAGTCGTTGGAGAGGGTGTTTTTCCCTTTTTAAGCTGCTTTGCGGCGCCTTTTGGATTTGTATATGGGCGCCTCGAGCATTATTTGAGCATCTTTGTATTGGATAAAGCAAATTTCTTGACCAGTTTGTGTATTAGTGAGTACTTTAGCTGTAAGTGGTTTGTAGAAGTTTTTCCCTGTTTTGAAGATAAGTGTATTACCTTGTCGTTGGTCAAGGAGAAAGAGCCCCAGTTGAGCTGTGGATTTGGAGCCCCCCTTGTGTGCAAGATGAAGTGGTAGTACCCCCAAATAAAGGCGATTTTGGTCAGCGATGAATGATTTTTCTGAGGTTTGGAATTTTTTGAAGTTGATCATAAAGCTTGCATTTTTGAAATTACATGCATAATATAGAAAATAAATGCAAAAAATTCAAAAATGAGTTCACTTTTTTTTCATTTTCTTTGTAACCATTTGATTATCAAAGATGCTTTTTTGCTTTTTATATATCCACATCCCCATCTGTATTACCATCGAGTGGAAGATAGGAAGAAGCAAATTCATCGTCTTTTACCTCAAAGTATTTGCCTGTTTGGTCGTTGGTCGTACCGTATATATCGTGTTCGCTCGTATCATGATAATAATACCCCGGATAGTCATTGAGTTGGCAATCCTCAAAATATTGCAAGAGGGCAGAATCGCGTCGCCAGAAGGTATTAATACGCAGGATAGAATCCTCATATTGTATATCCTCAATCCAGGAGGAGGCACGCCCGACATAGAGGCAAAGTTTTTCCTCTCCGTTAATTTCGTAGATAGCCATATAGTAGCTCATCTCGCCAAAAGTAGCTACTGCAATTCCTTCTTCTTTTTGTTGCTCGCATTGCGATTTCAAATTCATGATTTGATCATACATTTCTTTACCTTTTTCGCCTTCGATGACGAATGATGTGTATCCTTCTAAAGCCATAGTCTATTGTATTTAGTTATAGGGTTATTCATTTCATGTTATTACTCCAAATCAAAAGCACCTTCATTATTGCTGTGAACGATTCTCAATGTGACCTCTTTCTTTTGGCTGCCATATTCTTCCCAACATTGTTTAGGGAGCCAAATAGAGAATGTGATTTTGCCCTCTTCCATTATCTTTGAAGCTTGATCCAAGATCTCGAATGATTTACATTCTTCTTTGGCTTGATAATACGCTGGGGTGAACTCTACTTGTGGATTGCCATCGGCATTGATTTCGGCATAAGGCAATACTGCCCATTTGATAAAATCTTCGGCACTGGCAAACACATAATCTTGACCAGTTATTCGTTTCGTATTCTCAGGTATAACCAGTTGACGCATTTTCTGCATAGACACTCCCAAGTATTTCGCTTTAAACACATGGTCAAAATCCGAATCCTCAAAGTTCTCCACCTCTACATCCAGCGTATATTCAAGATCTTTCTCCTGCATAAACGCTTTCGCATACGCATAAAATGCTGAATCCCCAAAATCACGAATTATTCGCAGTGTAATAGCGTTAGCAGCCACTTCTTCCTCACGCCATTGTCTAAATCGGGTAAAATGTCTAACTTTATCTTCTACTGACTTTTCCTAAATAAAGTAGACAGTTGTTTTATAATTTTAACTAAAAGACTAGACACTTTCCTGAAAAATGTTTACACTTTCCTAAAAAAGTTGACATCGTCCTAAATTTGTTGACATTCATTATCCTTTTTTTGTTG
>JAZUCH010000009.1:0-28220 GCA_045639025.1 Bacteroidales bacterium
ATAGCTTTAAATGCTTCTGGATTATTCAAAGCTAAGTCGGCTAAAACCTTACGATTAAGGTCGATGTTAGCTGCGTGAAGTTTACCCATGAATGTGCTGTATGTCATGCCGTATTCATGTGCTGCGGCATTGATACGGATAATCCATAATGAGCGGAAATCACGTTTTTTGTTTCTTCTATCGCGGTATGCGTATTGTAAACCCTTTTCGTAAGAGTTTTTAGCTACAGTCCAAACGTTTTTACGTGCGCTGAACTGGCCCTTTGTTTGTTTTAAAACTTTTTTGCGTCTTGCTCTTGAAGCAACTGCGTTAACTGATCTTGGCATTTTTTTACTTTTTATTCCGTTAGAGTGCCTCGCCCTTTCGAGAACTTTCCTACTCTAACAAGAGTTAAACAATTTTTTAAATTACATGAGAAGCATTTCTTTCACAGCTTTCATATTAGCTGGCTCAACAATTGTAGCGTGACGTAAGTTACGTTTACGTTTTACTGACTTCTTTGTTAAGATGTGGCTTTTATAAGCGTGCTTTCTCTTTACTAAACCGGTGCCTGTTACTCTGAAACGTTTTTTGGCAGCGGATTTTGTTTTCATTTTTGGCATAGTAATATCTATTTTTTTAAATGAGTGTCTATCTTATTTTTTAGGAGCTATCATCATGAGCATTCTCTTACCTTCCAACTTAGGCATTGATTCTACTTTACCGAAGTCAGCCAAAGCTTGAGCGAACTTCAACAAGATAATTTCGCCTTGGTCTTTGTAAGCGATTGAACGACCATGGAAAAATACGTCAACTTTAACCTTTGCTCCATCTTCCAAGAATCTCTTGGCGTGATTCAACTTGAATTCGAAATCATGGTCATCAGTTTGTGGTCCCAAGCGAATTTCCTTGATAACGACTTTTGTTGTCTTAGCCTTGATTTCCTTTTGCTTTTTCTTTTGGTCGAAAAGGAATTTCTTGTAGTCCATCAACTTACAGACAGGAGGATTTGCATTAGGTGAAATTTCAACCAAATCGAGCCCATGCTCATCAGCAATTCTCAAAGCGTCTTTGATTGAATGTATTTCATTGTCAACGCCCTCGCCTACGACTCTCACCATTGGAGATGTAATTCTCTCGTTTATACGGTGAGGATCTTCGTTCTTCTGTCCTCTTTGAGGGCCTCTTCCGTTGTTAACTGGTAGTGCTATAATTTGTGTCTCCTATATTAATTATACAATCTTTATATTTATCCTATGTTTTGTTCGTCTTTAACTTGTTGCTCTATCATTGCGATGAACTCTTCTACAGACATCGAACCGAGGTCGCCTTGACCGTGTTTTCTAACTGATACTGATGTTTCGTTCATTTCTTTTTCGCCAACGATAAGCATATAAGGCACCTTCTTCATTTCGGCGTCACGAATCTTACGTCCGATCTTTTCGTTTCTCATGTCGATCAAAGTGCGGATTTCATTTCTCTTCAACATTTCGTTGAGTTTTTCTGCATATTCGTGATATTTTTCACTTACAGGCAAAATCATGACTTGATCTGGAGTGAGCCACAATGGGAAGTCGCCAGCGCAGTGTTCTAACAATACTGCCACGAAGCGTTCCATTGAACCGAATGGTGCTCTGTGGACCATAACTGGACGATGTTTTTCGTTGTCTGATCCGATATAGCTGAGGTCGAAACGTTCTGGCAAGTTGTAGTCAACTTGGATTGTACCGAGTTGCCATCTTCTTCCGAGAGCATCTTTTACCATGAAGTCTAACTTAGGACCATAGAATGCAGCTTCGCCGTATTCAACGACTGCCTGGAGTCCTTTTTCTTTACATGCTTCAACGATAGCTGATTCTGCTCTTCCCCAGTTTTCGTCTGTACCTACATATTTTTCTGTGTTGTTTGGGTCGCGCAAAGAAATCTGTGCTTCGAAGTTTTCGAACTTCAATGCTTTGAAGATGATTTCAATGATTTCCATAACGCGGATGAATTCTTCCTTAACTTGGTCAGGACGGCAGAAGATATGAGCGTCATCTTGTGTAAATGAACGGACGCGTGTCAAACCGTGGAGCTCGCCGCTTTGTTCATAACGATATACTGTACCAAATTCAGCAAGACGTAATGGAAGGTCTTTGTATGAACGTGGCTGCCATTTGTAAATCATACAGTGATGAGGGCAGTTCATAGGTTTCAACAAATAGACCTCACCTTCTTCAGGTGTTGTGATTGGTTGGAAGCTGTCATGTCCGTAATGATCCCAGTGACCTGATGTCTCATAAAGTTGTTTGTTACCGATATGAGGGGTCATGACTTGTTCATAACCATATTGTTTTTGAATCTTTGTCAAGAATTCTTGTAAGCGAAGACGCAATGCTGTACCTTTTGGCAACCACATTGGAAGACCTTTGCCTACCATTTCTGTGAACATGAAAAGTTCAAGTTCTTTACCGAGTTTACGGTGGTCGCGTTTTTTAGCTTCTTCAAGGAGAACGAGATATTCTTCAAGTTCTTTCTTCTTCAAGAATGTGATACCATAGATACGAGTGAGCTGTTTGCGTTTCTCGTCGCCGCGCCAATAAGCACCAGCTATAGATAACAATTTGATAGCTTTGATGCAACTTGTGTCAGGGATGTGTGGTCCGCGGCATAAGTCTGTGAAGGTACCTGTTTTATAATAGGTGATTGTACCGTCTTCCAATTCGCTGATGAGCTCTTGTTTGTATTCGTCACCTTTTTCAGTGAAATGAGCCATAGCTTCTGCTTTAGAAACGTCAACGCGTTCGAAAGCTTGCTTTTGTGATGCGAGTTCCATCATGCGTTTTTCAATCTTGGCGAGGTCTTCTTCTGTGATGACATTTGTGCCAAAATCCACGTCATAATAGAAACCGTTTTCAATGCTTGGTCCGATACCAAATTTAACTCCGGTATAAAGTTGCTCGATAGCTTCTGCCATTAAGTGTGCTGAAGAATGCCATACTGTAGCTTTTCCTTCTGGGTCGTTCCATGTGAAGAGTTGAATTTCTGCATCTTCATTAACTGGACGCATTGCATCCCACATTACACCATTAACCTTGGCTGACAACACGTTACGAGCCAAACCTTCGCTGATGCTTTTAGCAATATCGAGAGGTGTTACACCTGCTTCATATTGTCTGACTGACTTATCCGGAAATGTTATATTAATCATCTTATTATACTTTCTAAAAAACGAGTGCAAAGATAAACATTTTTTCAATGCATAATGCATAATTCATAATGCATTATTATTTTTTTTGTTTATTAAATGTCGTTTTAACTATTGATGTTAACAATTTAATAATTTCTCTACAATCGTTCAATATTTTTTCTGTTTCAGAATGGCTCAAATAACCTGATTCATTTAATATTTCTATCCAATATTCTGTTTCACTTGCTTCTTTTAATGCAATATTCATTTTCGCTCCAAAATCAGCCAAACTCTGCCCTCGAATAGCCTCCTTTATATTAGCACCTATAGAAATACCACTTCTAAGTAATTGTTTTGAAATAATATACTCAGATTTTTCCCTGCACAAATATTGATACAACATGATACAATTAATAGCAAAGCCTTTGCTTTTAACAACTATTACATTATCTGTTTTCATATAAATTTGGTTTTGTTAACATATAAACAACCCCAAAATCACTTTGTTCAATCAAAATTAAAATTATGAATTATGAATTATGCATTATGAATCAATCTTCACCCTCTTCAAATTTAGCATATTAGTCGGATTGCTTCCCAATCCTTCAACATCTTTGTTAACAAATCTTAACACCTCGTCATAAAACAAAATCACGACTGGTGCTTCTGTCATCATGAGACTGTCCATTTCATGATATATCTTCGCTCTTTCTTCAAGATTGTTGCATGTCAATGATTTCTGATAAAGCTCATCAAACTTTGCATTAGAATAATGAGTGTAGTTCGGTCCTTGCGGAGTGAAGTTGTTTGTAGTGAACAAAGAGAGGTAATTCTCTGCATCAGGATAGTCTGCCACCCATGATGAACGGAAGAAAGAAAGGTTTCCGTTAGCACGTTTCTCTCGCAACGCAGCAGGCATCATCTCCTCTACCCTACAATTCAAGCCTATCTCCGTCAAGGCCGACTGCACAAACTTAGCAATGTCTATATAATCTTGCGTGGTGTATAATTTCAACTCATAACCAATCAAGTCGTTGTCTTTCAACAACTGCTCAGCTTTTTTAGGGTTGTATGGGTAACCGATATTTATAGTCGCAGAGTCGCAGAGTCGCAGAGTCGCAGAGTCAGATTCACTCTTTGCGTCTTTGCGTCTTTGCGTCTTTACGTCTTCATAACCCGGCAATCCTGCAGGAATGATTCCTTGGTTTCCTGGCGTGCCAATTCCATTACGCAGATAACGCAGCATCTTCTCCCTGTCGATGGAATAGCTGACGGCTTGTCGCAATGCGAGGCTTCTTTCTTTTCCCAAAGTGTCATCATCGCCAAGGAAGAAAGCGAGATATTCTGTATTTAAATATGGTTCTCTTATCAAATAAATTTCGTCTTCATATTCAGAACGTAATTGTCCGTCTCGCGTCAAAAGTTCATCTTTATAACGAGCGTCGATTCCCGACATAAAATGAAACTTGCCTTTTATAAACTCCATGAAAGCGACTTGCTTGTCAACGATGAAACTTATTGAAACAGCATCTAAATATGGCAATCTTATAGTCGCAGAGTCGCAGAGTCGCAGAGACTCAGAGTCGCAGAGTCGCAGAGTCGCAGAGTCAGATTCAATCTTTGCGTCTTTGTGTCTTTGCGTCTTTGTGTCTTTAATAACCTCAAAATAAATCGGATTCTTTCTGAACACGAGCTTCACTCCTTCTTTCCAATATTGATATTTGAAAGGTCCCGTTCCTACAGGATGTCGCCCGAATTCTGTTCCATAATATTCGACGGCTTCATGAGGCACGACAGAGGCATACGTCATCGACAATATTCCTAAAAATGCTGGAAAAGGCTGTGACAATTCTATCTCCAAAACAGTGTCGTTAACAGCATTAAACGCATACTCAAAAGTCTGTTGTCCGTTGTCCGTTGTCCGTTGTCTTTTCACATTAGAAAAAATCCAGCTTCCGGAAGAATTCAGTTTTCTATCTAAAACTCTATTAAAGGAATAGACGAAATCCTGAGCGGTGACTTTTCTAGTCGCAGAGTCACAGAGTCGCAGAGTCACAGAGTCTTCATCTCTTTGCGTCTTTGCGTCTTTGCGTCTTTGCGTCTTAGAAACAAAACATTCATCCTCATGAAACCAAACGTCATCTCTTAATATAAAGGTGTACGTCATTCCATCGTCGCTGATGTTCCAAGATTTTGCTATCGCAGGCACGACGTTCATCTCATCGTCGAAGGCGACGAGTCCGTTGAAAATTTGGTTACACGCCCAGATATGAGGAAGGTCCTTGGCATAAATCGGGTCTAATGTCAAGATGCCAGCTGATTCGTTGTATTTAAAGATTTTAAGGTTCTCGTCAGAGGAGTTGTTTTTTCCACAAGAAAATAACAACGGTAATAATAATAAAGCTATGAGCTGTGAGCTATGAGCCATGAGCCTATTTGTAATTGATTTAATTTTACTTAATCTTATCATACTTCACTTGTTGTCTTGTTGTCTTGTAGTCTTGTTGTCTTTATTTCTACAAAAGTAGGAAAAAGTTGAAAAATTAAAATTTAAAGTTGAAATTATTTTTTACTAAGGTTTTTGAACTTTTTAAGTCAACAGACAACAGACAACAGACTTTGGGTATGCGATGCTCAATGCTTGCGGTTCATTTCACATAGCCATAAAGTTCAAAAGCCAACAGCCTTAGTTCTTGGTTCAGTCTTGCGTTAGGGATTGAAGCGGCATCCTTTTGGAGCGAAGCGGAAAAAGATATAGCGGAAAGCCCGACGGCAGAGCCGGAACGCCCAAAAAAGGACTAAAGACAAAAGACTAATGACTAAAGTCTTTTAATGCGTAATTATAATTTTATAGTTTAAGGTTAAAAATGCTGTGTAGATAAGCAATGTGGGAGATGTTAAAATAATGTTGAAAATTATTTTCAAGAACACGTTTATGACATAGATATTTTTTCATAATTTTGTTTCCCGAATTAAGGTTTTCAACGTGATATAATTCACTAGGAATGAAAAGGGAACTTCGGTGCAAGTCCGAGACTATACCCGTAGCTGTGAGTTTCTAAAACACTCCGCGCATTCATGATGGTCACTGCCGATTAAGCGGGAAGGCCGCGCGGACGAAACAAGTCAGAAGACCTGCCTTTATTTATTTTTGATGCTTTCGGGATGTAGAGTGTCAAGATAGAATCTGTGACGACAACAGAATTTCATCTGCATCATTCCCACGAGCACCGTAAAAGCAATAAATTATGACATTATGATACACACTGTAGTTAAAAGAGACGGCCGTATTGTCGGCTTTAACAGAGAAAAGATTGCCGCAGCAATTCGTAAGGCGATGCTTACGACAGAAGCCGGCGAAGATGAAGTTCTTATCTATAAAATCGTCGACCGTATAGAATTCCGTGGCAAGGAACAGTCTTCTGTTGAAGAAATACAAGACCTTGTGGAAATGGAACTTATGGCGTCACCTCGCAAGGAAGTCGCCAAAAGTTATATCGCTTATCGCAACAAAAGAAGCATAGCCCGTAAGGCAAAGACTCGTGAGATGTTCCTGGAAATCGTAGAAGCAAAATCTAACGATATAACACGAGAAAACGCGAACATGAACGCCGACACTCCTGCCGGCATGATGATGAAATTCGCATCAGAAACAACAAAGCCTTTTGTAGATGACTACTTACTTGCTGAAGATACTTTAGCTGCAGTGAACGGCAATTACCTGCATATTCACGACAAGGATTATTATCCTACAAAATCGCTCACTTGCATACAGCATCCGTTAGATAAAATCCTTGAAAACGGTTTTGAGGCAGGACATGGCGAGAGTCGTCCGACAAAACGCATCGAGACAGCGTCTTTCATGGCTTGCATCTCAATGGAGACAGTACAGAACGAGATGCACGGCGGTCAGGCAATACCTGCCTTCGACTTTTACCTCGCGCCTTACGTACGACTTAGCTTTATCGAAGAAGTGAAGACCATAGAAGAACTTACAGGCTTCGACTTGAAACATTTATATGACATCGAAATCGAGGATTATCTGCACCAAGACCTTGACCTTCTACAAGGCGACGAGCGTTTAAAGCAGCACGCCATAAACCGCACTGTCAACAGAGTGCATCAGTCGATGGAAGCTTTCATTCACAATATGAACACCATACATTCACGCGGAGGCAATCAAGTTGTCTTTTCATCCATCAACTACGGCACTGACACTTCCGCTGAAGGCCGCTGCATCATCAGAGAGCTGCTCCAATCCACATACGAAGGCGTTGGCAAAGGTTCTACCGCTATCTTCCCTATTCAGATTTGGAAAAAGAAACGTGGCGTGAGTTACCTCCCAGAAGACAAGAACTACGACCTCTACCAGTTCGCATGTAAAGTGGCAGCACGACGCTTCTTCCCTAACTTCGTCAACCTCGACGCGACATTCAACCAACACGAGAAATGGAACGAAAACGACCCTAAACGCTACCAATATGAAGTGGCTACTATGGGTTGCAGAACTCGTGTCTTCGAAAACCGCTTCGGCGAAAAGACATCTATCGCAAGAGGCAACCTGTCATTCTCAACAATAAACATCGTACGACTTGCAATAGAATGCATGGGCATAGAAGACAAGTCACAAAGAATAGAACAATTCTTCGTAAAACTCGACGAACTATTGGAAATCACTGCAAAACAACTTTGCAACAGATATAACTTCCAAAAGACAGCACTAGCAAAACAGTTCCCATTGCTGATGTCGGCTCTTTGGTCTGGATGTGAGAACCTCAAACCAAACGACACCATAGAACGTGTCATCAACCAAGGCACACTCGGCATCGGCTTCATCGGACTTGCAGAATGTCTTATTGCTTTAACAGGGAAACACCATGGCGAAAGCGAAGAAGCACAAGAACTCGGTCTGCGTATCGTCACTTATATGCGTGACAGAGTAAACGAATTCTCAGAACGTTACCAACATAACTTCAGCGTATTGGCAACACCAGCAGAAGGATTGTCAGGAAAATTCACTCGCATCGACCGTAAAAAATATGGCGAGATACCTGGAGTTACCGACAAAGAATATTATACAAACTCTAACCATATTCCTGTATATTATAAATGTTCTCCAAAACATAAAGCAGAAATTGAGGCTCCTTATCACGACTTGACAAGAGGCGGACATATATTCTATATAGAAATTGACGGTGATGCCACACATAACCATCAAGCTATAATGGACATCGTTGACTTGATGGATAAGAATAATATCGGCTACTGCTCAGTGAACCACAACCGCAACAGATGCATGAACTGCGGCTACGAAGATGCACAGCAAGAGTTAGACAAATGCCCAAGATGCGGCAGCGACAACATTGACAAACTACAACGTATCACCGGTTACCTCGTCGGAACGACAGAACGCTGGAACAAAGCAAAATTGGCAGAGTTAAATGACAGAGTCATCCACAAATAATATCCGTGTTTTAGACATTAAATACGGGACATCCGTCGACGGCATTGGTCTTCGCACCTCAATCTATTGTGCAGGGTGCCAAAACCATTGCCCAGGATGCCATAACCCACAGTCATGGGATGAAAACGGAGGCGAGCCTATAAAGATTGATGAGTTATTCAAACATATTGTCGATGCCGATATGAACGTGACATTCACTGGCGGTGACCCGATGCTACACCCTGAAGGCTTCATCGAATTGGCACAGATGATTAAAAATAACACCAATAAAAACATCTGGTGCTACACAGGATATAAGTTCGAAGACTTAATACAACATCCGATTCGTCGCAAATTAGTCGAACTGTGCGATGTCATCGTTGACGGACCTTATATCGAATCAGAAAGAGATTTGTCGTTACATTTCCGTGGCAGCCGCAACCAAAGAGTCATCAACGTACAAAAATCTCTGCAAGGAGATATTCACTGCTTAGAATTCTAAAGAAACTTTTCTTATCTTTGCACATCGTTTTTTCGTCACCAATTTACAATTATGAATCAAAGTATTAAAGTGCTGATTACCGGAACATCGCAGGGCATTGGCAAAGCCATCGCTAAATATTTCCTTGAGATGGGACACAAGGTCGTTGGAATAGACCGACAAGAACCGTCGATATTCCATAGCATGTATTCTCATCATCAATGTGATATATGCGATTACGAGAATCTCCCTGAGATTAACGATGTTGAGATATTGATAAACAACGCCGGCACTCAGAATGAAAACGACATCGACATCAACCTCAAGGCTTTGATTAAGGTGACTGAAAAATACGGGATACAGAAAGAAATTCGTTCCATCTTGAATATCGGTTCGGCAAGCGGACACACAGGCTCTGAGTTCCCAGAATATTGCGCCAGCAAAGGCGGGGTGATAGCATACACCAAAAACGTGGCTCTAAGAGTAGCTCAATATGGTGCGACATGCAACAGCCTCGACCCAGGCGGAGTGCTGACACCGCTCAACGACTGCGTTGTCAACGATGCAAAATTATGGGACGAGATTATGCAGCAGACGCCGCTCAAACGATGGGCGTCATCAAAAGAAATAGCGCAGTGGGCGTATTTCCTGACGGTGACAAACAAATTCTGCACCGGACAAAGCATCATAGTGGACGGAGGCGAATCTATAAACTCACACTTTGTGTGGCCAAACTCTGAACTCTGAACTCTGAACTCTGAACTCTGAACTCTGAACTCTGACTCTGAACACTGACTCTGAACACTGACTTTGAACTCTGAACTTTTCGGTCGCGGAGCTTGTCGAAGCGCCGCCTATGCCTTCGACAAGCTCAGGCACCATTGAATTATAAACTTTAAATAAAAAAAATATGAACAAGGTCTCGGAAAACCCTTTAAAAAACCGATTTGATAAGAGCGACTCTTATACAATCATCGCAGTGTTTTTCACTGTTTGTTACATCGTCTCCAACATAATGGCTGTCAAAGTCGTTGGAATTTTCGGATTATTTTATTTTGATGCGGGCACTATCACCTTCCCTTTAGCTTACATGCTAGGCGACGTCCTGACTGAAATATGGGGATACCGCACAGCGAGAAAGACTATCATACTCGCGTTTCTATGTAACGTGTTCGTCGTGATATGCACACAGATTGGAGTATGGCTGCCATCACCGGATTATCTAGACGCCACATCTACGGCGTATAACACGATTTACAGTTATGTACCTCGTATCGTCTTTGCCTCTCTCACAGGATTTCTTTTAGGAGAACTCTCCAACGCCTGGATTATGGATAAGATGAAGAAATTCACTAATGGCAAGCACTTATGGTTCCGCACGATAGGTAGTTCCATCGTCGGCTATATCTTTGACACCGTGCCATTCGTACTTATCGCCTTTGCAGGTTCACTGACCACACGCGACATATTATTGATGATATTATCGCAATACATCATAAAAATAGCCATCGAAGCTCTATTCGGAACCCCAATGGCGTATGCCTTGATAGCGTTTCTTAAGAAGAAGAATTCATAATTCATAATGCATAATTCATAATGCATAATGCATAATGCATAATTAAAGAGGCGCATCAACGACACATTGTTTATCATTTATTTGTGTCGTGTGATACGCCTCTACTATTTGGGAACGATGAATCGTGTCCCTACAATTAACTTAATCCTTCAATATTTCCATTGACGATATCAATATTTCTTGCTTGAGGGTCTTTTGGCAATCCTGGCATACGCATAATGTCGCCCATGATGACGACTATCATCTCTGCTCCATTGTTGATGATGATATCACGAACGTTGAGGTCGAAGTCTTTAGCAACGCCGTAGGCTTTTGGATCTGCCGAGAATGAGTATTGTGTCTTTGCGATGCATATTGGGTAATGCGAGATGCCCAATGATTCAATCTGCTTGATTTTCTTGAGAGATATAATTGAGTATGCTATATCTTTCGCGCCATAAATCTGCTTAGCCACTTTATCAATCTTAGTGCGTACAGAATCCTCGTTCTCATAGATGAACTTGAGAGGTTCTGACGGTGTCTTTTCTATTGTCTCGACAACGAGTCTTGCGAGTTCCTCTGCACCTTTACCGCCTTCGGCGAAGACATTGTTCATACAGAATCCCACTCCCATTTCGCGGCAGTGCTCAGCAACCAATGCAATCTCTTCATCGGTGTCGCTCGCGAATCTGTTGAATGTAACGATGACATTCTGACCGAAACGTCTTACGTTCTCGATGTGTTTGTCGAGATTTGGAAGACCGTTCTTCAAACCTTCGATATTTTGTTCCTTGATTTTATCTTCTGGAACGCCACCGTGCAGTTTAAGACTTTGTGCTGTTGCAACGATGACGGTGAGTTTTGGAGAGAGTCCACCTTTACGGCATTTGATGTCGAAGAATTTCTCTGCGCCGAGGTCAGCACCGAATCCAGCTTCTGTGATTACATAGTCGCCGTAACTGAGTGCCATCTTAGTAGCGAGGAGAGAGTTACAACCGTGTGCGATGTTAGCGAAAGGACCGCCATGGACAAAGGCAGCAGTGTTTTCTGTTGTCTGAACGAGGTTAGGTTGTATCGCATCTTTCAGAAGCACTGTGATAGCACCTGCGATGCCGAGGTCGTTGACTGTCAGAGGTTGGTCGTCGAATGTGTAACCTAAAAGTATGTTACCCACGCGACGTTTCAAATCGTCAAGGTCTTTTGACAGACACAAGATTGCCATTATTTCAGATGCAGGTGTGATGTCGAATCCGCTTTCTGTAGGAAGTCCGTTGGCAGAGCCGCCGAGACCAGTGATAACGTTGCGAAGACTTCTGTCATTGACGTCGAGCACACGTTTCCATTTAACTTCCTTGAGTGCGAGACCTGTCTTTCTATTATGATATATGTAATTGTCGAGAAGCGCGGTAATCATGTTGTGCGCTGATGTTATTGCGTGGAAGTCGCCAGTGAAGTGGAGGTTTATATTTTCCATTGGCAGCACTTGGGAGTAACCGCCGCCAGCTGCGCCGCCTTTCATTCCGAAACAAGGACCGAGCGATGGTTCACGCAGTGCTACGACTGCTTTCTTTCCTATTCTATTGAGTCCCAATGATAATCCGATAGAAACTGTTGTCTTGCCGATACCTGCCTTTGTCGGGGTGATGGCAGTTACAAGAATAAGGTTGCTTTTCTTTATTTTCTCTTCGTCAATAAGAGTGAGGGGAAGTTTGGCAATGTATTTACCATAATTGTTTATCTCATCTGTTGGTACGCCTATACTGCTGGCAATATCCTCTATTTTTTTAAGAGATGTCTCTCTTGCTATTTCAATGTCTGATTTCATATTTTAAATATTATAAGTTTATATATGTTGTTAAAAAAATTCGGAAAATGCTACACAATAAATGTTCCAAAATTAGAGGGAAAGAAGGATTAAAGGTAAAGAGGGACTAAGGCCGGAACGCCCAAGACAATTCATAATTCATAATGCATAATTCATAATTCCTAACTCCTAATTCCTAACTCCTAATTCCTAATTAAATTTCGGCGTTATTCCCAAGAACACCTCGAAATTTATTCCGGGCATAGGACGCGACAATACAGATAGATATTCTTCATTGAAGAGGTTGTTAATAGCACCTTTGATAGAGAAATCAGCCCATTTACACGAAATCGTCTTCTCCAATGAAATATTACTCATGAAATATTCAGGCAGTTTTCCTGTCAAAGTTATATCGTTCGACGACATTGTGAATCTCTCTGAATAATAACACCATTTATACAAGAACGACCATGTCTTCCAAGTGAGTCGTCCTGTCACTGCAGATGAATATTCAGGGACGTAAGGCAGCTGTTTTCCTACCGACTGGTCGGCTGGCGAGCGAGGTTCTCCTTCGTTGATAGATGGCGTCCACGACAATGTTCCGTCAAGTCCGAGATGCCAGTCTTCCGACAAAGCAACATCCAAATCACCTTTCATTTCTATGCCATAAGCGTGTACGTCTTTTATGTTATCAGGCGAGAAAAAACCTTTTGTGGTCGGCAGCCATATAATCCAGTCGTTAATAAATGACTCGAACCAGTTGGCTGATGCGCTCAAAGAATAAACACCGTCTTTTCCTACTGCGAAAGAAACGCCAGCATCATAAGTCCAGCCGCTCTCTTTCTTCAAGTCGGGATTACCGCCTGGCATGAAGTAAAGGTCGTTGAGCGTAGGATAGCGGAAGTTACGCGAGACAGAAGCCTTTGCCACCACATCGCCTTTTTTAGAGATGACACCGTCGATGAAGAAAGCAGGAATGATTGGGGTCCATTCGTCGCCAAACATCTCTTCTCTAATGACTACCGACATTCCAAGTCGTTCTGCAGGTCGCCATTTCGCAGAAAAAGAATTAGTCAGTTCGATACGCGCCTTGCGATAACCTACCGTCGCCTGATTGCCGTCTTGCTGTATGATGCTCTTGTCACGACTCTCCACAAAATGCTGATGAGCTGCGACATTCGCCGTAAACAGCCATTTGTCACCTATATAATATTCACCTTCCATCTGTCCGTAGAAAGTATTGATATTACTTCGCGACTGTATCATGTGAGCCATGACGCCATTGCCCAAATCACGTTTGTAGTCGTAATTCATCTTGGTGTGAATATAACCAGCCTTCGCTCCCATCTTCCAGTTTTCCTTTATATGGTCCCACGACATCACCGAACGAAAGGTATTTTCTCTTTGTCTATTTTCAAACTCCGTCTCATCGCCATAATCGACAGTGAGCATAGGAAGTTCTCGATTTGAATTTATATACCAAGCGTTAAATCCGAATCTGTCACCTTTCTTTGTGTCGTAATATGCTTCTTGCAAGAAATGGAAATCCTTGAACGCACCGCTGCGGTTTCTTTCTATAGGATAATACTGACCGATGATATTCATATTCTCATCATAGATATTTTCCTTCTTGTCGTGATTACGATATTTATAATCGTTTGGCGAAGATGAATAAACCACACGAGTAGATGTCTGCCAATGTTCGTTGCCGTAAGTCAATCTAAGAAACTCATCGAAGGTTTTAAAAGAACCAACGCCCTGAATATATTGCAATCCGAATCCATCTGTCTTGGCAGGTTTCGTCGAAAGACGTACCGAACCGCCGAGACCGCCGCCCGTCTCATTCACCGAAGAAGTTCCATGCAACAAGACAGCGTCATCGATGAAGTAAGAAGGAATCATGGAGAAGTCTGTCATGCCGAGCATCGGACTGTTGATTTTCATTCCGTTCCACGACACCTGAGTATGCGATGCCGATGTTCCGCGGAAAGCAACAGTCGACAAGGTAGCACGTCCGTAGTTCTTCACAAATATCGAAGAGTTGAAAGTAAGAATGTCAGCGACAGAAAGAGCGATGTTTTCTTTAAGAACTATCGAGTCCATCTTGGTCCGCTGCACTCCTATTTCCTTTATAGGCCGCTCTGCATAGATTGGTATTTCAGGAAGATTGAGATACCATTTAATGTCATCATCCTGCGACATCGCTAAAACTGGTAAAGCGAGTAACAATAATATAAGGTGTAATCTTTTCATTTCCATAATTTTTATTTCCAACAAAATGCGCCAGGTATGATGCCAACATAAAACTCATCCAACAAATTTCCTTCTTTAGAATAACGATAAATCATTCCCTGCTGAACATAGTCGATGGCATCAGCTACATAGACATCGCCAGTGCGCGGACAAACCGTCAAGCCGTAATATATCGTTTCGTTATAAGGCAAGAATGGTCTTACCGGAACACGCTCAGCGGTTACATCCATCTCCCAGACGTCGTCGTTAATCCAATAGATTTTGTCTTTCGTTCCGTTGAGCTGCACCTCAGAAGGCGCGTCCCCGAACTTGAATTCAAACTGTTTCTCGATAGTAAAAGTCTCAGCATCGATACGATATAATGACGGCGCCTCATGACCGTATGGCGAGCCTTCATAACCGCCGTCGGTTACTGTCCACAACTTATTATTACAATCCATCACAAGAGATGTCGGCTGGATACCGACTGTCAATTCATCGACAACTTCGTCAGTCTCGGTGTCAATCTTCAAGATACGATTCTGATACGACCAGCAGTTGACATAGACGTATTTTCCATATTGAACCATCTGCTCGGTGGAACCACTCTCCATCGTCATATTTGGCATATCGATATAACCCGTAATCTCATAACGTTTAGGATTTACGATAAAGATACGGTTGTCCCAGATTTGCGTGACATAAGCCTTTTCGTCAGAAATGAAATGCATATATCGCGGAGAAGTTAAATTGGTGATACGACCGACTTCCTTAAAAGTGTTTATATTGATGGCGAATATAACATGAGAGTTATTGACGACGACCCAACCTATGCTGTCACGAATAATCATCGACTGCGCCACATCGCCCAGTTTCATCGCGTTGGCACGATAGAACACCTCGTTCTCCACCACTTTCGTATCAGGATTATAATATGACAATGTCGCATTCCCGTATTGGAAGTTACCTTCATTGCAAATGAACAGACCATCGCCAGAAGTCGAAGTGTTAAACTCTTCTTCAAGACCGTAGTCCCATTCCATGCAAGACGAGAAGACAACAAGACAACAAGACAACAAGACAACAAGCATTTTGGACAATGACTTTAGTCTTTCGACTTTTGACTTTAGACTTTTAAACATAACTCATCGTTTTAAACTTTTATCATAGAAACCGCAGACTTCGGTTGAGAGTTCTCCGAGCCAACCGCTCTTGGTATTGACTGCGCATTGTACTTTAACAAAATCGATATGATTCATCTTCACCGGATTGCCTTCGAAGTCGACAGCGTTGGAAATTCTGAAAAGGTTTGCCTTGTCTGATGAGTTAAAATCCGAAGGACTGAAGTTATCTACATAACCCCAGTCGTAATGAGGGTTAACCCAATAAGTGCCGTTGCCTGACTGGTCGTAGTTACGAGCTTCGAGACGTGTTCCCGTCAAGGTATAAGAATCTGCTCCTATCCAAAGAGGATAATAATAATCCTGGTCATGGAATTGAGCGAGATAATCCACTTCACCGCTACCGCCGTAATTATCTGTCCATTGCACCGGCATTCCTGTTCCAGTAGGACGATAATAAGTCACAGCGTAATCTCTGTATGTCTCAAACTTACCATGTTCAGATCCTGCCAGTTCGTACCATGTATCATCAGGGAATCCGTTGCCGTTTTCGTCTTGCATAACCCACACAACTCCTGGTTCAGAAGAACCGTCGAAGGCGTTACCTATCACACCAAAATCGTAAGAACGTGTATTGCTGATGCTATGGTCGAAGCCGACGACGATATAACCGCCGAATCCTCCCAACGAAACCCAATTCTCGTTTTCAAGACGATTCTTGGCGTATTCGACTGCCGACTCCGGATTTATTTGTGTTCCATCGAAACCGCCAGTCTTCAGTTCGTTGATGAACTGTCCTGGTGCTGGAGTATATTCAAAAACCTTGTTCCAATCGGCTTGCGATGCTCCGTTTTTAGGACGATAAAATTCCATTTCATCATAGACCGTCACCACGAATGAACGTGTTATACTTGTATGATTGTCGCCATCCATTTTTGTAGCGACAGCATTGATATGATACACGCCTGAGTTATCTGCCACGAAGACAAACTCAGAATCATCGCCTGTCATGGATTCGTTTTCAACTACATTCCAAGCATATTCCACATTATGTTCAAAACCATTGTCGATAGGTTTGATGAGCAGTTTTCTTCCTTCGACAGTATGATAAGAATACTTTGCAAAATCCCATGTAAATGGAATATCTTCAGGATTAAGGACGTCAATTTCAACCATATCGCTATGAGAACCGTCATCATTAGTAGCAATAGCTTTTACTAAATAATTACCAGTTTCTTTAGCTATGAAATTATAAGCAAGTTCATTGCCGACGATTATGTCATTGATAGTCCATTTGAATTTAGTCGGAAGCGATGTCTCTCTCACCGTAGCATTAAGAGTCACTTCCGCGCCAACGGTAACCATCATTTTTTTATTACCCGCTATGCTCACTGTTGGTATCTCTAGTTCAACCACATCGATGCGAATCTCTTCCTCATCGCTGCCATATTCCGTAGTGACTTTCAAAGTGATAAAATATTCGCCGACTTCTTGTTGAGAGAAAGACAAGGATGGCGAGATGCCTAGCACCTCACCTTCCATTGTCCAACAATATGTTGCATTCTCAGCATGCTCATAACTAGGCTTGACAACTATCTCTCGTCCGTATTTGACGGTATAAATGCCAGTCTCATTGTCGAGGATAATTTTAGGAGCGTAGTACTCATCATCTATATTACAAGACGTAAGAATAACAACAAAAACGAGTAACCATATTTTTTCTAAAACATTTTTCATCGCAGATTATCTAAAGACTGTTTCACCTTCGAATTGAACAGCAACGTCATCGTAAGCGAAATATGCTGGTTGTGAAAAACCATAACCATTGTCGTTGGTACCAGCCATATTGAACTCGACTCTCCAGACTTTACCGAGTGATGTCAAATCCCATTTTGTCCATTCTGTCACGATGGCATCAGGACCGTCAACGAGATAAAATATTGATTCTGAAACCTGTTCATCATTTTCATTAAAACCTTTAGCAATGATCCATGCCTTGTCGCCAGGACCGACTGGATCTGTCAAACCGTTACCGTTAATATAGCAGTTCAAGGCGTATGTTGAGTTGTTAACCCAGATATGGTCAATCACTCTTTCTTGACCATCACCAAACATGAATGAAGGAAGTTCTTCTGTGAAGTTGTAACCAGAATCATCAGCATAACCGAAGTGCATGCAGAAGTTTGATGATCCGTTATGACCGCCAGCGCCTTCTTCACCATAAACTGTAAGTTGGTTATTGAAATCGCCGTAAGTTTCATAATCTGTATTAGCGTAGTTTGACACTGCCTGACCGCCGCCCCAGTAAGCGTATGAGTTATAGTTGTAAGGGAATGCGTGGAGAAGCTCAGTGTTGTTTTCATCGTACCAATAATAAGGTTCGCTGCCGCTCATGTCGTAGATGAGATTATCCATATATTGGTCTTCAGCGATGAGGTCGCTCCATGTGCTGATTGTAGCGCCGCAATAACTCAATTCGTATGGAGAGAACTTAGCGTCAGCGTCTTCGAAAGTCAAGGTTCTGAGTTCAACCTCCGACACCCATTCGCCAGCAATGACATTGACTTTCACTATTGCCATCTTACCAGCTTCAGATACGACAGTGATAGCGACTTTGCCTTCTTTGTCGAAGTGACACATATCTTTAGAAGGAGCCGTTATTGAGAGTGTGTTGTTGCTGTAATCAGTGTGCCATCCTTCAGGAACATTGATAAGATATTCATTGATATTTTCTGCCTCTACTTCATAAGTGACGCTTGTACCATATTCAAGTTGTACGAGTTCAGGAGCATTTACGATGACGAAAATTGGAGCAGAACCGTCGTAACGAGCGAGGAGAATCACACTGCCGTCAGCCATTGTTACGATAACGTAATCAGGGTTTGAAGCATCGACATTTTGGAAGAAAGAATCACCGTCAGCGCCCTGAGCCACAACGCCTGTAGATGTCCATGTAAGACCACCGTCTGTAGATACTTCCCATTCGTAGGTCTCAAGGTTGATGCGGATTTGAGGAGCGAGACCATTAGCACCGCTACCGCCGTCAAAGCCGTTTGCACGTACCTTTGCACCATCGACAATAATCCATTCACCGTCGAGAGTCCAGTAATAGTTGCCGTCAACATCTTTCTTGATAGAGATTTGAGGAGTTGAACCATTGGTTCCATTTGTTCCGTTGGTTCCATTTGTTCCGTCTTGACCTTCAGCGATCACGCCTGTAGGTTCCCATGTATTTCCACCGTCAACAGAAATTTCCCATTCTTTAGTATCAGGATTGATACGGACTTGAGGAGTGATTCCATCAACGCCATCAATACCATCAGTTCCATTATTTCCGTTAGTTCCATCAATTCCATCCTTACCGGTAGCGCGTACCTTGTTGCCGTCAACGATAAGCCATTCACCGTCGAGTGTCCAATAATAATAACCGTCAACATCTTGTCTCACTGAAATAACCGGAGCATTAACGCCATCTTGACCATTAGAAATAACAGCATTTGTACCATCAGAGAATTGAATGGTATAACCGTCTGATGTAGTGATAACATCCGTTACATAAAGGTTGTTCTGCAAAGCATTCACGATGTTTTGCAAAGCTACAATGTCGGCATTTGTTTTTTTAACGATTTCTTCGAGCGCAGTGACGCGTTCATCCAATTCTTCAATTTGTTGTTTAATTCTTCTGTTACAATTGGTCATCGATACACAGACCAACGCAAGCATCAAAAGAGTAAATACTTTTTTCATGACTTTTAATTTTAATGTTTATAAATGAGATTGTTTAGATTCAAATTTGATTATAGCATCAGCAATAACACTCTTGACATTTTCAATGGAGAGTTCGTTGATGTATATTATTTCGTTAGCAAGTATGTTCAGTTGATAGTATTTACTCGTTGACGGCATTTTTTTCAGAGAGCCGACAAATTTTGAAACAGGGATACGCTTGGAGTTAGTAGGATTGGATTTGTCTATAATTGTAATCCAAGCGAAATTAATAGGACAAGCTTCAAGCATGCCATATATAGGATTTGCTTGAGCGCGCAGGATTTTGAAGAATTTCCACAAATTTCTCTTGAGAATACGATTCTCCTGAGTGTGGCTATAATTCTGGATTGCATCCATTGTCATAAGGGTTATATCACGATTAACGAATACGACTTTAACTGCGTAAGCATAGCATAGAGAACGACATTAGCGTATAGCGCAAAAGCGCACGCTTAACTGCGTTAACGTTGGCTAATAATGTTAGCAATTAAAAAATCAGTTGATATCAACCCGTATTCCAGCAGGCGGAAATCCATTGAATCATAAGGCAGGTCTTCTGACTTATCCAATTTGCCGCGCCTTCCCGAACTTAATCAGTGGCAAAGAATGCGGCAAACGAACCCATAAAGAGTTGGACTTACAGCAACTGGAATTGTTCCGGATTCGCACCGGATTCCCTTTTCACTCTTCGTAACGCCTGGTTCGTAAGAGCTCCTTATGCGAGGGCAAAGATATAAAAAAGTCTAAAGACAAATGACAAAGGGCTAAAGTTTTTTTTACTAATGATGTTGACTGTTGAACTTTTTTTAGGCCAACAGTCAACGGAGACAACAGACTCTGGGCATGCGGTGTTAAAACTTTGCGTTTCTCTGCGTCTCTGCGAGAATAAATTAAATTCACCCTCTAATCTTGACAACGACTTTCGACATAGGAATCTTACGCGTCGCTTTCTCCATCGCCATCTCCACCAATTTTATCAAACCAGAACAACACGGAACTTCCATAATGGCAACTGTCAACGATTTAATCTCGGCATTGTCAATCATCTGAATAAGCTTGTTGACATAAAACTCTTTGTTGACATCTAACTTAGGACATGCTATCGCCAACTTCTTACCTTTCAATAATTCAGAATACTTCTTCGGATTGGCGTATGCCACACAGTCGGCTGCCAACAACACATCGGCATTGTTAAAAGTCCCCGACAATGGGTTGATGAGATGCAACTGCACAGGCCAGTTTATCGACACCGTCAAATCCGACGGCTGCGACATCGACAACTGTATTCCCGTCATCACTTTGGGTTCAGACTTCAACTCCGGAACAGGGATGTCATTTTCTTTAAGATATTGAATTCCTTGCTGAAGAAGATTCATCTCACCATGATTTTTAAGATGCAGCAGATGCGCTTCCAACACTTTCTCTCCTTTTGGAATTATCCTTTTTATCACGGCAATCTCATCGTAAGCCTCAACCTCTTTCTCTTCAATAGAAATGGCACTCATCGGGCAATCGCCAATGCACGCACCGAGACCGTCGCAATATAACTCACTGATAAGACGAGCCTTGCCGTCAATAATCTGCAAAGCACCTTCGTGACATCCTTTGGCGCATAACCCGCAGCCATTACATAAATTTTCTTCTATTTTTATAATGTTTCTTTTAACTTTCATAACTTTTATTTTTGCAAAAAAATTCCGAGGAAAATCAATTCCCCGGAATAAGTTTCAGTTTTTAATTAACACGTTGTCTTGTTGTCTCGCCATCCTGCTGGCTTAAAAAACCAGCAACACGTTTATGAGTGTTCATCAGATATTGGTTGTAATCCAAATCGTTGACATCTTGTTCTTTTTCCAAAGCGAGGTCCAAGACCTCCATCATCGATGTCACGAAATGGAAGTTAAGTCCTTTTACGTAATCTTCTTTTATCTCTGAGAAGTCGCGTTTGTTCTCGACTGACAATATGACATCAGTGACGTCGTTACGTTTTGCTGCGAGCATCTTCTCTTGTATTCCGCCAACAGGCAACACTCTGCCTCTCAATGTGATTTCACCTGTCATAGCAAGTTGGTTCTTCACTTTTCTTTGTGTGAATGCCGATGTCAGTGCTGTCAGCATCGTGATACCTGCCGAAGGGCCGTCTTTAGGTGTTGCGCCTTCTGGCACGTGGATATGAACGTTCCATTCTTCGAATACCGCTGGGTCTATCTCCAGCTGTGAAGAATGTGACTTGATATATTCGTATGCAATAGTTGCAGATTCCTTCATCACGTCGCCGAGATTACCTGTGAGGTGCAGCATTCCGTGACCGCGGCTAAGACTGACTTCTATAGAAAGTATCTCCCCTCCTACCGGTGTCCATGCCAAACCGATGGCAACGCCTGGGACTGCGTGTTTTACTTCATCGCCATCGTGGAACATGCCAACGCCGAGTGCGTCTTTCAAATCTTTTTCCGACACTTTCTTTTCAAACTCATCGCCCATGACGATGTTCTTCGCCTTACGACGTATCACGCTGGCAATCTGACGTTCGAGGTTACGCACGCCTGCTTCTCTGGTATAATCGTCGATGACTTTCATCACCATATCTTTAGGGAATGTCACATCTTTTGATGTAAGTCCGTGTTCTTTAAGTTGCTTAGGAATGAGGTGACGTTTTGCAATCTCGAACTTCTCTTCACGGAGATAACCGCTCAAGTCGATGATTTCCATTCTGTCGCGCAAGGCAGGATGTATAGTCGAGAGACTATTTGCTGTTGCTATGAACAAGACTTTCGACAAATCGTAATCCATCTCGAGGAAGTTGTCTGAGAACGCCATGTTTTGTTCAGGGTCGAGCACTTCGAGAAGAGCTGCCTGAGGGTCGCCGTTGACGTTATTGCCGCTCACCTTGTCAATCTCATCAAGGATAAAGACAGGATTTGAAGACTTAGCCTTTCTTAGATTCTGTATGATACGACCTGGCATAGCGCCTATATATGTCTTACGATGACCGCGCAACTCTGATTCGTCGCGGACGCCACCGAGTGACATTCTTATATATTTGCGGCCTAATGCCTTTGCAATAGATTTTCCTAAAGATGTCTTACCTACACCAGGAGGGCCAACCAAACATAAGATTGGCGATTTCATATCGTTCTTCAGTTTAAGAACTGCAAGATATTCAATGATGCGGTCCTTTATCTTTTCAAGTCCGAAATGGTCTTTATCAAGAACTTTCTGAGCATGTTTTAGGTCGAAATTATCTTTAGTATATTCGTTCCAAGGAAGCTCTACAATATATTCTAGGTAATTATGCTGGATACCATATTCTGCCACCTGAGGATTCATTCTCTGAAGTTTTCCAAGTTCCTTCTCGAAAGTCTCTTCTACATCTTTAGGCCATTTTTTCTTGGCTGCTTTTTCTTTAAGAACTTTGATATCAATCTCGTTAGGAGTTCCTCCGAGTTCTTCCTGGATAGTACGAAGCTGCTGGTTAAGAAGATATTCACGTTGCTGCTTATCCATATCCATCTTAACCTTGCTTTGAATCTGATGTTTAAGTTCTATCATCTGCACTTCGTTCGACAAGATAGAAAGGAGTTCTGTAGCAAATGCCGTTATGTCATTTATCTCGAGGAGCCTTTGTTTCTCAGGCATCGATTGCACGAGATTACTTGCGATGAAGTTAACCATAAACCAAGGGCTGTCTATATTTTTCAAAGCGAAAGAAGCCTCGAAAGGAAGTTGAGCAGATTTTTGAGTTATCTGCATTGCAAGGTCTTTTATTGACTGTATCAAAGCCTTGAACTGGCGGTCTCGAGGAACGACGAGTCCATCGCCGTATGGAGCGACCTTACCTTTTAAATAAGGTTCTGTCTGAGTTATCTCTTGAAGTTGGAAACGACGTTTACCTTGGATGATGACGGTGGTATTGCCGTCTGGCATCTGCAAGGTTTTCATCACCATTGCAATGGTTCCGATTTCATGTAAGTCATTTTGGCCTGGGTCTTCCACGGCAGCGTCTTTCTGTGCCACGACGCCTATTGGCAGATGTTTTTTATATGCTTCTTTAATCAGTCTTATGGACTTGTCGCGACCGACGGTAATAGGTATCACCACGCCTGGGAAAAGCACGGCATTACGCAGTGTCATGATTGGCACTTCTTCCGGGATTTCCTCTTCACTAATGCGTTTCTCATCTTCCGGGGTGAGAAGTGGAATATATTCAGTGTCAGTCTCTACAATATCTGTCAGAAATAAATCGTGATTTCTTTGGCTGTCCATTATATATATAGTTTGAAATTACGTTCGGGCGTTCGTCAATAATTATGCCAAAAAAGATAGCAATATATTAGAAACATCTCATTTTGAAAAAGTAAGGATGTTTCCATAATTTTTCATAATAACATTTGGAAAAAAGAAATAAAATCATAAACTTTGCAGAATTGTACAGAGAAATAAACAAACGCTAATTAACACATCCTACTGTGAGAAAATACATTTTATTATTGTCAGCATTATGCACTTCATTATCTTTGATGGCAGAACGTATAGAAAGTCATATCGCTCTGAAAATTGCCAAGACTTTTATGCATGGAAACGAATTCATAGATTTGAGCAAAAATACAGATCACGACAATTTTTACATTTTTACAACGGAAAACAGTTTTGTAATAGTATCGGCCGACGACAGAGCAAAGCCTATATTAGCTTATTCCAATGAATTTCCTTTTGTAACGGAAAACATGCCGGATAATATTTCATACTGGCTGAATTCCCTTGACGATGAAATACAATACGCCATCGATAATGACATAAAGGCATCGAAGGAAATAGAATCTTTGTGGGATAATCTAAAAAAAGGAATCAAGCCTCAACCTAAGAACACTGTTATTGTTGAGCCGCTTATAAAGACACGCTGGAAACAGACTACTCCATTCAACGACATGTGCCCAACAGATTCATCAGGCGACAGAGCCGTAGCAGGCTGCGTAGCAATAGCGATGGCTCAGGTTATGAGATATTGGGAATGGCCTCATAAAGGCGAAGGGTCTCATTCTTATCATTTAAACAGTTACGGAACAATAGAAGCCGATTTTTCCACCATATATGACTGGGACAATATGCTTGTCAAGCCAGACATCACATGCACACAGGAAGAACAAGATGCCGTAGCAACACTTGCATATCATTGCGGAGTATCAATAGAAATGTATTACGGTCCGAACTCCAGCAGTGCTCATACCGACGATATTCCTTACGCCTTGGAAACATATTTCGGATATAGTCACAATATGCAACATGCTTACAAAGAAGACTACTCTGATTCAGAATGGAATGCACTTCTAAAAACCGAGCTAGACGCAAAACGTCCTGTTCTTTATCAAGGAAAGTACAAAGAAGTTGGAGGAGGTGGACATAGTTTTGTTTGTGACGGATACGACGAAAACGATTATTTCCACTTCAATTGGGGATGGGGAGGTTCTTGTGACGGATACTTCGCTATTGGCGCATTGAATCCTAGTTCAATAACTGTCAACTTTCACAATTATATAGCATTGGGCGTAGAACCTGGAGTTTCCCCCATAAGCGCACCGTCCGACGTCACCACTGAAGTCAACGGCCACGACGTCACTATCAGCTGGACTCCCCATGCTGATGCCAACCACTATAAATTATACCGTAATGGTTTTCTCATCAAAGACAATATCACTGACAATTCATTCACCGACACATATTTACCTTACGGTTCTTACAACTACCAAGTCAAAAGCGTCAAAGCTGACGGATATTACTCTGTGTTTTCCAATACCGCAGAAGCTGTTGTGTCGTACGAAGAACCTATCCCGACAAATCTGACTGCAATGCAGGAAAACGAATATGATGTAAAGTTAAGCTGGGATTGTCCGGAAACAAATACAACAGTACTTAAATATGGAGACGCCGAATCTTCTGATGACAAATACGGAGGCAATTACCTTAAATTATATTGGGGACAAAAATATACAGCGGAGCAACTATCGGAATATGATGGCATGTCAATAACAGCATTCCAAGCATATTTAGCAGAAAGCGACACTTATACTCTGCTCATTTATAAAGATGTGAACGGCACACCAGAACAGCAAATGTCACAGTCTTTCAACTATGACGGAAACGGCAGTTGGGCGACAGTAAACCTTACAACTCCGTTTTTAATAGACGACAGCAGCGACATCATCATAACTCTTAACAACAACAACATTGATTATCCTGCGGTACATACATATTACAGCGGCAACGGAAACGCCTGCTTATATTCAATTAACGGGATCAATTTCTTTTCGATAAATAACAAGTCATGGCTATTCAGAACGATATTAAGCGACACATCATACTCATATAACATATATCGCGATAGCGAAGAGATTGCTAACAACATAACACAAAACGAATATCTTGACTTTGTTCCAGAATACGGAACATACGAATATACGGTAAGAACAAATTATCATGGAGTTGTTTCCGCGCCATCGGAACCAGCCTACATCACCATCGAACCTAATGCCACAGAAGAGAACTATGACGACAATATCATGATTTACCCAAATCCGGCAAATGACAATATAAACATCGTCTGCGACAATATGAAAAGCGTCGAGATATTATCACTAATGGGACAAGTAATGTATTGTAAAGATGTCGAGAGTGATTATGTTAGTATAGACATGCCAGACTTAAATCAAGGCATATATATTATCAAAATCATTAAAGGTGATGGGAAGGGAAATCATGTTTGTATACGCAGATTAGAGATCAGGGAATAGTAAAAAAATAGGCTGTCGGATGACAGCCTTACTTTTTTATTTGTTAGCATTTCTTGCTTCTTGGAATTTCTTGTACTTGTTGTTGAATTTATCAACGCGACCTGCAGTGTCAACAAGTTTCATCTTACCTGTGTAGAATGGGTGTGATGTGTTAGAAATTTCTAATTTTACTAAAGGATACTCGTTTCCGTCTTCCCAAACAATAGTTTCTTTTGTGTTGATTGTTGAACGTGACATGAAAGCGTGATCATTTGACATGTCTTTGAAAACAACGAGACGGTAATTTTTTGGATGAATGTCTTTTTTCATTGCTATATATAACTTTTATTTTTCCACTTATTTGAGCGGCAAAGATACTAATTTTCTTCAAACAAAAATACATTTTTTAAAACTTTTTTAATATTTTTACATATCACTATAAATCAAGAAATTAAACATAAAACTGCTTTAAAAATCAGAATAAATGCAGCATTTATCAGGTTCAAATCGAAGCTAAAGCATTACCTTGTTTCAACTTTTTATGAAAAACACGAGAATAGTAAAACCAGCATTGGTGCGATTACATACTTATATATCTGTTCGGAAAAAATTAAAAAAACATTTTTATTAATAAATGTATTGTTTATTGGTTTATTTGTTATCTTTGCCACGTAGATAATTCAATAAAAACATATTTATAAACATTAAATAATTTAGCGATGAAACACAATTTTAACGCTGGACCATGTGTCCTCCCAAGAGAAGCTGTTGAAGCAGCTATTGAAGCTATCCGTGATTTTGACAACACAGGTATCGGTATCCTCGAAATCTCACACCGTACACCAGGTTGGGAAAGAGTTATGGCAGAAACACGTCAATTATGGCGCGAACTCTTGAACATCCCAGAAAACTACGAAATCTTATTCCTCGGCGGTGGTGCTTCAACACAATTCTTCCACGTTCCAGCTAACCTTTTAAAGAACAAAGCTGCTTATCTTCAAACAGGTGTTTGGGCTAAGAAAGCTGCTAAAGAAGCTAAATTCTATGGCGATGTAGAAGTTGTTGCTTCATCAGAAGACAAAACATACTCATACATTCCTAAAGATTATGTAATCCCAACAGACGCTGACTATTTCCACATCACAACAAACAATACAATCTACGGTACAGAAATCCGTTATGATATGGATTGCCCAATCGACTTGGTAGCTGACATGTCATCAGACATCATGAGCCGTCCAGTTGACGTAAGCAAATATGCTCTTATCTATGGTGGTGCTCAAAAGAACGTAGGTCCTGCTGGCGTTACATTCGTCATCATCCGTCGTGACCTCCTCGGCAAACTCGAAGGCGAACGCAAGCTCCAAACAATGGTTGACTACCGTACACACGCTGCTGAAGAAGATCGTAACATCTCTATGTTCAACACTCCTCCAGTATTCCCAATCTACGTCATGTACCAAACATTGAAATGGGTTAAGAATCTCGGTGGTCTCGAAGCAATGCACAAAATCAACCTCGAAAAAGCTGAACTCCTTTATAACGAAATCGACCGCAACTCTATGTTCATCGGTACAGCAGCTAAAGAAGACCGTTCTATCATGAACGTTTGCTTCGTAATGGCTCCAGGTCACGAAGACAAAGAAAAAGCATTCATGGAATTCGCAAAAGAACGTGGCATGGTTGGTATCAAAGGTCACCGTTCAGTTGGTGGTTTCCGCGCTTCTATCTACAATGCTTGCCCTGTTGAATCAGTTAAAGCTCTCGTAGCTTGCATGCAAGAATTCGAAGCAGCTAACAAATAATATTTCATAACATTTAAAAAAACAAAGAAATGAAAGTATTAGTAGCAACAGAAAAACCTTTCTCAAAGGCAGCAGTTGATGGTATCAGAACAATCG
>JAZUCH010000010.1:0-2609 GCA_045639025.1 Bacteroidales bacterium
AAATTTCAGTAACTTTAGCCTCGGAGAACATAGCGGTAATGGTTTAAATGTTATAATTGAGCACTATAAATTTAATAAAATTATCGCTATTCTCCTAATTTTCAACAAGTTATTTTAAACTTTATATCGAACTCACGTTAATAATAATTACCATATTGACATAATACATTATTTTTAATTCATAGAAGACAACGCCCCATACATGTCAATCAATCCAATTAAGATATTTATGATACATCTTATATTTGCGATATGAAGTTTTATCAAACAACTCTTTATTAATACAATCATGTTTTATTGCATATTCAATCAGATAATGATATGAAAATTCAATACCCTTAGATTTTGAGTAATGATATAAGTTGTAAAAGTAATCATGCACTTGTCTATTCTTCACTATTGCATCTACCTGATATTTAAACAATAAGAATGTTTTCTTATCAAACACACCCATCTTGTTCAGATAACAAATATAATCAAAATACGTTAATGTAAAATCTATTTTTTGTTCCTTTTCACTACCATGGAAACTATTATCATACCATTTAATATCATAATCAAATAGACTAAAAGTTTCTAAAATCATTTCTTTATTATTAATATCAATCAGGCTTTTTATGTAATCCGCCCGCTTAATTCGCATACTTTTATTCCATTTATATAGAGCAAATAATCCCCCAACAAGAATTGTTATTAATGTCAGAATTCCAAGTAAGTCTGAAATATAAAACGTATTATCAAAACGCATTATTTATAAGTTTTTTAAATTGTTTGAAATGAATAAACTTCATATCACAACAATTGTTAAACATATGGTTAATTATCACGTTACAAACGTACTGCTATTCAATCCGACCATTTAGGACTACTCATTTAATTTTTCAACATTTAATATTCATTGGAACAAATATAATAACCTTATTTAGCTCTAATATATTATTTAAAGAAACTGAGCGTATTTAAATAATTTTGAATGATTCAAGTTTTTCTGCCAACTTCGTCATATCTTCTTCTATTTTCTTATTTGTAATACGAGCATATATTTGAGTTGTCTTGATATTGGTGTGTCCCAACATTTTTGATACAGATTCAATGGGTACGCCTTTACTTAGTGTCATAGTAGCAAAAGTATGTCGAGCCACATGATAAGTCAATGTCTTTTTTATACCACAAACATCTGCAATTTCTTTTAAATAAGAATTCATCTTTTGATTAGAGAGAATAGGCAGAAGTTTACCTCCTTTAGTTTTACCTTTATATTTATCTATGATTCTTAATGGTATATCAAGTAAAAGGATATTGCTAGGAATATTAGTTTTTTGTCGCTTAGTCATAATCCATTTTTTCCCGTCAAGTTCTACAATATTGTCTTCCTTTAAATTTGCTACATCTATATATGCCAATCCACAAAAACAAGAAAAAATAAACACGTCCCGTACTTGTTCCAACCTTTGAATTGGAAATTCTTTCTTCATTATTAGCTGTATTTCCTCATCCGTTAGAAACCCTCTATCTACATGTTCCAAATGAAAATGATGATTCAAGAAAGGATCATGAGTCATGACACCGCATTTTTGTGCAAAGATTACTATTGTCTTGAAAAACTTTAAGGTTTTAGTAGCACTATTGGATTTTAAACCTCCCGTTGTCCTTAAATAGATATCAAAATCATGTACCATAACATGTGTCAATTCTTTAGGTCGTATATCTTTTCTCCCATATTTTAATTCAAGGAATTTCATGAAATGCTTTTTAGTTGCAGAATATTTGTCGTAAGTAGCCTTTGTTTTTCCAGCACCAATCATAAACTTAACATCTTCCAAATATTTGTCATAGAATTCTAAAAAAGTAATTTTAGGCCTATCTTTTCCTAAATAAACACTCTTAATCTTATCTAGACTCAAATCTGGATCATCTTTATACTGTTTAAAAATATCCTGTAAAGAAATAGAGATTTTATCCAATTGCGCATTGACATTTAATGCTTCAACGGTTCGCCCCTTCATCCGACTCGTGGAATTATTCCATAATTTTTTGTCGATATTTAATCCGGACGAGCCTAGATTAAGCATTTCACCATTAAGGAAAATTCGAATCATCAATGGTGATTTACCTTGTTTGTTTTCATAATTGGAACGTACATAGTACGACACTTTAAATATCATTCTCATACAATAAAATTTAATGTAGCATTAACGCTACAAAGTTCAACATAAATTATTGTAAACATGATATTTAGAAGATGTCAAAACGAGCTTCATATTGCAATCACTGCTACATTTTTTCGATAGCTTTTCTATCTGTAGCGACCAATGTAGCAAATTCTGACCTAATGTTGACTGCCAACAGATGCATACATGCCTTCATCACGCTAGAACAAAGCAACAAAAAAGCGTCGTAATCAACTGATTTACGACGCTTTAGACTTTTTATTGAAGGTATTTAAGAAACCTTTCAAATTGTATTCAGCGGAGAGAGAGGGATTCGAACCCCCGGTACCTCGCAGTACAACGGTTTTCAAGACCGCCGCAATCGACCACTCTGCCATCTCTCCAAACCTCTTATCCAAGAGTGCTTGTTTTCAAAAGCGATGCAAAGGTACGACTATT
>JAZUCH010000011.1:0-1933 GCA_045639025.1 Bacteroidales bacterium
TTTAACGCCGTAAAGCCTTTAGCTTGATTTCAAAAATAATTTTCGGTTTCCCTCTGCCGACTTTATGTGTTTTTTAGTTATTTTTGCATTTATGAGATTACTGATGTTTTTCATATTACTCTTAGCCTTCGGCTGTCAACGGACAACAGTCAACGGACAACAGGCATCGTTCACAGTCGGTGAAACATCTATTTATGAAACCGCTAAAAATCATAAAAGAATTGCGGACAGTCTTTTTTTCAGTGGCGACAAAATCGGTGCTTGTGAGAATTACTTCAAATCTATAGAGTTATGTTCCGAAGATTTGAAAAACAAGGAACTTAATAAGAAATATAATTCTATGATTTCGAGTTCTTGTTTCACGTTGGGATACATTTATTTGGATAACAGTTTCGCTAGTAATGCCGTCGATATTTTAAGGAAGTCGTATGAACATTCCGTCAGCGACAGTATCAGTGCGCATATCCTGAAACTCACGGGAATGGCGTATATGGCAATCGACAATGATTCCGCATTTCATTATTTCGACAAATGCATGGAGACCGACCCATCCAATTATTTCAATCAGATAGACATAAACAAATGTGTCGCGATGATGCTGTTTTATGACGAAGGTGAGAAAGACAGCGCATACGCAATCATGCGAAAAACATTCGACATAATTGAACACGACAATGTAAGAGAGTCGTATTACACCATTTATGGAGAAATGCTGTATGAGGACAAGCAATACGATTCGGCGATTTATTATTTGGAGAAAGCCATCGGCAGCTCTGAATATTTCCTGAATCTCAGTTCTGCAGAAATTTTAGCTAATATTTATGATTCAATTGGAAATGAAGAAAAAAGGATATATTACAACGACATCGCTTCACAATTGGCTTACGAGAGAGTTGACACTGAATTTGATCGTCTGAAGATTCAGGATATGTATAATGTTCATAAAACCAAAATGCATGAGATGCAGAAAGCAAAAGTCAGGAAGAATGTCATCATGATAGTAACTCCTTGTCTCATCATTATTGCTGTCGTGATATTTTTTGTCGTCAGACGAAACAGGAAGATTGTCGGCGAACTTTCTGATACCATCAACGACATCAGATTCAGGCATTCGCTTGTTGAAGGCAGAATCAGAAGCAAGAACATGGAGCTTCAGAAACTCTCTGAGCAGATAAAGGCAAAAGAAGAAGAGATTGTAAGACTTAAGTCGAAGTTAGAAAAAGGAAACTCCGGACTCAGCAATCTGAAGGCTTATTATCAGTCAGAGGTTTGTTCCAAGATATTAGACGAGATTGACGAACTGTCGGGGCGTGGCATCGACACATCCGATCTGCATCCGTTGTCGCAAGAAGAATTCGGCTTGCTGTTGCAGTCGGCAAATATTCATCTTGGCGGTTTCATCGAAGACATTTCTGTCCGACTTTCCAAATTCAAGAAAGAAGATTTGTATTATCTATGTTTGGTAATAGTTAACCTCAACGACAAACAAATCGCGTCTTTATTCGGTGTCACATATAGCACGATAAGAAGCAGACGAAACAATATCTGCGCTAAATTAGGTATCAACAGCTCGAACCTGAATAATTTCCTTACAGAGATAATATAAAATTTTAATAAAACACAGAACTTTATCAGAAAATAAAATACGCATTATCAAATTGTTAAGCTATTTTATCTGAATAATTCTTACTTGACACACATGTTTAATTAGGGTAATTTTGCAATTGAAAATTAATGTAGCTGCGACCTCAAGGTAGAGACGTTTCAATGTTTCCGATAAAATATAAAAGAACATTGAAGCGTCTCAGCAGTCAGCTCATAGCTCAAAAAGAAAATCATTAACTAAATAAAAATAGAATATGAAAAATTACATTAAAATTGCAGTCATGAATAAGAATATCCTTCTGATAATTATGTTATTGACTCTGCTTTT
>JAZUCH010000012.1:0-1787 GCA_045639025.1 Bacteroidales bacterium
CTAAATACTTCTTCACTATCGGTTCTTCTTCCTGTATGGTATCGTTGTTATCGTCACCTTCGTTATTTATCGGATCCGGCTTGCATGCCGTCATCATAACAGACAACAAGATTATTGAGAGTAGTAATATTTTTTTCATAACTTATTGATTTGCCTTGTTAATAATTTGTTCTGCAATGTGATTATTGCTATAAAATTCTTTAAAACTTTCTCGTTGGGCTTTCTTTTCCGAAACTAAATTTGCAATTTGATTTAATCTGATATTTGAGACTGAATCCAAAAAATCATATATCATCAGTTCCATAATCATAAAATCAAAAGAATATTGTCCGCAATCATAATCGTTGCTAATCTGCCTAATAAAATCAACATCTCTCGAAGAATACATATTTATGAGTTCCGATGCAAAATCATTGCGACCAAATAATTCTTCATATCCGTTAAATTGTGATTTTATTTTCTTAAAACCATCAATAACATTGTCATTCACAAAAACATTTATATTAAAAGGATAATATAAACATGTTTCCAAAAGTCTTGATGTCGAGATGTTTTCCAAAGTGTCTGTCGGCAATTGTAAAGACTCAAGCCTTTGGCTATGAGTCATATCTTTCCATGCACTACTTTTAGGATAGACAGGGAATGAATATCCATTATAACGTATCACATTGGTTTTATATGGAACAAATTCTTGAGAGAACCCGATGTTATTGAAAGCAACTAATAACATCGCAAAAAGCACTAGTGATAATTTTCTCATTTTATAATATTGTTTAATTGTTTTTATTTTATGCTATTCTCATTGAATGAATGTTTTTTCATATCTTGTATAATCTTTACTATCTATAGTAACAACCCATTTATCATCAATTTCAAAACTACTCCCATGCATACCAGGATTATATTGTTCTCCAGATAATGTGCAAAAATGATAAGGGTTACCTTCTACTTGGGCAGAAATTTCGATAGATAACAATATAAATACTATCAACAATTTATTTTTCATAATATAATTCTTTTTTAAAATGCATATTCATAACGGACATTACCATAGCAATTTCCATATTCATTGATATAATATTCACTTATTACATATCCGTCAGAATCATATTCATATTTATGCGATTCACTACGTATAGCAAAATTTTTCCACAAAGGCTGTGATATATATATATTATAGCCGTACCCACGCAAAAGATGAGGAAGTGTGTAGTAAGGATGAATGTGCTCGCTAAAATTCCCATATATTGTTCCAGTTTCTTCTCCGTCAGAATACGAATATGTTTTAACAACATTATTACCTTCCCATTCAAAAATTGTCCCACAATTATTCACACTATCAATGTTACTGATAAGTTTACCTTCTTCATTATAAGTACGATAGTTCGTGTATTTATATTCATTATTAGAATAAAAATCTATTTTGAAAATCCTATTATTTGTAAGGTAACAAACATAGCTAGAGTTGTTCAATCCACTGCTTGGAGTGTAAGCCACTACTTTCATGCTGTCTACCCCATAGTAATAAAAATCATAATCAATTTGGTCCCAAGTACCTGAATCTGCTGTTATATGCTCAATTCTTGTAAAATCCTCATTCCAATCTATAATATATCTCAGACGACCCATATAGTCAGCATACTCCCTCACTAAATACTTCTTCACTATCGGTTCTTCTTCCTGTATGGTATCGTTGTTATCGTCACCTTCGTTATTTATCGGATCCGGCTTGCATGCCGTCATCATAACAGACAACAAGATTATTGAGAGTAGTAATATTTTTTTCA
>JAZUCH010000013.1:0-15841 GCA_045639025.1 Bacteroidales bacterium
AGGAGCGCCCGCAGCGTTAGGGATTGGAGCGGCATCCTTTGACGGCGAAGGCGGTGACGTAGACGGCAAAGATACAGCGGAAAGCCCGACGGCATAGCCGGAACGCCAAAGAAACTAAGAAATTCAGAAACTCAGAAAGACTGAGAGACATCCGCGAAAAGATTGATCCACGAAAGGACACGAATCTGGCACGAAATGGTTTGTCCACGAAATCACACGAATCTAGCACGAAATGGTCTGTCCACGAAAGGACACGAATCGGAAACGAAATGGCTTTTAGTTCAACAGCCAATAGTTAAAAGCCACCATGATTTACATCAACTTCTTTATCAATTCTATTTTTTCGTAAATAAGTTCAGCTTATAGATTCTTCCTCAAAAAGGGAAAAGAACAATTCCTTCTCTGTAATTTCGTACTTAAGCATATTCATCAAAGTGAAATTTACAATGATTCTCTCCGCCTCTTTTTTGCTTATTTCTGCTTTTTGAATGAATTCTTTTACTGTTATCTTTTTATTTTCATTCAAATATCTTAAAAGAAACATCTCTTCATTAGTAAAAGTTACCTTAACGTTTTGTTTGTTGTTTTGATATTTCCAAATTTTTAAAACAATACCATCCGGAATAATATTTTGGTCTTTTACTCTTGTATATACCTTATATATATTATTGTGATCTGGAGCTCTGTGTTTATTGTATTTGCTTTTAGGAACAATTATTTCCAAAACAGTTTTTCCATATACGTTCCATTCCTTAGCTTTATATTCAACTATTGGCTGGCAAAACATTTCTGCAGCGGTTTGAATCATATGCTTTTCTTCTTCTGAACGAATTCCAGAAATACTACCATTATCTTTTACACCTATCAATAAACGTCCACCATCAGTATTAGCGAAAGCCACCAATGTTCTGGCTATTTTTTTGCTATCTGAGATTTCATATTTAAAATCCTGCATTTGGTGCTCGCCTTCTTCTATCAACTTTTCTATATAATGGGACATCTCTTTTATTTTAAGCTAAATTATATATTTTGCAAAAATACGGAAAAGCATCTAGATAATAAAACAAAGAAAGGCTTTTTAACAAATATTCGCTATAATAATTAATTGAGGTGTATCTAACATAATTTTAACAACAAGAATTAAGAAGACATTTTAGAAAGATTTTACAAACCATTTGATATTATTCTTAATTTTGTAAAATAGATTTTTAATGATTATATTTTAACTATAAATAATACATATTATGAACGAAACACCTATTTTGCTTCTTACAGGTTATCTCGGAAGTGGAAAGACAACTCTTGTAAACAACATACTCACAAATAAAAAAGGAATCAAATTCGCCGTAATAGTTAATGATATCGGTGAAATTAATATTGACGCAGCACTCATACAAAAAGGCGGCGTTGTTGACCAAAAAGACGACAGTCTCGTCGCTCTTCAAAATGGATGCATTTGCTGTTCTCTTCAATTTGATTTGGTCGAACAACTTACTGACATAGTAAAATCAAACAAATTCGACTACATTGTTATTGAAGCTAGCGGAATATGCGAACCAGAACCAATAGCTCGCACTATCGCATCAATTCCTAATATGGATGAGAAATACAGCATACACGGACTCCCTAAATTGGATTGTATAGTCACTGTTGTTGATGCTTTAAGAATGAAAAGCGAATTTGAATGCGGAAATAAACTAGACAAAAATACCATCGAAGAAGAAGATATCGCAAACCTCGTAATTCAACAGATTGAATTCTGCAATATAGTTCTTCTCAACAAAGCATCAGAAGTAAGTCGAGATGATTTAAATAAAATCAAATCTATTATTAACAACTTACAACCTGGAGTTGAGATAATAGAATGCGATTACACCAACATCGACTTAGAAAAAATCATCAACACCAATAAATTCGAATATTATAAAATAGCCGGTGCAGCTGGCTGGATTCGTCATATTGAAGACAACGGACAACAGACAACGGACAACAGACATCATAATCACAAAGAACATGAACATGAACAACATCATCACCACGATGGAGAAGAGTGTCATGATGAGAATTGTCCTTGTCATCATCACCATCATCACGGACATAGCCACGGCGATGAATACGGCATAAGCACCTTTGTATATTACAGACGTCAGTCGTTCGACACTAATAAATTCGACAGATATGTGACTTCAAAATGGCCGGAAAATGTTATCAGGGCAAAAGGAATCTGTTATTTCAGCGACAATCCAGACATGACATATTTATTCGAACAAGCTGGCGTTCAGAAGAAGCTTACAGAAGCTGGACTTTGGTTTGCTACAGCCACACAAGACGAGTTAGAAGAACTTATGCGAAACGACCCAAGCATCATGAACGATTGGGACGAGAAATACGGCGACAGAATGGCGAAGATTGTCTTCATCGGACAGCATTTAGATGAAGAACAAATTAGCAAGGATTTGGACGAATGTCTTGTGGAGATTTATTAAATTGAAAGTTGAAAGCTGAAAATGGAAAATTAACTTTCAGTTTTCCATTTTCAGCTTCCATTTTCATTGGTTTCCCAATGTAGCATCATCGAAATTATGTTTCCATCTACGATGGCTCCAGAGCCAGTAAGGCGGATTTGATTTTATCGTTTCTTCCAACAATTCAGTGTAACGTTGCATAATAGCGCCGTCAGTCAGTTCTGCAGGAGACTCACAGATGACTTCAACATCTATGCGATAACGTCCCAATTTTTCTTTTACCACCTTATAATATAATACAGGCAAATCATATTTTCTTGCAAATCCCTCAGAGCCTCTTATGAAACCAGTCTTTTGATTTAGAAAATTTGCCACATAGCAACGTTTAGGATTGCTAGGATTCTGATCGGCAAGAATCATATATGCTGCCGGAATATGATTCGTTTCATGATAAGCCATCACTTCTCGTACGTTATCATGAAAAACGACTTCTGTACCATAGCGGGTTCTTGCACGATTGATAAGTTTCTCAAACACCTTATTGGTATTATGCGCCCCCACTCCTATTCCATGATGCTTAAATTGCATATCAAGGCTCAATACCATCCATTCCCAATTATTATAATGACTCGACATCAAAACAACACTTTTCCCTTCTTCATAAAATTTATTTACCACTTCTGGATTTGAGCAGTAATAACGTCTCATAACATTCTTTTTTGACATCGAAATCATCTTCAACATCTCAACTCCCAACTGTGTCAGATGCCAATAAAATTTGTTTCTTATTCTTATTTTGTCGCCAAATGTTAAATCAGGAAATGAATTAGATAAATTTTTATCGATAATTTTCTTACGATATCCTAAAATAAATGCTAGTATTAGGTATAAAAGAAATGAAATTATATACAGAAAAAACAAAGGTATTATCGATAAGGGATAAAAAAAAATATAAAAAGCTATTTTTGTCAGCATTTTCTCAAAATCAAATTTTCGGTGTAAAATTACAACAATTTTCACAATATAAAAGAATTATTTATTAAAAAAAATCATAAAAAAAAGGCATTTTTTAGTCGAATTGTTTGTTTCACATTTAAATATAATTTATACATTTGCGATATACAAAACAAACTTAATTATGATAGAAAAAAACAAAATTAAGCAAGCACTTATTTCTTACGGCATCACAGATGTGCAAGAAATAATATATAACCCATCTTATGAAGAATTATTTGAAGACGAAATGAATCCTGAATTAACAGGATATGATAAAGGTGTAATGACAGAATTAGGCGCCGTCAATGTTATGACAGGCATTTATACAGGGCGTTCACCTAAGGACAAATATTTCGTCATGGACGATGTTAGTCGCGACACTGTTTGGTGGACATCCGAACAATACAAGAACGACAACAAACCAATCACTCCTGAAGTCTGGGACGAACTTAAAGAAATCGCTCTCAAAGAACTGAAAGGAAGAAAGAAACTTTATGTAATGGACGGCTATTCCGGTGCCAACGAAAGCACTCGTTTGAAAATCCGCTTCATTATGGAAGTCGCTTGGCAAGCTCATTTCGTCAAGAACATGTTCATTCGTCCTACAGAAGAAGAATTGGCAAACTTTGGAGAACCTGATTTCGTAGTTTATACTGCCTCTAAAGGTAAAGTAGAGAACTACAAAGAATTAGGTCTTAACTCAGAAACTGCTGTAGCTTTCAACCTGAAAGAAAGAGCACAAATAATCCTTAACACTTGGTACGGCGGCGAGATGAAAAAAGGTATGTTCTCAATTATGAATTACTTGTTACCTTTAAAAGGCATCGCTGCTATGCACTGCTCTGCTAACACCAACGAAAAGGGCGAGACTGCAATCTTCTTCGGTTTATCAGGAACTGGTAAAACCACTTTATCAACAGATCCAAAGAGAGCTTTGATAGGTGACGACGAACACGGATGGGACGACGATGGCATCTTCAACTTCGAAGGCGGTTGCTACGCAAAAGTCATCGACCTTAAAAAAGAAAACGAACCAGACATCTACAATGCAATAAAGAGAAATGCTTTATTGGAAAATGTAACCGTCGATGAAAATGGCAAAATTGATTTCCACGATAAGAGCGTAACTGAAAACACTCGCGTCTCCTACCCTATCTACCATATCGAAAACATTGTAAAACCAGTATCAAAAGCACCTGCTGCAAAGAAAGTAATTTTCTTGTCAGCCGACGCTTTCGGAGTATTGCCTCCTGTTTCTATGCTGACACCTGAACAGATGAAATATTATTTCCTCTCAGGTTTTACTGCTAAACTTGCTGGTACAGAACGTGGCATCACAGAGCCTACACCAACATTCTCAGCATGTTTCGGAGAAGCATTCCTTTCTTTGCATCCAACAAAATATGCCGAAGAATTAGTCAAGAAAATGGAGAAAACAGGCGCGACCGCTTATTTGGTAAATACCGGTTGGAACGGAACTGGCAAACGTATATCTATTAAAGATACACGCGCTATCATTGATGCTATCCTCGACGGCTCTATTGAAAAGGCTGAAACCAAGACTATCCCTTACTTCGATTTCAAAGTGCCTGTAGCATTACATGATGTAAATCCTAATATTTTGGACCCTCGCGACACTTACGCAACTGCTGAAGAATGGAACGAAAAAGCTGAAGACTTGGCAGCTCGTTTCATCAAGAACTTCGAGAAATTCACACATAATGAAGCTGGAAAAGCTCTGGTAACCGCAGGTCCTAAAATTTGAATCTAAGAAATTCAGAATCTCAAAATCTCAGAATTTTTAATTAAAAAAACAAGTCGTTCGGGAAACTGAACGACTTTTTTATTACACTTGTAAATATAAAAAATTTCAACCAACTATAAACTCTACACTCTAAACCATACACTTTATCTGGGCGTTCCGGCTCCGCTTCCAGCTCCGCCGTCGGGCTTTCCGCTATATCTTTGCTCGCTCCGCTCGCAAAGGATGCCGCTCCAATCCCTAACGCATTAGAGGCAACTAACACCTAGTCGCGAACATTGAACTTAAATGTCATCAACTAATGAATCAAACTTTCTCTCGCAAAGACACAGAAAAACGCTGATAATTACTCTGCGACACTTTGCGTCTTTGCGAAAAACTTTCATCTTAAAAAAAGAGCTGCCTTTTTCAAAGCAGCTCTCCTTATCTTATAGTATTGTGTCTTAATTCAACATTACTGGCATCAAAAGCATCAAGATGTCTTCGTCAGCATTTTGATTGTCAACTGGAGTAATGATACCAGCTCTATTTGGAGCTGACATTTCTAACAATATCTCTTGTTGACTGAGGTTGCCAAGCATTTCCTGGAAGAAACGTGAGTTGAAACCGATTTCCATATCACCACCTTCATAGCTACATGAAAGTCTTTCCTTTGCTTCGTTGTAATAATCCAAATCTTCTGCTGTCAATGTAAGTTCCTGACCAGCAATTTTGAAACGGATTTGGTGTGTTGCCTTGCTTGAGAAGATAGCCACACGACGAATAGCTGATAACAACAATTGACGGTCGATAGTCAATTTGTTAGGATTTGATTGTGGAATAACAGCTTCATAGTTAGGATATCTACCATCGATGAGACGGCAGACCAATTTAAAACCTGACATTGTGAATGATGCATTTGTTTTGTTAAACTCAACAGCAACCATTTCGTCAGCTTTACCAGACAAAGCATTTTTCAACTGGTTAATAGGTTTCTTTGGAACTATGAATGATGCAAGTGTTTCTGATTTGATGTCTAATCTTCTGTAACGTACGAGTTTGTGTGCGTCTGTTGCCACGAAGTTAAGACCATTGTTTGTCATTTCCATGAACACACCTGTCATCACTGGACGAATTTCATCGTTACCTGTTGCGAAGACGGTCTTTTCAAAACCGCAAGCTAATACGTCAGCAGGGATTTCCCATTTAGCAGCATCTTCCAAAACTGGAACTTGTGGGAACTCATCACTCTTATGACCTGCCATCTTATAACGGCCTTCTCCTGTTGTAATTTCAATAGCCAATGTTGTTTCATCAATATTGAAAGCGACAGGAATGTCAGGGAAGTTCTTCAAAATATCAATAAGTAAACGTGCTGGAATTGTCACCTCACCTGCTCCTTCAACCAAGTCAGGCTGAATTGATACTATCATTGTTGTTTCCAAATCTGAAGCAGTGATTTTCAATTCATTTTCAGAAATATTAAACAAGAAATCGTCTAATATTGGTAATGTATTGTTTGAGTTTATAACTCCGCTAAGCGACTGTACAGCTTTTAATAATTTTAAACTTGAAAGTATAAATTTCATAATTCTTGTATTTATCAGTTTGTAAAATTACAAAAAATCATATATATGAAAGTCCGAATTTATAGTTTTTTTTCAACTATTTTTTCTTCAAAAACTTATTCTCTGTTCCATTAAGCAACCTCTTGATATTCTGACGATGTGTTATCGGAATGAATACCGCAACTGCTATTGTAAGCAACAACAAAAGGAGCTTACCTGGCATCACGAAGAAGTATGTTATAAAAGGTAAAGTTACTGCAGCTGTGATACTTGCGAGCGAAACATAACCGAAGCATAACAATACCAGCATAAATATTCCAAGAGCGATAAGTGCTGGAATTGGTATTAAACCGAAGCCAACGCCAAGCAATGTTGCAACGCCTTTGCCGCCTCTGAAACCAGCAAACACTGGAAATATATGTCCAAGCACAACAGCGACAGCTGCTATTAACGACATATATTCAGGCATCTCTATCGATGGGAAATATCCAAAGACTATTTTTGTCAAAAAAACCGCGAACCAACCTTTCAAGGCATCAATGATAAAGACAGGTATCCCAGCTTTATATCCTAATATTCTGATTGTATTTGTTGTTCCTGCATTGCCTGAACCATGTTCTCTGACATCAATTCCGTAGAAAATCTTGCCAATCCATACCGAACTTGGAATAGAACCCAAGAGGTATGCGACCAAGACTACTATTAATATAGGTATCCACATATTATTTTACGAAGACAGCTGCTGTCCAATTATTTTTCGTTACATGATTAGAATATCTCAGACCAAGACGTTCCGCTTCTTTAGCGATGAGAACCAAGTCTTCTTCATAGAAACCGCTAAAGAAAATCTTGCCGCCATCAACGAGACATTTAACGTATTCTTTCATATCTCTGAGCAGAATGTTTCTGTTGATATTAGCGAGTATTATATCGAATTGTCTATCATTTAAGGAGTTAGCATCACCTAGTTCAACGATGATGTCATTTTCATCATTAAGACGGATGTTATCAAGAGCATTTCTGTAAGCCCATTCATCGTTATCTATTGCCACTGTTGTAGCAGAACCTAGTTTCTTTGCCAAGATTGCCAGCACGCCTGTACCAGAACCCATATCGAGAAGGTTAAGTCCTGTGAAATCAGACTGCAACATAAGTTCGATAATCTGTGATGTTGTCTCATGATGAGCTGTACCGAACGACATTTTTGGTTCTATGATGAGGTCGTATTTATAAGAACCTTCCACCTTATGGAAAGGAGCTCTAATTCTACAGAACTCGTTAATAATGACAGGTTCGTACGAAGCCTCCCAAGTTGCATTCCAGTCTTGGTCAGGGATAAGTTCCTTTTTCAAAAGTTTTACATTAGCAAACTGTTCCATCTGCATAATGTCGTTGAGTTCATCGTCATCTAGAGCTGGTTCTTGGCAATAAGCCTCAAAACCCTCATCAGTATCCATGAAACTGTCGAATCCTATTTCTCCGAGCAGTTCCATGAACATATCTTTTAAGTTTTCGTTTCCGGGGTTAGTAAACGAACAAGCGTAATAATTCATACTCGATTATTTTGAAGCTTGCATTGCGATACTTACGAAATCTTCAGCCTTAAGAGAAGCTCCGCCAATCAAGCCACCGTCGATGTCTTCTTGAGCGAACAAGTCAGCAGCGTTTTTGGCGTTGCAGCTGCCACCATAAAGGATACGCATCTGAGCAGCGATGTCTTCACCATATTTCTCTGCAATGAGAGTACGGATGAATTTATGTACTTCCTGAGCCTGAGCTGGAGTAGCAGTCTTGCCTGTACCGATAGCCCATACTGGTTCATAAGCGATTACGATATTTTCCATATCAGCTACGTCGAGGTGGAAAAGACCTTCTTCAATTTGTTGTTTGATTACATCGAAGTGTGTGTTGTTTTCTCTTTCTTCTAAAACTTCACCAACGCAGTAGATTGGAACAATCTGATATTGGAGGAGTTTTGTTATCTTAGTTGCAAGAACTGCATTATCTTCATTGAAATATTTTCTTCTTTCGCTGTGACCTACGATACAGAAGTTTGTTCCGAGAGAGTCGAGCATCTTAGCTGAAACTTCGCCAGTATAAGCACCTGATTCGTTTTCGTTTACGTTTTGAGCGCCGACGTAGAACATCTGAGTATCATCAGACATGTCTGTTGTCATTTCCAAATAAGGGAATGGAGGGCAAATGACTATATCGCAATCAGGTTGTTTATCTTCACAGAGGTTAGCAATGTTTTCTATAAGGTCTTGAGCTTCTTGAAAATCGAGGTTCATCTTCCAGTTACCAGCAACAATTTTTCTTCTCATATTCAATATTTTTTAGTAGTTAAACTTTTTTACTTATTCTTTTGTAATCAATGACATTTCTTTAGTTTTTTTATATAAATATCATTGAAACGACTTTACATTTTATGTTGCAAATTTATGAAAAAATATCGGAAAATAATGAGATAATGAAACAAAAAAATTAAGGTATATAGTTTTACATCATAACATTTCACAAATAATTTTTAACTATATTTATTTCATTTCTTAATTTATTTTAACTCAATTATAATGAATTAGTTATTACATTTGCAAAGAGAACTGAATATCACAAAACACAAAATATTTTCTTCTCATCAATATCAATTATTGTAATAAATTTATTACCTTTGCAAAAATGAGAACCATTTACAGAAGTATGGAATTTGATTTGTTTTATAATTCATTATCGAATAAGATTCAAAATAAAATCGATTATGCTTTGAATATAATTTCAGAAATAAAAATCATCAATTCAAAACTGGCAAAAAAGTTAAAAAACACAAACTTGTACGAGTTAAGAATCTCTATAGAAAACGAATACAGAATTTTATTGTTTACCATAGATAATGAAAGTTTAATCGAATGTAATGAAATTATACTTTTGAATGGGTTCATTAAAAAGTCAACTAAAGATTATAAAAAGGAAATCCACAAAGCTCAACAAATACTAAATTCTTTGACATGAAAACAATTATTGACAACGAAAAACTAAAAAGACTTCCCACTGTGGAAGATTTGTTAGAAAAGAAATACGGCACCAAGGATTCAACAACAAGAGAAGAATTTGATGCCAAGTCACGTGCTTGGTATTATGCCGAAATATTAAAAAACGCCCGTAAAGCCGCTGGAATAACACAGCAGCAACTTGCAGACAAAATCGGCAAGAAACGTGAATATGTAGCACTATTGGAAAAAGGAGAAACCGATATGCAGCTCTCCACATTCATAATGATTTCAGAAGCCGTCGGATTGAAATTAAATTTGACATATTGATATTTTCCTCAATACACTCTCACTCTCGGGTCTAAGATTCCGTAAATAATATCAACGACGATGTTGATTATTATCAGCATAAATCCTATCAGCAAGACAGCTCCCATTATGACAGGAAAATCGAAGGTGTCGAGGGCATCGACTATAATGACGCCTATTCCTTTCCAGTCGAAAACATATTCTACGAAAACCGCTCCTGCCAACAAAGAGGCGAACCAGCCCGAAATGGCTGTTACAACAGGCGTCATCGCGTTTCTCAATGCATGAACTGTAACCACTCTCCACTGCTTCAACCCTTTGGCTCGCGCTGTTCTGATATAATCCATTGACATCGCTTCTAATAATGAAGTGCGTGTCAATTCCACGACGACAGCCAACGGTCTCAATCCCAATGTGAATGCTGGAAGAATAAGATTCTTCAAATCCAGATATGCGCCATTGCCATAATCGTCAACGGAATAAAGATTACCCGTCATGCTCAAGCCGGTGAACGACTCCCACACATAACCAAATAACCAAGCGACCAAAATAGCTGCAAAGAAAGAAGGCAACGACATTCCTATAGTCGTTATAAACAACGTCAGTTTATTAACAAAATCAGTGTTGACGACAGCCGCTAATACTCCAATAAAAACACCCAATATCAAGGCGAAAGCTATCGCAACAGCCGCTAATATCAATGTATTAGGAAATGCTTCCGACAAAATAGTTCCTACCGACCTTTTACTTTGATATGAATATCTCAAATATGGAGTCTTCAAAACCACGTCAACATCACCGATTTTCACCAAAACACAATGCGCTTTGAATTTGTCGTAATCGTTTTGGGAATTTTCATTTATATAAAAAGAAATTGGCGACAAATCATTAAGATAATCTGTGTATTGTTTAAATACACTTTGATTCAATCCAAGCTCTTCTCTTATCGCCTGAACATCAGCCTCGTCTGCACGTTGTCCGAGCATCATTCTCACAGGGTCGCCAGGTACAATGTTAAAAAGGAAGAACACCAGAGTCACGACACCCCAGAGAACTGCCAATCCGTATAATATTTTCCTGATGATATATGAGGTCATATTTTTAAGTCAACAGACAACGGACAACAGACAACTGTCATCGTCCAAAATTCCTAATTACTAATTACTAATTACTAATTCCTAACTAATAAGTTTATTTCTTTTTCTGTAGGGAAATCAATCTTACTCCATTTATCCAAGATAACACCTTCATTCATAAGCATAAGTCCAGGATTTGAACGTACCATCGATTTCAGCTCAAGTTCGTCACCGTAATATACTTCGTCGAACATATAATATTTATCCTGCAACTCATAAACGTATTCAGGATTTGCCGATGTAATCCATAAATAATTGAATCCGTTTTCGTTTGCAAAATCGTAAATACGTTGACATTCTGCGAAGTCCTCTTCTGTCATTTCTTCAAGATATGGAGCAACAAAAACAAAGAGATTCTCCGTGTCAAAAAGGATATCTGTGAAGTCATCACCGTCTTCATTCAAAATAGAAAATCCAAGCGATTGAGTTCCACCTTCTTGACGTTGAGAAACGAATTCCCATTGCGACATCCATATAGAATCGTTCCAAGGATAGTTAGGAGAAACAAACTCTTCAGTCTCGCCTGTTTCAATATTTTTAAAAGTCAGGAATATCTCTGCAGGAGCTGCGTCTTCAACAGGTTTCATATCTTTACCTACTTTCCAATCCATGAAATCGATGACAGGAAGATAACGTACATTATAAACCTCAAAACCGACAAACAATCCCATGAATATAAATGTAAAGAGTGTCTGTCCCAAAACAGTAACTCTTTTATTTATAAAGGTTTTATTATTGAATACAAGAGGGATAAGTATAGAAAGTATAATCAGGTTTTTGAAGAAAGTCTGCCAGTTGCTCATTTTTATCGCTGTTCCGAAGCATCCGCAGTCAGGAACGAGGTTAAGTCTTGCGTCGAAGTAAGTCGTTATTGTAAAGAATATCATGAGCAGCGAAGCGCCGAGCGTAGCGAGGCGCGGCAAGAGATTCAATAACAGACAGATACCGACGATAAACTCAGCCATTATCATTATGATAGCCAACGGCAGTGCCAAATCATTGAGCCACTGTATGTCGTACGCGATGAAATAGTCGAGCATCTTGTATTTAGTTCCAAGAGGGTCAACGCCTTTAGTGAAGCTGCTAAAGATAAAAAGAGCCCCTACCAAAACACGGCACAACGCCAATCCAGATCTGTTATAATAATTGTTAAACAACAAAGCTGCAAGTATAGGAAATACAATTGCAGCTAACATTATCCATGAAAAATTCGGGAAAAATCCGACTGCCACAGCGCATACCATCGCCCAAATGGTAATCGCAAATGATAAAAATCCTGATTTTGTGTATTCTTTCTTCATATTATTTCTCAGCTTGTTCAGACAATAAAATCATACAGAAGACAGCATAATTGATGATATCAAAATAGTTAGCATCCAATCCTTCTGAAATTATCGTCTTACCATCGTGGTCTTCTATTTCCTTAATTCTCAATAGCTTCATCAAAATCAAATCTGTCATTGAACTGACGCGCATACTTCTCCATGCTTCGTCATAATCGTGATTCTTGCATTGCATCAAATCGAAAGCTTCTTGAAGCACGCCTGAATAAAGCTCAGCAGCTTTTGCTGGCTCAAGGTCAGGTTTATCAACAACGCCAAGACGCAACTGTATGATTGCCATAGCAGAATAATTGATGATACCGATAAATTCCGGCTCTATACCTTCATTGACAAGACGTTCTGCTTTTGTTTGAAGGCTTCTGATTCTGTTTGCTTTGATAAATATCTGGTCGGTGACAGATGTGGTTCTCATTATACGCCATGCCACGCCGTAGTCCATCATCTTTTTAGTAAAAATCTCAGTACATTGTTCAACGACCTTTTTAAATTGATTTTGTGTATCTTTCATCTTATTATTTTTATATTTTTGTAAGAAATTTTGTTTTATTATTATCGATAAAACAATCAATATTTTAAGAACGTAAAGATAAACATTTTTTGCTATGAAACTGAAGATTGGAGAGCATTTTTTTTCATGGGAGCGTCCGCTTGTGATGGGAATTTTGAATCTCACACCAGATTCTTTTTATGATGGTGGTTCACACAACAACACCGACGACGTCTTAAGACATTGTGAAAAAATGTTAACGGACGGAGCCGACATCATCGACATAGGAGCGTTTTCATCACGTCCTGGTTCAGAGATAATCTCTGTGGAAGAAGAAAATTCTCGTCTTCTACCCTCTCTTATCGAGATTCGCAAAAGATTTCCTGAAGCGATTATATCTATCGACACTTTCCGTAAAGAAGTAGCAAAGAATGCTTTAGAAAATGGCGCTGACATAATCAACGATATTTCAGGCGGAATCTTCGATGAAGAGATGCTGCCTTTCATCGGCGAGACTCGCACACCTTATATGATGATGCATTGTGGAGGCAGCATAGAATCGTTGCATACAAATCATATTAAAGAAAATCCTTGCGAGATTGTAAAATCCTTTTTTGAAAGACAGATTGAATTTTTATCACAATACGGAGAGCAACAAATCATACTTGACCCAGGAATAGGTTTTAACAAAAGCATGAAATCTAACTTCGAATTGTTAAATAACATTAACGAATATAGAGTCAACAATCTTCCTGTCTTGATTGGCATTTCACGAAAATCAATGATTTATAAAACTTTAAAAATAACATCACAAGAAGCACTCAACGGAACTACAGTCCTCAACACCATAGCATTGATGAGAGGAGCCGACATTTTGAGAGTCCATGATGTTAAAGAAGCAGTCGAAGCCGTTAAACTTGTTAATGAACTTTGAACTTTGAACTCTGAACTTTGAACTATGAACTTTGAACTATGAACTATGAACTTTGAACTTTGGCTATTGAACTTTAAGGTAGTAAAAAAATCTTTAGTCTTTAGCCTTTTGTCTTTAGTCTTTTTTTATCTTTGTTGCTAAATTAAACATAAATTATGACTGAGCTTTTTGTTAATGCTTTTATACAAATCCGTGTATGGGACATACTCGATGTCTTGTTGGTTGGCTTATTATTTTACGGATTATATTATCTCGTCAAAGGCACAAATGCCATCAAAATTTTCTTTGGCATAGTCGCCATCATATTAGGATTGAAGATAGTCACTGCCCTTCACATGGAATTGCTCAGCTATATACTTGGAGCTTTTGTCAACGTCGGTTTCATCGCATTGATTATCATCTTCCAGCCGGAAGTAAGGCGATTCCTTCTTGGCATCGGCAACACAAAGATTGCCGATTCTTTCAAAAACCTCATTGCTGGATTTGGATTCCGTTACAAAGAAGAGAGCAAACTCGACTTGAACTCAATCTGTGAAGCCTGCGCTTCTATGTCGCAAGATAAAGTCGGAGCATTGATTCTACTTGCACAAGATAACAACCTTAGTGAGATTATAGATACAGGCGTAACTATAAACGCAGTCATTAGCAAGCCTTTAATAGAGAATATCTTCTTTAAGAACAGTCCATTACACGATGGTGCGATGGTCATTGCCAACGAAAAGATTAAGGCAGCACGCTGCATCCTTCCTATCACACAGAACACACATCTTCCTGGCAGCTACGGACTTCGTCACAGAGCTGGTATCGGAATAACAGAAAACAGCGACTGCATCGCGCTCGTCGTTTCCGAAGAAACAGGAAGCATCAGAATCATCAAAGGAGGCAAAGTGTATGACGTCAAGGCTTCCGAGATGAAAGCCAAGATTAAAGAACTGAGCAATAAGAGAAACTGATAAAAATCTCAGAACTCTGAACTTTGAACTTTGAACTTTGAACTCTAAACTCTGAACCTTTTTAGTAATGAAGTGATGAGAAAAACTCCTCTATTCCCTCTGTACCTCTATTCCCTCTAGTCCCTCTGCCCCTCTAATACCTCTAATCCCTCTGTCCCTCTAAACCCAAAATTCCTGAATTCCTCAAATCCTCCATCCACGAAATCGCACGAATATTCACGAAATGTTTTTTCTGTGAAAACCACATCATCCCAACAACTTGTAGTCATGTAGTCTTGTTGACTTGTAGTCTTCTTTCTTTGGGCGTTCCGGCTCCGCTTCGCTCCGCCGTCGGGCTTTCCGCTATATCTTTTTCCGCTGCGCTCCAAAAGGATGCCGCTCCAATCCCTAACGCAGGGGAGAATTCTAGAACTCTAGAATTCTAGAACCTTAGAAATTTCTAGAGTTCTAAAATTCTAAAGTTCTAAAATGTGGCGTCTTTAAAGAAAAGAATTCCTGCAAAACAATATTTTATAAAAATCAAAGCGCTGAAAGCACGACAGAACTGCGTTTTGTTTTTCTGTCGTACCTTCGGCACTATTTTGAATCTCAGAAATTCAGAACCTCAAAACCTCAGAAGGACTTTGGCTTTTGAACTTTGAACTCTGAACTTTGAACTTTGGCTGTTGAGTTTTTTTAGTAATGGAGTGATGGAGTGATGTGAAAAACCCCTCTAATCCCTCTGCACCTCTAATCCCTCTATTCCTCTAATCCTGAACTCCTACAAAAGTTCTGAGATTTTGAGATTTTGAGATTCTGAGTTTTTTATTTAATTACGATTTTCTCTGTAAACGACTCGCCATTGTCCATAAGCAGTTTCATCATATAAACACCGCTCGACAAGTCGTTGACGTTTACGGTTTCCATATTGAAGTTCTGTTCG
>JAZUCH010000014.1:0-37676 GCA_045639025.1 Bacteroidales bacterium
TCAATGCTCTCAGCTCATAGCTCAAAGCAATATAAATTATGATGACTCTGTGTCTTTCTACGAATCCCAGATTCGTATAGCCGACTCCTTATATAAAAACTACCTTCCTCAAAGCAATTTCGAAGAAGTAAAAGCAGCGATGGAATTCTTTGATAGCTATCAGCCGTCAGCTATCAGCGGTCAGCGATGGAGATTGTTTGACAAAGAAGCTGACGATGGAAACAGACTGATAGCTGAAAGCCGACAGCTGACAGCTGCCAAAGCGCATTACTACCATGCTGTCGGTCTCACGGAAAAGGACAATATTGTTGGCGCCTGCGAGCATTATCTTATTGCTTTGGAGATAATGGAATTTGAAACTGAGAATCTGAGAACCTCAAAATCTGGGAAAGGCAGTGAGCCACGAGCCATGAGCCATGAGCAGAAATTCCGAAATGCTCACAGCTCGAAGCTCGAAGCTCAAAGCCCTGATTACGAAAAAATCCGTTTCCTCTCATTGATTTATACGAGATTAGGCGAATTGTTCCTTAGTGAAAACTACTGCGACCTTGCGATTTCCAAATACAGAAAAGCATTGAAATATGTATTGTTGCTTGGAGAAAACAAAGCCGTAGCTAACACCTACAAATGCTTGGGTAATTCATATCAGCTATACAATATGCCCGACAGTGCATTGTATTATTATAATAAGTCGTTGGAGACCAACTCAGAACTTCCAAACAGATTGGATGTCGAGAAATGCATAGCCCAGATTCTATTTGACAGGGGAGAAAAGGACAGTGCGTATGTTATGATCAAGAATAATCTTGGTATGATAAGAAATCTTTCTGTAAAACATTCGTATTATGGTATTTTGGGAAGCATGTTTTATAAAGATCTAGAATACGATTCCGCAATATTTTATTTTAAAAAATGTGTGAAAAGCGACATCACTAATATCAAGCATCTTTCTGCAATTAGGCTTGCTGCCATACATGATTCCATCGGAGATTATGAAAAAAAGATGTATTACGACAACATTAGTCTGAAATTGTCAGAATACAATATGAACAGGGGTGTTGAAAGAGGCGAGATGCAAAGCGTATATAATGAATATGTGAAAAGGAAGCAGGAAAGAGGAAGATTGGAAAATAAGAGGAAAATGAGTGCCGTGATCATGTATTTTATCAGCGTCTCGTTTTTGCTTCTCATCACCATTACGTTTATAATATATGTATTAAAAAGGAAATCAGATAAATATACAAATGAATTGAATAAAAATAATGATATAATAAATCAAATTAATGAAGAAATAAAGCGAAAAGAATCTGAGATAAGAGAATATTCTAAAATAATAGAAGATTATAACGAAAGCATAATTATACTTAAAAAAGAGATAGACGACAAAATTCAGTTGGTGGAAAAGATAAGGAATGATGTTAAGGCAAAAGAAAAGGAAATAGCAGATGTCAACGAGAAAATAATAGATAAAGACAGGATTATTACTGAAAAAGAATGGACGATGTCGTACAAAGACGGCAGATTGCGTAGTTCAGGTGCAAAAATAAGGGAACAGGAAAGGATAATCAGCATTCAGGAGAAGAAACTAAAGGAGTTGGAAAACACTATACGCGATGGTAAGTCAGCAGACATGAATCAATATTTAGGGACAACTATCTGCAAAAGAATATTAGCAGAAACAGAGATGGTACAAAAATCAAAACTTAAGTCTATGAACATAAAACCACTCAGTGCTAAAGATGTAGCGGTTTTGAGGTATGAAGCCAACAATTGTCTGAATAATTTTCTTGAGAGGATTGCGATGAAATACCCAGATATGGACAATGATGACCAAACTTGTATATGTCTGCTGCTGTTAAATCTGGATACAACTGAAATATCTTCTTTGCTCTCGAAGAATTACTCTACTATATGGAGAAGAATTGATAATATGAAAATTAAACTAGGCTTAAAACAGGAATCAGATATTAGATTGTTTTTGAGCAAGTATCTGTAATGATTTAATATTCAAGTTGTTTGCTTGTATTATGCATAAAAATGCAAAAATAATTCCAGACTCTCATGTTGAAATTAGTTTTACTTTTACGTTTGAAAATTAACAGATAGAACTATGAAGCAATCATTTATTTTTTTAGCGGTACTGCTTTGTTTGTGCGTAAAACTTGAAGCGAAGCCTACAACCTCTATACACAAGGTTGATGTATTAGAGGTGCACACAGGAATCCAAAACGGTTCCACCCATCGTTCCGAAACCATCTCGGCTGACATTACAGGTCACACTCTAACAATTACCTTTAACGATAATGTGGGAATAGCGCATATCGTTATTAAGGATTCTAACGGTGTATATATAGACAATGACAATGTCTTATCTACACCTGATCATGCCACCTTTATTATTAATGATGCCGGCTATTATAGAATGGACATCACTTTGAGTAACGGTGAGCAGTACTACGGATATTTTCAAGTTGAAAATTGAAAACTGAAAATTGAAAATTAGCTGTCAGCTATCAGCAGTCAGCTCAATGCTCATAGCTCAGAGCAAAAAAAGAAAATCATTAACTAAATAAAAATAGAATATGAAAAATTACATTAAAATTGCAGAAGTCATGAATAAGAATATCCTTCTGATAATTATGTTATTGACTCTGCTTTTTGGCAGAGTCAATAACATAATTTCCCAAGAATGGGAAACTGTTTATTATAATGATCCTGATGTTTCCAGGTGTTATTATAATGAAGCCATCGAATTATCGAATGGCAATATACTTGTGACTTCCATAAGCCTACCGAGAAATATGAACAATGATCCACAATATCATTTTTATCATTCAATGCAACCTTTGCTATCTTTGTTTTCACCAGATGGCGATGAAATATACAGAAATGAATATGATTATTTTAAGCCAGGTCTTAGTATAGAGACATATCCTTATTTGTTTGAAAAAAACGGGGAAATGTATTTTCTTACAGCATATAATCCGGATCATGATATAAACTCAAAAAATTATTTTAAAAATCAAGACAATATTCCGACAGAATCAATAATCGGTCTCTATAAATTAGACGAAATGCTCAATATCGCTGAAAGTTATGAGCATTCTTATCCGATTGACACTTTTGAACGTAGGGATGAAGATTGGTATTATTATCTTAATTTATATTGCGGATACATTTACATATATTCAGCTTTTGAAGAAGATGGACATATAACTGGTTCTTACATTAAAAATGAGAGTCGCCGTTACACAGGATATGATGATTATAATGATTCGGTTTTCTTTTTCAAGATGGATTTTGATGGGAACTTTTTAGTTAGAAAGGGATATGAAATAGACACGGTCTGCGGATATGCTCCAGGAGGTGTCCTTAGGCAGCAGATGATAAAAAAAGATGACGGTTATGTTGTCTATTATAGAGGCTGTGAGCAAGATACTCATGGCACTGTTGAATATTATGACAACGAATTTAATTATGTGACGACAAGATATCTGATTATGCCAGACAACGCTACTTGGCAAGATGACAGGTTGAATTATCATTGTGTAATGCGTAGCAATCGCAACACCACATACGTATCGACGGCCTCTAGAGATACTCAGATTCAGAATGGTTATAAAGATATAAGGTTATATGAGTTTGACGATGATTTGAATAATTCCACCGAAATACTACCCATTCTCAATTACATTGAAAGAAAGACTCCAAACCACGAATATCCATGGTATCGCTCTATGGATATGACAAAAAACGGGGACATTTATTTTACATACACATTAAATTGCGGTATTGGTGAGAGTGCCGATTCATGGATAATGATAGAAAGATTGAATTCGGATTTTGACACAATATCAACGTTTTTCTATGATGAAGTTGATATTTTTAATAAATCAACATGCATAACAACAACAAAAGACGATGGATTGTTACTTTGTTCATATTCATTCTATTTAACAGACCGAGACTATGTATGGTCACGAGTTTCTAAATTCCCAGCCTCCGCATTTGTCAGCATCGAAGAAGCACATGCTAATAATTTGAAAGTCGCTGTCGCTTATCCTAATCCTGGAGGAGACGTGATGAACATAAGAACATCATTACGCAACTGCACATTGCAGGTTTATGACATGCAGGGAAGATTGGTTCATCAACAAGAAATTACAGATGATGTTACGAGTGTAGATGCTTCTAAATGGCCAAGTGGAACGTATGTTTGGAAATTAGGAATGAGGAATGAGGAATTAGGAATTAAGGAAGTTGAGGAAGGGAAATGGGTGAAGTAGAATAACAATTGACAATTAACAATTAACAATTGGTAGAGACGTGACATATTACACCTATAAAAATAAACAATATGTAATTGGTGCGTCTCAATTGAATTGAAAATTGATAATTAGGGTAGGGACGTGGTTTGGTTTATCTATGCGGCGTCCTTACAGCATTTCTAATGGAATAAAATTTAAACACATAATTTTTTTGAAATGGAAGACAATAACAAAACCGCTGAAGGACAAAAAATTATCATTGACTTGACTGAGAGTATGAATTCACGTTCTTTTGAAGAAAGTAATATAATTCATAAAGCAGAATTTAAGAAGGTAATAGCCCTAATTAATGATAAAATAAAGAATGTAAGAGAGTTAAAAGATGAAAATTGTGACGGACAAAATCGTTTTAATGATACCATAACAATCTTGGGTTCAAGAGGCAGCGGAAAGACTTCTTTCTTGATGATATTCTTAAAAACTATGAAAATAACAATGATGTTGAAGTCATAGAACTTATTGATCCAACGCTCATTGAAGAAAAAGGTCACATTTTTCTGACATTAATTTCATTAATTCAAGATAAGGTCGAAAATGCCATCCGCAGGAAAGAATGTAATCCTTGTTGCAAAGATTACCAACTAAGAAAATGTTGGGAAAACAAATTAAAGAAATTGGCGGCTGGTCTTCCTTCAATAGACATAGATACCGGTTCTCCGTATTCGAATTGGGATGACCCTGAGCATGTAATGAAAAAAGGTTTGAATGCAGTAAATGCAGCAAAGAAACTAGAAGAAAACTTTTATGAAATTGTAAAGGTTGCTCTTGAAATATTGGACAAAAAGGCTTTCCTTATCGCTTTTGATGATATAGACATCAATTTCAATAATGGATGGAAGGTTCTTGAAACATTACGTAAATATCTAACATATCCTCGAATAATAACACTATTAAGCGGTGACATAAAACTATTCTCTAAAGCTATTCGTAAACAGCAATGGATAAATTTTGGTGAAGAACTTCTGAAAAATGAAGGTGAGAGATTAAAAAAGATGGAGAAGTATGACGAATTGGTAACTGAGATAGAAGGGCAATATATGCAGAAAATCATGAAGGCACCATACCGTATCCATTTGCTGACCATTGGCGAAAAGATAAACAATAGTGATATTCGTATTAAGATATTGACAAAAAAAAATATATCAGATACAGAATCTGCATCAGAACAAAATAAACCTATATACGAATATTATAATGAGAGATTAAATGCATTAGGACTTCAAAACAAATATGAAGTACATACTGTAAATACATATCTGTTAGGATTGCCATTAAGAACTCAAATACAACTGCTTAAACAATTTGAGAATATAAAAAACAATGGTAACAAAAGTTTGGACATATTAAACATCACTGATTCCTTCATTAGTGATATGTATGAATCAGGTGTTGACGTTGAACTTGCAAAATCACAGCCTAAAGATTTTTGTTACATTGCTCACAAATTTTTACTTGAAAAGGAGTTGCTAAATGAAACGTATCAATTATTACCAACATCTGGTTCTGTAAATTATAACGCAGTCCTTTTCTCGTTATTTATAATGTTTGTAGCACATTCAAAAAGCAATCCGTCAATGTTTTTTGAATACTGGATAACCATTGCTACAATTAAGAATCTGCTTACAATAATGCCTTATCGCAGTGAACAGAAAAAAGATACTACGATTGTTCCCACAATTGAGGGCCTCGCTGAATATTCATTTATCGGACAGAATAAGGTGTATAGAGATATATGTAGTTATTTATCGACATATCTAAGAGCGACATTGAATTATAATAGAGGTAGTGAAACAAGGTCTCCTTGGGGCGGAATATTAATACTTAAAGGTTTAGCTGATAAAGCAAAAGGTGATCCTAAAGAAATGGAATGTAGGATAGATTATATTTTTAGAGAAGAAACATCCATTAAAAAACAACTGGCTTTTATTCCATTGTCAATAGCCTCGTTTGCTCACAAGCAGCAGTCTGTTGTAATTTATTCATTTTATACATTATTAGGAACGATTGCAGAGTTACTAAGACGTTATGATGTTATAAAGATGAATGTTAGAGGGGAAACTGAAGAAGAAAAGAAGAATCAGATAATATATAATATTGCGACATCGCTTAATGAATTATCGCAAGTAAAAGATGTAGTTATGCCAGCTTTCGGTAAAATGACAACAAATATTGATGATGAAATTGGTGACAACTATATAGGAAAGGATGTAGCGAATGAAAATAATACACTTGCATATGTTTTATATGAATGGATAGAAAAATGTCCAGATTGTGTTCCCTCTCATTTGATTGGTAAGATTGCAACACGTACATTCTATGCAATGAGAAGACTTGATGATAATAGAACTTCGGATTATTTAAGTTTGGGAGATGAAATGCATAGACGTATTATAATTGTTATGAATTCGGCTCTTCTTGAAGATGCAAAAGAATATCTTTCGATATGTGACTTGACAAATAATAATCCAATAGAAAAGGATAATATCTTTATTGAAAATCTGAATAAAATAAACCATTATTTTAGAGACACAACTAATTTAATATTTTCACAATGGTTGTTGTCATGTCCGTTATTATTGTTGTATTTGAATCCAGGATATGAAGATCTCAATACACAAAGTGAATTAAATGATTTATGGCAAAATTTAAATTATTTTAGTATTTATCAAACTTACACTAAAAAAGAAAGTGAAATATCAGATAACAATAGATTAATTGATGTAGTATGGTTTAGAAAACATTCGGTATATGAAAATATAAAACCAGTCAGTATTTTTGGTATAAAAAAGAAGGACGTATCTACAAGTAATGATCTGAATAATTTTTCGTTAACAAAAAAGAATATAGAAAAAACTGTAAACCTAACAAAATCAATTTATAACCAACCGGAAATATATCTAAATGATGATGTTACTACAATAAAAGATAAACTTAAAACTATATTCAAAGAATCTGGATTGACAGAAAAGAATATCAGAAAATTACAAGAATATTGTGAAGGTTGTAAAACATGGGATGAGGTAATTGATAAAGTTATTGGTAATAAATGATTACAAACTCCATCATAAGGAACTTGCTTGCAGATAGTATCTCGCTTAACGAATATCTGGGCTGTAAAGCACCGTCGTTCAAAGATATAGAACGGCGGTTGCTGTTGCTTTTGCGGGATGAAGATAAAAACGTTCCGGATCATTATTACAGACTTAATCAGGAGTTCTTTGTAGGTGACGAAGGAATAGATACCATACCTAAATTACTTACCAAAGGTCTGTATAATCTTGCCGATGAGTATCTGGAGATAAACAACAACCGCATTTATGTAAAACAGGAAATGCAAGGTTCGTGGCAGGAACTTATAACCTGCATGCCTCCATTAATCCTGCAAATGGCTCTTTTGCAAACTAAAAAACCATTATGTGTAAATTCTTCTTTTGAAGAAATAAGAGAATATTGCAAAAGATATATTCTGCCTAATGTAAGATTCACAGCATTGCCATATCCATATATCCCTGAAATAAAACATATAGTTGATAAATATAATGGATTCCATGACTTGCATATACATCTGAACGGTTCTACAGAGACCGATATCGTTTGGCAACATTTGTTGTTTCATCCTCAGAAGGTTAGGAAGTTATATAATGAATCGGTAAATCAAAACAGTCTTTCTCTTGAACAAATGGAACAAGATTTTGCCCCTATGGATGCAATGAGATTGGAACAATTGTTATTGTCTGCAAGAAGAATACGACAATATCTGTTCTATGTTATATTTAAAGATACTAACTGTGGTTGTCTTGATCTTAATTTTAATCTCGATCTTAATGATATAATATATTCATTTGTTAATGGTAATGACAAGTTAAATGATGGCGTAGATAATCCGTTCTTTACATATCTTGTCGGTAATGAATATAAGGATACGCCTTTGTACATAGAAGGACTTATGTATGTATTAGTGTTTAGTTATCTGATAGCTCATCCTAAAAATAATGTGGCAAATGCATTCCATTTCTACTTGCTTATCCTTGGTTTGTTCAACAGATTGCTTGTACAACAAAAACATGATTATGGCTTTGAAGAATTTCAGAAACATACTTTAAACAATATTCGTTATATTTGTGAGGATGTCGACTACAAGACACGTTTTTTGCAATTACAAGGTAACAAAGGCCGTAACATTACATTTGTAGAAGGTCGTTTTTCTCCAAAACAATCTGAATTTGAGAATGCGAATCTGATATCTAATATAGAAAGAGGTTGGGAAAAATGCTGGAATGACATCAAATGCATATTGTGCAATGAACATAATAATGATTGTTGCTGCATGAATACCAAATGTTCGTTGGATAACAAATGCTATTTCGGCAAATGTTGTAAGGACAATGATTTTTCATGTCATGATTCTAAACAAATTCCAATAAAAATACCTGAACTAAAACTGATAGCACATTTCATAAAAAGAAAAGACGATGGCACACCATAATCAGACATGAGAATCTGCGTAAAGATATATGGAAAAGAGCATTTGTAATTTCATTGATGAAAGAGCATGGATCGCCATACGCTAAACGCATTGTAGGTGTTGATGCGGCCGCAAGTGAGTTTGACGCTCCTCCAGAAGTGTTTGCTCCTACATATCGTTATCTTAAAAGAAAAGGATTCCGTCATTTTACTTATCATGCGGGAGAAGATTTCTATCATCTGATTGGCGGATTAAGAAGAATATACGAAGCTGTCGATTTCTTAAACCTTAGCTATGGTGATAGAATTGGACATGCTACAGCGGCAGGATTGTCTCCTGAAATATGGATGGAGAATGTCGGTAAATTTATCTTTATGTACCAAGGGGAATATCTTGATGATTTGGTGTTTGCATATAATCTCATCGTTGAAGATAGGGAAGAAACGTTAAAACATAAAATCAACGAGCTGGCTATAAAGATACATGAATTATATTATAACATTTACAAGCATTCATGTTCCGTTGAATTGATAAGTGAAGTGTGGAAACTGAGGCGTTTATGTCCGTTACATGTATTTGCTGGAACAAAAGAAAATGCGAAATGTCTGCCAGTATATGACAATGATGAATGGTGCGATGTGGCTATGGTATTGCAACTCAATTCTGATAATTCTTGTGGTTGTGATAAAGATAATAAGAACGAGCAGATGGATGAAAGAATAGAACTGCTTCATCGATATCATTGTCCCAATTATAGATCTAAATACAATAAGATAATAAAAGTAAATGTGACGGAATTTTTCAATGAAACAGAATTGGAATCTTTACAATTATTGGTATTAAAGTTTTTACATGAAAAAGACATTGTTATAGAGACACTTCCTACGAGTAATGTGAGAATAGGACATCATCATACTTATGATTCTTACCATCTGTGGAATTGGGTTAGATGGGAAAGTGAGAATAAGCCGATACCTCCTATCGTTGTGGGCACCGATGATGCTGGTATTTTCGCTACAAACATTTACAATGAATATGTCAATATTTATTGTAATCTCATATATGTTCATCAAATAAGCAGGAACAAAGCATTGGAAGTAATTGAAAAACTCAATAAAAATGCTTTGATATATAGATTCTCATCAGATGAATCATACGATGTTTAGATAATTGGTTATTAATACATAAGAACTATAATTTATGCAAATAATATTTAATAAGATTTTTGGCAAGATAGCGGATGTATTTTGCATTTTCGACTTCTCATATTTTATCTCAGGAGCAGTCGCATTCATTCAGATATACATATTTATGTCACTTAATGAAAATAATTATTTTACACCATTAGAAGATGACCTTAATTGGTGGAAGTCTCTTATTGTCATATACATTTTAGGGCTTATAATGTTTGCATTAGGTAGATTTATACGACAGGATATGTTTAAACAAAAAGACAGAAAATATTCGTTGTTTGAAGAATATGGAATATGCAAAAAATATGAGGAGAAAGAAATAGATAAATTATTTTGCCAATATTGGGCTAATCTTAGAAATGGTAAAGACTTGAAAGGTTATGAACATTATAACAGGTTATGGGTTATGACAGCTGTTTATGAAGGACTTGCCAGTAATGTATTGCTTAGTTGGGGATTGATAATAATAGCAAGAATTTGTAATGCTTGTTCTGTTTGTGACTTTTTTTGTAAGAATACCATTTTAATAATAATTGGCTCATTGGTGGTTGGAATCTCGATTGTATACATATTATTTGCTGAAGCTCGAAAAAATGCCGATACCATTGTTAAGGACTTAATAACTATGAATATGGATTGTGAATAATACATGAATTCTCCTCCGTCGAATTGGCCTATATTTTTTTCTTAGGCGAAAAATGCTTGCATTTGCATCCGCAATGATAAGAAAACGCATCTCCATATACGGCTATTCGCAGCCATGTTACATACATGGAACTTCGTAACGTATCATTCAATCCTCCAACAGATTGCATTATTTCACTAAATCCTGCCTTTATATTGCGAATTCTTCTTATCTTTGTAAAGTCTAAAAATTAGGAAAGAGTCAAATGAGCAAAATTACAGAAACTTCTTATATTCCGCCATTTACGGTTACAGATGAGATTACATCTTTAGTTATTGAAATAGCGGAAAATCTTGGAAGGATGTCTGTAAATGATAAAGATATACCGACTCCAACGTTAAGAAAAGAAAATCGCATCAAAACAATTCATTCTTCTTTAGCAATAGAAAACAATTCACTTTCGCTTGAGCAGATAACAGCTATCATCGAAGGAAAGCGTGTTCTAGGACCACCTAACGAGATTCTGGAAGTTATGAATGCTAATGAAGCATACAACATTCTATTTGAGTTAGATCCATACAAAGAGGAAGACCTTCTCAGAGCACATCGTCTTATGATGACAGATTTGGTAAAAGAAAATGGCATATACAGAAGCGATGGCGTAGGTGTTTTTGATGGACAAAAGTGCATTCACATGGCACCTCCAGCAGTACGCATTCCTTTCTTGATGAAAGATTTGCTGTCATGGGTAAAGAAAACGAAAGTACATCCGTTAATTAGCAGTTGCGTTTTTCATTATGAATTTGAATTCATTCATCCTTTTGCTGATGGCAATGGCAGAATGGGACGTATGTGGCAAACATTATTGTTAATGCAATGGAAGCCTGTTTTTGCTTGGATTCCTGTGGAAACTATTGTTAAAAAAAATCAACAAGAATATTATTCATCTATTGCTCAAAGTGATAAAACTGGGAATAGTACAATTTTTATCACTTTTATGCTGAAATGTATTTTGGATTCTCTTCAAGAAATTGAAGAAAGTAACCAAAAAAGTAACCAAAAAAGTAACCAAAAACTTCTTGATGCAATATCAAAGAATCCAAATATAACAATACGAGAATTACAAGATTTTCTCGGTATGTCGGAAAGTGGAGTAAAGAAAATCATACGCAAATATAGGGAAGCTGGAACGCTAGTTAGAGTTGGAGGAGCAAAAGGCGGTCACTGGAAAATAATAAACAATTGAATTTAATAATTAAAAACAATACATTTATAATTATGAGCAGAAAATTATTTTTATCTTTTATCTTTACATTATTCATATTGTCGGCAAGCGCACAGCAGCGTCTCACTTATCAAATCTATTCGCTCGGTTCAAACAACGGCGACACAACTTTCGTTGAACTGCAGCGCTATGGTCAGCAGACCAAATTCCAAGATGTTAATTCCTTCCAAGGTGATATGATTCCTGGTATTTCAGAAGATATCACTTACGTGAATTATGAAACAGACAGCGCTTACTTTCAAATGAAATTTTCCGACGGCGATTCATACTTCGCATCATTCCCTTTAAAATCTAATGTTCAGTTTACTGAAGAAGGCAACGAGAAGATTAACGGCTACGACTGTAAAAAATACCGCACAAGCATAAACTCTAATACTATAGAAGTCTGGATGACCGAATCTCTTGGATATGATGCTATGCCATCAATTAGCAGAGGCGTGCTCAAAGGCGTTATGGTCCGTCAGCTTATCAACGGCAACAGAATGTTCGAGTTGAGAAACATCAAGAAAGACAGAAAAATCAAGAAAGAAATAATTCCTTCAGAAATGGGTCAGCGTGTAGCACCAAGAGACATCGACAAAATCTCTAAAGACAAACTCATAATCAGGACTCCTATCTTCGACAAAGAACAGATACATTTCGCTGAGATAGAAAAATTCAAAGGTGAAATACCTTACGACACCGTCATTCATTTCGCATACGGAACATTGATTTTAAAGAGAGTTAACCTCGATACTCTTCCAGAACATTATTCTTATTTCATTGAAGTTGAAGAACAGTCAAACGGCGACGCATACGACCGCTCAGGTTCTATATTCGTCATCCCAACAGATAGAGAATTGAGTTTAAAAGATGCTTTAATTGACAGTATTCAACTGCTTCATTCTTATACTGATAGAAGAGACATTACCTACAGAGCAATCAAATTGGAAGACGATTTTCTTCCTGTAGTAGAACTCATGCGTTTCTTCACTCCATTCGGTGTCAATCATTTCAACGACAGAGTCAAGATTGACGGTTTGGAATGGTCTGATGTCGCTTATTACAAACAAGAAGTCACAGATGTCGCTAAGCATCTGCGCGGTGATGTCTTGATAGGTGCTTTCATCAGCAATTACGATGGCGGCGGCCATAAATTAAGCATGGATATTCTTGCTTATCCAGGTTCTTATTCTTGGGATTTAAGTTATAACGACGATTGGACCTTGCCTTTATTTAATACATGTAACGTAATGGAAATGGCAGGTCAGCATTATTGCCGCATGTTCAAGACCGACAGCCTTACCGTTGAATTTGAAATTCCAGAAAACGTCAGCAATCTTCGCTTAAGATATATCAGCACTGGCCACGGAGGCTGGGGTGGCGGCGATGAGTTCAACCCTAAAGAAAATACTATCATTATTGATGGTGAGAAAGTGTTCACACATACACCATGGCGTTGTGACTGCGCTACATACAGAGAGATGAATCCAGTGTCGGGTAATTTCTGGAACGGACAATCATCTTCCGATTTGTCACGTTCAGGATGGTGCCCTGGAACAGCAACACAACCGGTTTACTTCGACTTATCATTCTTGAAACCAGGAAAACATACAATCACAATAGCTATACCACAAGGCGACGATGAAGGCAACAGCTTCAACCACTGGATGGTATCGGGAATCCTTTTGGGAACTCAGGAATAAAGGTGCCTGAGTTTACCGAAGGCAACATCAGCACTTCGACAAGCTCAGTGACCGATTGTAAGGACGTGTCACATTCATATGCGGTAAATTCCGTGTCCAAAAAATAATTCTGAGATTTTGAGGTTTTGAGTTTCTGAATTTTAAATTATTATTATTTTTGTAAAAATAAATTTTGAATTTTGAAAATAGCTGTAAATACACGATTGTTGCTTAAAGACAAGCTGGAAGGCATCGGCTGGGTGACTTATGAATGTCTGCGCCGTATGGTACTGTCGCATCCTGAGGTGGAGTTTCATTTCATCTTCGACAGAGAACCTGACCAAAAGTTCTTATTTGCCGATAATGTGAAACCGGTTGTACTCTTTCCTCCTGCACGACATCCATTCTTATATATAGCGTTTTTCGAATTTGCAGTGACAAGATATCTTCGTAAGATAAAAGCCGATTTGTATCTTTCTCCTGACGCATATCTCAGTTTGAGAAGCAAGGCAAAGCAGATTGCTGTGTTCCACGACTTGAACTTCGAGCATTTCCCACAGGATTTTCCTAAGATTCATCTTTGGCATTACAAGAAGTTCTTTCCTAAATATGCAAAGAAAGCAGATAAAATCATAACAGTATCTGAGTTCTCAAAGAAAGACATCTGTGAATGTTACGGCGTAAATCCAGATAAGATAAGTGTTGCATATAATGGAGCGAATGAGATATTCACTCCTGTAAATGAAGACGTTAAAGAAGAGATAAGAAGGAAATATTCAGAAGGAAAACCTTATTTCATGTTTGTTGGTTCGTTGCATCCGCGCAAAAATTTAGCTCGTCTTTTTACTTCTTTTGATTTATTTAAGAAAAGAAATAACAACGACATAAAACTCGTCATAGTCGGTAGTAAGAGATGGTGGACAGAACCGATAAAAAATGCTTATGAAGCAATGACATTCAAAGACGACGTCATCTTCACAGGACGCTTGTCGGCAGAAGATTTGCATCTTGTCACAGCGTCGGCATTGGCTTCTGTGTATGTCTCATATTTTGAAGGATTCGGTATTCCTATCGTTGAAGCTTTCAAATGCGACACTCCAGTCATCACTTCCAATGTTACGTCAATGCCGGAAGTAGCAGCAGACGCAGCATTGCTCGTTGACCCATTCAAAGAAGAGTCAATAGCTGAGGCAATGGAAAAAATTATGGATGAGAATGTACGCAAAGAGTTAATAGAAAAGGGTAGGATGAGGCGACAAGACTTCTCCTGGGATAAAGCAGCGGAGATGTGGTGGAGAGTTTGTAGTGAGGAATTAGGAATGATTGTAGAGACGTATCATACGACACAATAAAAAATAAACAATATGTCGTTGATGCGTCTATGAAATAGACAATTTAATAATAATTTGGACAAAGACCGTTGACTCTTGTCTGTTGTCCGTTGACAAAATAAAAGAAATATGAATATCTTAGTATTAGGTTCAGGTGGTCGTGAGTATGCTTTTGCATGGAAACTCGCACAAAGTGAATTAGTTGAAAAACTTTATATCGCTCCAGGTAATGCTGGCACAGATTCTATAGGAGAGAATCTCGCTATCAATATCGCTGATTTCAATGTCGTTAAGGAAAACGTATTGAAACTCGATATCGAAATGGTCGTTGTCGGTCCAGAGCAACCTCTTGTTGATGGCATCGTAGATTTCTTCAAAAATGATGAAGAGTTAAAAAACATTAAGATTATCGGTCCTGATCAAAAAGGCGCACAACTCGAAGGCAGCAAGGCTTTTGCTAAGGCTTTCATGGAAAAATATAATGTTCCAACAGCGTCATGTTTTACAGTGACATCTGCTAATCTCGAAGAAGGATTGCAATATCTCACAACACAAAAAGCTCCTTACGTACTTAAAGCCGACGGCCTTGCAGCAGGCAAAGGCGTTCTCATCATAGATTCATTGGAAGAAGCACAAAACGAATTGAAAGACATGCTCTCAGGCAAGTTCGGTTCCGCATCTGCCAAGGTCGTCATCGAGACTTTCTTGAAAGGTATTGAAGTATCAATGTTTGTCTTGACTGACGGTGAACATTATGTCGTTCTTCCTGAAGCTAAAGACTACAAACGCATCGGTGACGGCGATACAGGCTTGAATACTGGCGGCATGGGCGCAGTTTCTCCAGTTCCTTTCGTGACACCAGAATTCGTTGAGAAAGTAGAAAATAGAATCATAAAACCAACAATCAAAGGTCTCAAAGAAGAAAACATCGATTATAAAGGATTCATCTTCATCGGTTTGATGAATGTTGAGGGCGACCCTTACGTCATTGAATATAATGTAAGAATGGGCGACCCTGAAACAGAAGGCGTCATGACACGCATCGACTCCGACTTGGTAGCATTGCTTGACGCTTGCGCTCAAGGCAAATTGAATGAAGTTGAATATCAGACATCAAAGAATACTTCTGTGACAGTTATGCTTGTCTCAGGCGGCTATCCTGAAGATTATAAAAAAGGCATGGTGATGACCGGATTCGAAGAATTGTCAGATTGTATCATCGCTCATGCTGGCACAAAATTCAACGACAAAGGCGAAGTTGTTACATCAGGCGGCCGTGTTATCGCTGTGACAGCTCATGGAAAGAATATTGAAGAAGCAAGAGCTAAGGCTTATCAGAATGTAGAAAAGATTAAGTTTGAAGGCGTCAACTATCGTCACGACATCGGTCTCGATTTGATGAATCTCTAAGATAATGCTGAGTTTTTTTAAAAATAGTTATATCTCGCAACAGATAGCTGTTGTAGTAATAGCACTCGTTTTATGGTTGCCGGCTTTTATCACGAAGTCGGCATTCATACCGGGTGAATCACAGACACCTTTATATAATATAATAGTATCACTTCTAGGCTTCTCTCCGTTTTTGCTGAACGTATTAGCATTCATTGTCTATCTGCTTTCAGTATTTCTTTTTAATTCGATGCTCTCGGCAAACCGGCTTGTCTCTAAATATAGTACTATTGGGGCATTTTCATTTGTAGTGATGTTGTGCTGCTCGCCAGAACTGCATTCGTGTTATCCTTTCATCTTTGCATGTCCTTTCATTCTGATGGCTATGCATACCTTGTTCCTTATATATCAGACAGATGCGCCTGAGAATTATATGATGAACATCGGATATTTTATCGGGATAGCATCTTTGTTCTATTATCCTTCTACATTTCTTATAATATGGGTACTGTTGTCATTTCTTATTTTTAAGTTTAAAGGTATAAGATTATTCTTGATACCGATAGTGGGATTTTTGATAATAAATGCTTTGTTACTTGGTATAAGTTTCATGTTTGGAAGATATGAAATTCTCATTGATTCATATTCGCATTTTTTTAGGAATATAAGTTTCTCCTTTGAATTGACAGGACTTAACAAAACATTATTGATTGTCGGGGGGATATTGTTTTTAATTTCATTGTTGAGAACTATAGGCAACAAAAGTTCCGACAAAGGAACCAATGTTAGGAAAAGGATAGGAGTGTCGTTATTATTGACGGTATTTGCCATAGTAATATTCTTTATGCAGAAGCCATTGATGAACAATGCGTTAATTTTTATGATGTTTGCTATGTTTTATGCAATAACACTATCCGACATCAGGAAATCGAGGATTGCGAATATCATAATGATAGCGTTTTTAATATTTGTTTTGGCGACACAATATTTACCATTATTTTCAACAATATGAATCTTATATCACATTATACAGAAGCACTTATTGAAGCAGGTTGCGACGAAGCGGGCCGTGGATGTCTGGCAGGCCCTGTAGTAGCTGCTGCTGTTATCTTGGATAGAAACAAAGACTATCCTATGTTGGATGATTCCAAGAAACTTACCGAGAAACAACGTAATAAGTTGAGAAACGTGATAATGGAAGAAGCGCTTGCTTATGGGATTGGGATAGTAGATAACAAAGAAATAGACGATATTAATATTCTTAATGCATCATTTCTGGCAATGCATAGAGCCATCGAACAATTAAAGGTTAAGCCAGAATTTCTGCTCATCGACGGCAACCGTTTCAATCCATATAAAGACGTCAAGCATCAATGTATAGTAGGAGGCGACGCCAAATATCAGTCGATAGCTGCAGCATCAATATTGGCTAAGACAACAAGAGATGCTATGATGGAAGAATATGACCTTCAATATCCTGTATATAACTGGAAGAAAAACAAAGGATATCCGACATTAGAACACAAAAACGCCGTTGCGGAATATGGCACGACGCCATTGCATAGGATGACTTTTAATATGACTATACAACTGAAACTCTTTTAGAGAATTTATTGGTGAAAAGAGAGCTTATTTATGGTGTTTTATTCTTTGAATATCTTAAAATAAAAAAATAAAATATCTTTCATTTATCAATAAAGTTTTGTAATTTTGCAAACCATAGCGGGATATTCATACTTCCGCTTATTACGTTGTTTATAAAAAAACTTTTTTTCAATGAAAAAGACTAAATACATTTTTGTGACCGGAGGCGTTACGTCATCCTTAGGTAAAGGAATTATTTCCTCATCATTAGCTAAGTTGTTACAAGGCAGAGGATTTTCTGTAACTATTCAAAAACTCGACCCTTATATCAACATTGACCCAGGTACATTGAACCCATACGAACATGGTGAATGTTATGTGACTGAAGACGGTGCTGAGACAGACCTCGACCTTGGTCACTATGAACGTTTTTCAAACACAAATACATCTCAGGCAAATAGCGTTACAACTGGTAGAATATACCAAAGCGTTATCAACAAAGAAAGAAAAGGTGAATATCTAGGTTCAACAGTACAGGTGGTTCCTCATATCACCGATGAGATTAAGAGATGTGTACAACTTCTCGGTCATACAGGAAAATATGATTTCGTTATCACAGAAATAGGCGGAACAGTAGGCGACATCGAATCACTTCCTTTCGTTGAAGCTATCCGTCAGATGCGCTGGGAAATGGGACAAGACTCTGTGGTCATCCACCTTACACTCGTTCCTTACCTTTCAGCTGCACAAGAACTTAAAACCAAACCAACTCAACATTCAGTTAAGTCATTGCAAGAACAAGGTGTTCAGCCAGACATCATCGTATGCCGCTGCGAAAAACATCTTACTGAATCAATCAAATCTAAGATTGCTTTGTTCTGTAATGTTGAAAAGACCTCTGTCATCGAATGCATCGATGCTGATTCAATCTACGACGTACCAGTATTGATGATGAAAGAAGGTCTCGACAAAGAAGTTCTCAGAAAGACTAACACACAATATGAAGGTGAAGCCGATATCGAAAATTGGAAACAGTTCTTACAACGTCTTCATAATCCAAAACATGAAATAACAGTAGCTTTGGTTGGTAAATATGTAGAGTTGAAAGACGCATATAAATCAATCCGCGAAGCTTTGATACACGGCGGCGTAGCTAACGAGACAAAAGTTCATATCAAGAGTATCCACAGTGAAGAAATTACAAGAGAAAACGCTAGAGACATTCTCGCAGGCGTTGACGGTATCTTGGTAGCTCCAGGCTTCGGCAGCAGAGGCGTTGAAGGTAAAATCAATGCTGTTGAATATGCACGTGTTAACAATATTCCTTTCATGGGTATATGCCTCGGCATGCAATGCGCTGTCATAGAATTTGCAAGAAACGTCCTCGGTTATACCGATGCTCACTCACGCGAAATGGACAATGACACTAAACATCCTGTCATCGACATCATGGCTGAACAAAAGAATATCGTTAACATGGGCGGAACAATGCGTCTCGGTGCTTATCCATGTAAGGTTACAGAAGGTTCAAATCTTCATAAGGCATACGGCGAGACCATGATATCAGAACGTCACCGCCATCGTTATGAATTCAACAATGCTTATATCGAAGAATTCAAAAAACACGGCATGAAGATTACTGGTATCAATCCAGACACTAACCTCGTTGAGGTAGTGGAAGTGGAAGGTCACCCATGGTATGTGGCATCACAATACCATCCAGAATATAAGAGCACTGTAGCAAAACCACATCCTATGTTTGTAGGTTTCGTGAAAGCTATGCTCGAATATAGCGGAAAATAATCAATAAAACGTCAAATTTTATCATTGAAAAAACAAGTGCAAAGTAATGTAAATATCATATTTATGTTACTTTTGCACGTTAATTAATAAGGTTAAATATATGGATAAAAATTCTCTTATTGGTATCATCTTGATATTAGGAGTATTGATTGGTTGGTCAGTATGGATGACACCATCAAAAGAAGAACTTGCAAAACAACATCACATCCAGGACTCTATCAACAAAGTCAATAGGGAACGTTTCGTGAGAGACTCTATCAGCATGGCTGAAGCAATGGCTGTAATGAACACAACATCAGAAAATCAAAAACATGATGCTTCATTCTTAGAACGTTATGCACAATATGGTTCTTTTGCTAGCGCTTCACAAGGCGAAGACAAAACTTGGGTGCTCGAAAATGAATTACTTAAAATAGACCTCTCATCAAGAGGCGCTTATGTCAAGACAATAGAACTCAAAGACTATAAAACATACGATTCTCTTCCTTTGATAGGCTTCGATGAAGAGACATCAAGATTCAACCTCGAATTCGTAGCAGATGGCAAAGGCCTCAATTCCTACGACCTCTATTTTGAACCTTACATCAACGGATATTTATACGAAGGCGGCGAAAACATCAATGTAGGAAATAAAGATTCCTTAATAGTTTCTTTACGTGCATACGCCTCCGACTCAGAAGGTAACAAGAGCATGGACAAATACCTTGAATTTCGTTATACAATGTATAAAGACCAATACATGGTCGGATTTGACATCGTTACCAACAACCTTAAAGGTATCATCCCAGCTAACACTCGTTTCATGACAATGGACTGGGCTGTAGATGTTCTTAAACAAGAAAAAGCCAGCGACCGTTTGAACTTCGAGACAATATATTATATGTATGCCAACAACGACGTTGAAGCTCTTTCTAAGACAGAAGTCGCTGATGAAGAAAAAGAATTGCGTTCAGGTGTGAAATGGGTTTCTTTTAAACAGAAATTCTTCAGCTACGCTCTTATCTCTAAAGACAATTTCAATGATGCATTCGTTGAATTACATACTAAATCAAGACCATCAAACTCTCGCTACCAAAAATCAATGAGCACAATCATTGACGTTCCTTTCGATGGCTTGAACGAAGACAATAAGATAGAAATGTCATATTACTTCGGACCTAACAGCTTTAAAGTCATGAAACAATATGATTTAGGTCTTGAAGAACAAATTCCATTAGGCGGCAAGTTGATCTCATGGATTAACAAATATATCGTTATCAACGTATTCAATTGGTTGGGCCATTATGGTTGGAGCTATGGTGTAGTTATCCTGATTTTGACTCTCATCATCAAGATATGTTTGATGCCTATCGCATTCAAGTCATATATGTCAACAGCTAAGATGCGCGTCTTGAAACCAGAGATTGACGCTATAAACGAAAAATATCCTAAACAGGAAGACGCCATGAAGAAACAACAAGCTATCATGGATCTTTACAAAAAAGCTGATGCAAGTCCAATGTCGGGATGTCTCCCAATGTTATTGCAAATCCCTATCTTGATTGCGATATTCCGTTTCTTCCCATCAAGTATCGAATTACGCCAACAATCATTCTTATGGGCAGACGACTTGTCAACATACGACAGCATTCTGGATTTGCCATTCAACATTCCATTCTACGGCGACCACGTAAGTTTGTTCACATTATTGATGACAGCATCAACATTGCTTTATACATATATTAATAACAAGCAAATGCAACAAACACAAGGTAACCAAACAATGCCAGGAATGACTTTGATGTTGTATCTCATGCCAATTATCTTCCTCGGTGTCTTCAATAGCTACTCAGCAGGTTTAAGTTACTATTACCTCTTAGTCAACTTGTTCACATTCTTACAAATGTACATCTTCAAAATCAGCATCAACGAAGATAAACTTCGCAGAAAAATTGAACAAGCTAAGAAAAAACCTGTAAAGAAATCTAATTTCCAAAAGAGATTGGAAGAAATACAGAAACAACAGCAACAGCAAATGAGAAGATAAATGATGACTAAAGTCGAAAGACTAAAGTCTAGAGTCTAAATATGAAGGACTAAAGAATTCTTTGGTCCTTTTTTTTATGTACTGTGGAAAATATACACATGGTGTGGAATTTCACAAAGTTTATAAATACATAATATATGTAATATCAATGTTATATTTATTGGTATAATCGTTGCAAACACTTATTTTATTAAATAAATATATATGGAGAAAGTGAATTTTATAATCAAACACAAGAAAATTATTATCTCAGTTGTTTTATTTGCTATTGTTGCAGCTATCATTATAGATTTTTTAGGCAGAGAAGAACCAGAAGAAATTTATCCTGTTGTTACTGTTGAGAAGGTTAAACAGGATGACGTTGCTATTTACGGCGAATATGTGGGACGTATCAGAGCGCAGCAGTTCGTTGAGATAAGAGCTCGTGTTGAAGGTTATCTCGAAAATATGTTATTTGAAGAAGGAACATATATCAGTAAAAACCAACTTCTTTTTATCATAAGTCAGGATAGATACAAGGCTAGAGTAGATAAAGCTAAGGCGCAACTTAACAAAGATATGGCTCAAGCTCGTAAGGCAGAGCGCGATTTAGAAAGAATCAGACCTTTGTATGAACAGAATGCAGCCAGTCAGCTTGACTTGGACAATGCCATTGCAGCATACGAGACAGCTAAAGCTTCAGTATCTATGAGTGAAGCCGATTTGTATCAGGCTGAACTGGAACTAAGTTATACAACCGTCAACTCTCCGATTTCAGGATATATATCAGAAAGTGAAGTCGATTTGGGAACATTGGTAGGACCTTCGTCAAAATCGCATCTTGCCACAATTATCAAGATGGATACTGTTTTAATAGATTTCAGCATGACAGCTCTAGACTATCTTAAATCTAAAGAAAGAAACGTTGAACTAGGACAAAAAGACACCACTCGTTCATGGCAGCCTCATGTAACGATAACATTAGCAGACAATACAATATATCCATATCAAGGACTTGTTGATTTTGCAGCGCCACAGGTTGATGAGCTAACAGGTACATTCTCGGTAAGAGCAGAGATGACCAATCCTAACAGAGCATTGTTGCCAGGACAATTTACCAAGGTGAAACTACTTTTGGATGTTAGAGAAAACGCCAATGTGGTTCCTCTGAAATCTGTTGAAATTGAGAAAGGAGGCGCTTATATCTATGTGTTGCGTTCTGATGCAACCGTTGAGAGAAGATTCATTGAAATAGGTCCTGAAATAAATAACAACGTCGTTGTTGAGAGAGGTCTCAGCGCTGGAGAGTTTATCGTTACCGAAGGATATCACAAGTTGAATCCTGGTGACAAGGTGGAGTTTTATATCAATAATTAAGGAGGTTATTTATGAAAGTTTCGTTTTTTATAGATAGGCCTGTCTTTTCAATAGTTATATCGATTTTGATAGTAATATTAGGCTTTATCGGCTTGACAATGTTGCCTATTGATCAATATCCACAAATAACGCCGCCAGTAGTAAAAATCAGCGCTACATATCCTGGAGCAAGTGCTCTTACTGTGGCTCAGGCAGTTGCAACTCCAATAGAACAGCAGCTCAACGGAACTCCTGGTATGCTATATATGGAATCGTCAAGTTCCAACTCTGGAAGCTTCTCAGCTTCTGTTACATTCGATATTGGAACAGATCCTGAATTGGCTGCTGTAGATATTCAGAACAGAATCAAACTGGCTGAGTCACGGCTCCCTGCAGAAGTGGTGCAAAACGGCATCAATGTAGAACGTCAGTCACCGAGCCAGCTTATGACTGTATGTCTAACGTCATCAGACCCAAAATTCGACGAGATATATCTTAGCAACTTTGCCACACTCAACGTCCTGGACCTTATCAGACGAATACCAGGAGTAGGTAGAGTATCCAATATAGGAAGCCGTTATTATGCGATGCAGATATGGGTGCAGCCTGACAAACTAGCGAGTTATGGACTCACCATTGCCGACCTTCAAAAAAGCTTGAAAGACCAGAATAGAGAATCAGCTGCCGGTGAATTAGGCAAGGCTCCTATGACAGGAATAGATGTTACCACACCTATCACCACACAAGGACGTCTCTCTACTGTAGGTCAATTTGAAGAGATAGTGTTAAGAGCCAATCCTGACGGATCATTGATAAGATTGCGCGATGTGGCGAGAATCTCGTTAGAAGCTCAGTCATATAACACCGAAAGTGGTATCAATGGAGAGAATGCAGCCGTAATGGGAATATATATGTTGCCAGGAGCTAACGCAGTTGAAGTTGCTGGTAAAGTAAAAGAATTGATGGAAGAAATAAGCAAAAACTTCCCTGAAGGAATGAGTTATAAGATTCCTTTCGATATGACAACATATATATCTGAGTCAATATCTGAAGTTTACAAGACTTTGTTTGAAGCTTTGCTGCTTGTCATCCTCGTTGTTTTCCTTTCATTACAAAGCTGGAGAGCCACTGTCATTCCATTGGTAGCAGTACCAATCTCATTGATAGGAACATTCGGCTTCATGTTGATATTCGGTTTTTCTTTAAACATATTAACATTATTAGGTCTAGTACTGGCAATCGGTATTGTGGTTGACGATGCCATTGTTGTGGTGGAAAATGTAGAACGTATTATGGAGCAAGAACATCTGTCGCCATACGAAGCGACAAAGAAAGCGATGGAAACACTCGTAAGTCCGCTTATTGCAACTTCATTAGTGCTTGCCGCAGTATTCTTGCCTGTAAGTTTCCTCGCTGGAATAACTGGTATTTTATACAGACAATTCACCATAACAATTGTTGTCTCTGTATTGATTTCCACTGTTGTTGCTCTAACTTTAAGTCCGGTAATGTGTTCATTGATATTAAAACCTAAAACTAATGAAAAACCTAACTTCATTTTCAGAAATATCAATAAGTTCTTATTAAAAGGTGAAGAGTATTACGGTGGAGCAATATTAAAAATCGTTAAGAATCCAAGAAGGATGCTGTTATGGTTTGGTTTAGTCCTGATTTCAATAGTAGCTCTTAATAAACTCATTCCAACAAGTTTCCTTCCTGTTGAAGACCAAGGATATTTCAAGGTTGAGTTAGAGCTGCCAGAGAATGCTACATTGGAGCGCTCACGTATCGTTGCAGACAGAGCTGTCGACTATCTAATGTCACTCGATGAAGTTGAATATGTACAAAGCGTTGTCGGTTCAAGTTCTCGCGTTGGAACAAGCCAATCGGCAACAGAACTAACTGTTATTTTAAAACCATGGGAAGACAGAGACGAGACCACTATACAAGACATCATGGATAAGGTGAGAAAAGAATTTTCCAGATATCCAGAAGCGAAAGTTTATTTGTCGCTGCCTCCTGTCATCCCTGGTCTCGGTTCATCTGGAGGTTTTGAGATGCAGCTCGAAGCACGTTCTGAAGCTACATTCGAAAACCTTGTCAATGCAACTGACAGCTTGATGTATTATGCTTCAAAACGTAAGGAGCTTTCCAGTTTGTCAACATCGTTGAAGTCAGATATCCCTCAGATTTATTTTGATGTTGATAGAGACAAGGCCAGACTTGCAGGTGTTCCTATGACTGAGATTTTCTCTACAATGAAGGCATACACAGGAAGCGTTTATGTTAATGACTTCAACCTCTTCAACAGAGTATATCGTGTTTACATACAAGCTGAAGCCGATTATCGTCAGTCGCAGAACAATATCAACCTTTTTTATGTGAGAGGCGCCAACAAGACTATGATACCGCTCACATCATTAGGCAGCACTTCATACACTACAGGTCCAGGAAGCATATCGCGATTCAATATGTTCAATAGCGTGGTTGTAAGAGGACAAGCTGCACAAGGCTACAGCACTGGTGAAGCAATGAAAGTCATGGAAGAGATTGTCAATACTCATCTTCCTAAAAATATTGCTGTTGAATGGAGCGGTCTCTCATATCAGGAGAAACAGGCCGGAGGCAAGATAGCAATAGTTTTGGCATTGGTATTCGTCTTCGTGTTCTTGTTCCTTGCCGCACTATATGAAAGCTGGTTGGTACCAATAGCAGTTTTATTATCATTACCAATAGCAGTTCTAGGTTCATATTTTGGCGTATGGATGTGCGGTCTTGAAAACGACATCTATTTCCAGATAGGTCTTGTTATGCTTATGGGACTCGCTGCAAAGAACGCTATCCTCATCGTTGAGTTTGCAAAAGAAATGGTCGATAAGGGAGAAGACGTGGTGCAAGCTGCCGTTATGGCGACACGCCAAAGATTCCGTCCTATCTTGATGACATCATTAGCCTTCATATTAGGACTGATACCATTGGTGCTGTCAAATGGTCCTGGCTCAGCTAGCCGTCACGCAATAGGAACAGGGGTTTTCTTCGGAATGATATGCGCAGTAATATTCGGCGTCATCATGGTTCCTTTCTTCTTCGTCCTAGTTTATAAAATCAAAAACAAATTTAAAAAATCTGTGCGATGAAAAAATATCTTCTTATAATAATGTCAGCATTGCTTCTATCATCTTGCAAGATAGGGAAGAAGTACACCAAACCTGAATTTGATATGCCGAATGTATTCGTGGCTTACACTCAGGACAGCAGTTGTTTTGCAGATATGAAATGGTGGGATATTTATGCCGACACCAACTTGCGGAATCTCATAGATTATACTTTAGAGAACAATAAAGACATGAAGATTGCTGTCGCTAAGGTAAAGGAAATGGCTGCTCGAAAGAAGATAAATAACGCCGACTTTTTCCCTCAAATAAATGCAAATGTTTATGGTCAGGACGAAAAGCTCAACTATCAAGGTAATTATAGCACACCTCATGACATAGAATACGGACTTAAAGCTAATATAAGTTGGGAGATTGATTTATGGGGAAACCTCCGATGGGCAAACGACGCTGCCATTGCAGAATATGTCTCTACTATAGAAGGACAAAAAGCATTGATGATGAGTCTCATTGCTGAAGTGGCAGAAATATATTTTGAACTTATAGCTTTAGATAATGAGCTACTTATTGTCAAGCAGACACTCAGCGCAAGAGAGGAAAGCGTACGTCTTGCCAAGATTCGTTTTGAAGGAGGCCTTACTAGTGAGACTTCTTATCAACAAGCAAAACTGGAATATGCAAAAAAAGCCACATTAGTTCCAGACTTAGAGAAAAAAATCGCGATGAAGGAAAACGAGATTCTGGCATTGTCGGGGTGTTTTCCTAGGAGAGTAGTAAGAACGGAAACACTAACCAACTTGGTATTGCCTGATACCATTCCGGCAGGATTGCCTTCACAGTTGCTAGAAAGAAGACCAGACGTGAGAAAAGCAGAACAGAAACTCATAGCAGCAAATGCCAAAGTAGGAGTGAGCTATACAAATATGTTTCCTAAAATAGCTTTGACATCAAATCTAGGTTTCGAGACAGACAAATTCGCTACGTTATTATCGTCGCCAATGTTTTTCATAAGTTCAAATCTGTTGTCACCTGTATTCAGTTTCGGAAAGAACAAAGCAAAATATAAGGCTCAACTCGCAGTATATGAACAAGAATGTTATAACTATGAAAAAGTTGTATTGTCTGCTTTTTATGATGTGATGAATGCTTTGGTGGAATTTGACAAGATGAAAGAGATATATGAGACCAGATTGCTACTTGAGCAATCAGCTAAGGTCACGATGGATTTGGCACAACTTCAATATATTAATGGTGTAATAGGCTACCTTGATGTGTTGGACGCACAAAGAAATTATTTTGATGCACAGATAAGTCTTAGCAATGCATACCGCGACAAGCAAATCACCATGGTTAAATTGTACAAAGCCTTAGGTGGAGGGTATTAAAGAACTCTAGAACTCTAGAACTTTAGAATTCTAGAGTTCTAGAGTTCTAGAGTTCTAAAGTTCTTAATTGAGTCCTAGCATTTTATATCCCATATCGTTCAGTTGCACTGCCATTCCCATAAGATACATCTGATGCAAGCATTCCAGGTAAGCCTCAACAGCAGCTTTGGTTCCTGGCTCAATATTTTGGTTGCGTAAGAAAGTATTTGTGATACAAGCGCATTCTGCAACGATGTCTGTTATCTTCTTGCATTTCTCTTCATCAAACTCAAGCACTTCTTCAAGAATATATTCATCCATTTCGTCGAAGCCTCTTTGTTTGCGGAGTGTTTCGTATATGTCATCTTTATCGGCATATTTTTCCCAATCGAGGTCCCAATATTTAGCCATAGCCATACCGACGAACATAATCCATCCAAGAGAAACCATTGGGTATTCATTATATTCTCTAACGCCGTCAGGCATATATGCCGTCAGGATGTTCTGCCATTTATCTTCAACATCTTGACAAATAGGGAAACGTTCTCCAACTACACCTTCCTGACGAAGATATTGTAACAATAATACTTTTAATTTATCTCCAAAGTTTTCCATAATTGATATTTTATTTTATGATTTTCCTTTCGTAATTCCAATCGTAATTATTTACAAATTTACGAAATATCTCGGATTATATAACAAAATAAGCAATTAATATTAAGGCAAAAAAAGATCGTCTAAACAAATTAGACGACCTTATTTATATTTATGTTTTCTGATTTCAGTCTGTTAATCAATAGTTGTCTCTTCTTGGTTCGAAGTATGCTTGTGGATGTACGCATGCAGGGCAAGCTTTAGGAGCTGATTTGCCTTTGTGAACGTAACCGCAGTTACGGCATTGCCATTCTATTTCTTCATCACGTTCAAATACTTGTCCAGCTTCGACGCGAGCAAGCAAGCGGCGGTAACGTTGTTCGTGGAAAGCTTCAACTTCTGAGATTTTTCTCCATGCTGTTGCTATTGCAGGAAAGCCTTCTTCGTCAGCGATGCGTGCGAATTCTGGATATAAGTCAGCCCATTCTTCATTTTCGCCTTCTGCTGCAGCGCGTAAGTTTTCCATTGTATCGCCAATAACGCCAGCAGGATAACATGCTGTAATTTCCACCATGCCGCCTTCCAAGAATTTGAAAAAGCGTTCGGCATGTTCTTTTTCTTGTTCTGCTGTTTCTTCGAATACAGCTGCTATTTGTTCGTATCCTTCTTTACGGGCTTTTGATGCGAAGAATTTATAACGTGAACGTGCTTGTGATTCTCCAGCAAATGATTTCAAAAGATTTTTTTCTGTTTCTGTTCCTTTTACGCTTTTCATGATTTAATGTTTTTTAAGTTATGAATTATTTATTTAACAAATCTTCTTTCAGAATGTTTTAAGTAATCAGATTTTTTACAGTTCAACTTTCCATAATCCGTGTAGGTTACAGTATTCATAAACAGCTGTAGCTTTAGCATCTCCTAGACATACTTCAGCAACTGGTTCATCGTTGAGATTGATGCGAATGCCACCTTTGTCTGTTTCAACATAAATAAATGCGATGTGATGTTCAGGAAGCATTGGATGATGTACGCTGCCCACTTCAATTCTGAGACGGTTGCCTTCTAGCTGTGTCACGACTGGAATATGTTTCTCACCGCTTGCTTCAACAGTGTTAGGAACTAGCTCTTCCATCTTTTCGCCGCAGCATACTACAGGTACATTTTTATCTACTATTTTTTCGATTACATTACCACAATGATTACATTTATAAAATTTTGTTGCCATAATATTCAAGTTTTATTAAGTTTTTATTTAGTTTTTTATCGAGAGATTTTCTCTCTTTAACGATGCAAAGATATAATGATTTTTCATATTGCACAAACAGATAATTTCGATGCAAATATCGATTTTGTCGATTTTTGTAGAATATCTTAATAATTTTACCTATATCATGTTATGGTTTTCTATTTAAAATACCAAAATATTGTGATATTTCATATTATGTAATCGTTGTATTTTTGCAATGTCTAAAAGATAATGAAGTCATCCCCTTTCTTCGTTATCATGCCATAATGACAAAATGGTTTAATGTTTAATGAATTAAGTTTTTTTTACAAAAATAGGCTGTTCTTCTCCAGGACAGCCTTTTATTTATATAGATATAAGTCAACCAGTTCAACTCCTTAATTCCTTAATCTAATTTATCTATTTCTTTTACTAAATTGTCTATAAGTTTATTCTTTAAATCATAAAGAGCATCAGAAATGTCACATTTATAATAATGTGGGTTGATGAGACGTTTCTGAGTGTCATCAAGGTGAGCGAGGTTGTCTTTGTAATATGCTTGTTTCTCTTGTATAGTTCTGTCTTGATATATTATCTCGCCATCTTTTACTATTTGCTGCTGTAAAGTGCGGAACTCGTATTTTCCTTCTTCAAAAGTCATCGACTTGAATCTGTCGCGTTCGTCACGCAATGTTATTGTTTTCCCTGCTTCAATATCTTTTGATAAGTCATCGCCGCGGAGGCAAGTGACATCAACCTTGAATCTTCCGTTCTGAATTATTCTGTATGTGATTTGGAATCCTGGGTTGATAAGTTTTATCCTATCTTCAGAACGTTTCAAAACAGGCATATCATCAATTTGAACTAGCTTGAAAACATTGCCGAAACAAGGGTTATGTTTGCTTGTAGCGATTGCATCACCAACGCCGTAAGAATCAACTTTACATCCTTGACGTTCCAATTCAGTGATGAGATATTCATCCAATGCGTTAGTTGCAAATATCTTACAATTCTTAAGACCTGCTTCGTCGAGTATTTCTCTACATTTCACTGAGAGATATGTCAAGTCTCCGCTATCAAGTCTGATGCCGTATCCGTAAGGGTAATTATCATCAATGCCGTTTTCTTTAAAAGCCTTGATTGCGTTTTTGACGCCGCATCTCAAAGTGTCGTAGGTATCGATTAATAATATAAGGACTTCTGATTTGTGAGTTTTGATATATGTGTCAAAAGCGGCGAATTCACCTTTTATGCTGCATCCGAATGAAGTGACATAACTATGAGCCATAGTTCCTGTTGGCGGAAAACCGAATTTTGTTCCTGATATGATATTTGAGCTGTTGGCACATCCACCGATGAAAGCAGCTTTGCCTCCATAAATAGCAGCCCAAGGACCATGAGCGCGACGGCTTCCGAATTCGCTTACAGGCTTATTGGTGCTTCTTGTGACGCGCGAGGCTTTGGTTGCCACAGCCATCTGATGGTTCATGATGCTGAGTAGGGGAGTCTCGAGAACTTGGCCTTCAATGATAGGAGCTTCAATTGTTATTATAGGTTGTGTTGGGAACGCAATTTCACCTTCACGCATGGCATAAACATTACCTGTGAATTTCATATTTGCGAAATATTGACGCACTTCTTTGTAATCATCTCCAGGAAGGAACTGTTCAAAGAAACTCTCATCACCGCAGTTAAGACCTTTAATAACTTCCAAGACTTCCGTTATTCCGCTCACGACTGCCCAGTTGTTTGTGTCTGGCGCTTTTCTGTAGAAAAGATTGAAAACAGCACGTTTGTCTTTCATTCCACTTTCAAAGAATGACTTTCCCATTGTATATTGGTACTTGTCGGAGCAATAAGAGATATTCAAATCCATATCAAAGAATCTTTTTATAAACAAAAAGACTGACTTGATTAAGCCAGTCTCATTTAATTTTGTGATCCGGTTGGGATTCGAACCCAAGACCCACAGCTTAGAAGGCTGTTGCTCTATCCAGCTGAGCTACCGAACCATCGCTTTTGCGTTTGCAAAGATACAAATTTTTATTTAATTGCAAACAAAAAAAACAATATTTTTTTAAAATATTTTATCTTATTGGAAATCAACAATTAAAGTTGTTTATATATAATAAACAGCTTGCTGGGCTTTTGATTTTTTGACGTTTAATGTGCTTCCTTGGAATATAGCTTCATTCAATTCCACCACAGCCACGTATGCTTCTGAATCATTTGGCATCTCCACAAAACCATAACATTTCGAGCGATTGGTGTCTCTATCCATAATAACCTTAGCTGAATCTACTTTTCCAAATTTACTGAAAAGAGCTGTTAAATCCTCTGCTCTGGTATCAAATCCTAAATTAGCTACAAAAATTTTCATAAATTGCTTAATAAAATAGTTTGGTCTTAAATATAATTGAACTGCAAATTTAAATAATTAATCAATATAATATTATTTTTTAATAAAAAAAGGGAGCCATGCTCCCTTGTGCTGATAATCATACTGTTATGATTTTATTTCATGATTTCTAATATTTTTTTTACAATATCAGTATTTTCCATTATGCCGCTAAAGTTCTCAGAACCCGGTCCGAAAGCAAAAAGTGGAACCAAAAGAGGAGAGTGGCTGCCTGTAGAAAACTTGAAATATGTCTCTGTATAATGTCCATTAGGATCTACCATTGTAAGTCCTCCTGTCTCATGGTCAGCTGTTACAATAACTAATGTATTTCCGTCTTTCTCTGCAAAATCCAATACTTTATTAATTGTATTGTCAAAATCGTGCATTTCATTAACAAGATAAGTTGAATCTGAATTGTGCGCTGCAAAGTCTATTTGAGAACCTTCAATCATCAGGAAAAAACCAGTTTTGCTCTTGCTGAGTTTTTCCAATGCCAAGACAGAAGCGTCTGGAAGAAAATTGCCGCGTGTAGGGTAGGATGGAAGATGATCGTCGGATGCTAGAATCATTATTTTATCCTCATTGCTAATATTAATTAATGTATCGTAATAATTCCAACCTTCAGAAACCATTTTATCGATAAAATTGAGTCCGTCTTTTCTTTCTGTGAAATGTTTCCTGCCACCACCAATTAATATATCAACTTTATCGCTTGCTGCGAAATCCATTGCAATTTCTTCATAGTTGTTTCTGTTTATATTTTTAGCGACAAAAGAAGCAGGCGTAGCATGTGTGATATAAGAAGTAGCAATCACACCTGTTTTCATGCCTTTTTCTGAAAGTATTTCTAAGATACTTGGGACAGGAATGCTGTCGGAATTCATTCCAATCATGCCGTTATTTGTCTTGTGACCTGTTGCTATTGCAGTGCCTCCTGCAGCGGAATCCGTAATTTTGTGAGATTTTGAGTAGGTTTTTACTAGTCCAGTGATAGGGAAACGCTCAAATGAGGTGTTTTTTTCTGATGTCAACATGGCCGCATACACCTGAGGAGTGCTCATTCCATCGCCAATCATCAGTATGATATTTCTTGGTTTTTGACTCTGATTTTTGCATGAAGAACCATCTTTATTATAAGCACAAGAATTTGACAATAAGATAGTTAAGATTGATAATACTGATATTAAAACGTACTTTTTCATAATGAGATTATTTATACGCAAAGTTATTCATTTCTTTAGAAAAATGAAAAAAAACAAAAAAAATAATTTTTTTTCAAAAAAATGTTGGAGATATAAAAAAAAGATGTACCTTTGCACTCGCAAAACCACGGAACACGGAGAGGTGGGTGAGTGGCTGAAACCAACAGTTTGCTAAACTGTCGTAGCCCCAAAGGCTACCGGGGGTTCGAATCCCCCCTTCTCCGCCGATTTTATCGGGGCATAGCGCAGTCCGGCTAGCGCACCTGCTTTGGGAGCAGGGGGTCGCAGGTTCGAATCCTGCTACCCCGACAAATAAAAAAGAGTGAAGTGGTTTTGTAATCGGGGCATAGCGCAGTCCGGCTAGCGCACCTGCTTTGGGAGCAGGGGGTCCCAGGTTCGAATCCTGGTACCCCGACACAGAAAACCAAGGAGTTACAGAAATGTGACTCCTTTTTTTTGTTTGCATAAAATCATGGTTGAAATTTTATTTGAATAAATTAGAATGTGAGTTTAATCTGACAAGTTCCAATATTCTTAATTCATTTGTGTCGGTTTTTCCGTAGATAAGTACCCAGTCTGGATGGATATGGCAATCTCTGAAGCCTTCATAATCCCCATGAAGAGGATGGTCTTTGTATTTTGTATCTAATGGAACGTCGTATTCTAACTTTTCGACAACATCTTTGAAAACATTTATGTCGAAGGTTTTGCTTTTGAGGGCTTTTTTGAGGTCTTTTTTAAATTTGGTTGATGGTACAATTTTACGTTTCATTTTAATATATCTTTCATCATTTCGTCGAAACTGTCGTATGACTTACATTCATCTTCTCTGAGTTCTTTCATTGCTTCCAATGTTTCCTCGTTTGGAGTATATTCCTTTGTTTCTTTATCTTGAATATCTACATAGTCTAAATTTTTCAAGTAATCAATAAGAGAGCGAGCGTTCTTACTTCTTGCGTTAATTTTTAAAATGTATTCTGCCATAGTTATTTCTTATTTGAGAATGTTCTTTGCAAAGTTACAATTAAAAAACGAAAAATGTTTTGATTTCAATGAAAAATTTAAAAAAAATGAGTGCTATTAAACAAGATTTTTCTGAAAAAATATTTTTCTCAACAGATAGATATTATCTGAAAAACTTTTCTACCTTTGCGAAGCAACTCCGCAGTGGAGTGCAAAGATGTTATTCTGGATTTAATTAAATTATATACTAAAATCATTCACAAAAAAACAACCTACATTCCCCGTAAGTTGGCTTTTGTTTTCCCTCCAAACAATATATTCAAACTTCAATAGTTATATTTAAAAAACAATTCGTGTCTAACATTTTCTTTTACATAATTACAATAATCTTTGGTGCGTGCTGTGCTTTTATAACATGGCTATCTAAGATGTTTGGATGGACATATACCGAGGCTTGTGTTTATATAAATCTTTATTTGCAATATGCAGTGCTGTTGTTGTCAACGTTTTCTGTGATTTATATCGCATTGAAGAAGATGAGACAAGGCTTTTCTAAACGGAGATTGGTAGTGTTAATAATGAGTGTTGTTTATAATGTTCCGTTCGTGTGGTTGGGTTCATGGTTGTATAACAGATATGGCAAAATAAGCTGCGACGCTGCATTTCAACTTTGCAAAAACGACCTCTGGAAATTAGGCGAACATCTTGATTTGCCAACAAATATTCCTTGCTACAGCAAGGGCTGGACGGAATATTATGTGGTAAATATTATCATATTTATTGTCTTGTACTTGCTTGTCTTCTTTATAAATTGGGGCGTTAAAAAGTTAATTAAGAAATATGTTTAAACTCTAATATTTATATATGATTAAGAAGATTTTATTAAGGATGTTATTGATTATCGTAGCGATAATTGTTATCGGTCTCCTCATTCCTCAAAACTTAAAAATGCCTGTCGTGGGAGCTGATAATAACAGCTATAATCATGAGACTTTCTGGTACGAAGGATGGGGAACGTCAATAGTTCATAAAGGGATTGACGTATTTGCAAAGAAAGGTACAAGCGTACATTCAGCTACAAAAGGAATCGTGCTTGTCACAACTGAATATGGAAAGGGCGGCAAATTCGTTTTAGTGCTTGGTCCTAAATGGCGACTTCATTATTATGCTCATTTAGATGAAATCAAGACCAAACCTTTTGCTTTTGTCGACCAAGATACGGAGATTGGAACTGTCGGTAATACAGGAAACGCTATCAACACTCCAGCGCATCTGCATTATGGAATCGGCACATTGGTTCTCTATCCTTGGAGAATAGATAAAGCTCCGCTTGGATGGCAGAAGATGTTCTATCTGAATCCGATAGATTTTTTTAAGTAGAAATTATGTATTAGCAGCCTCTTTGCGTTAGGGATTGAAGCGGCATCCTTTGCGAGCGGAGCGAGCAAAGATATAGCGGAAAGCCCGACGGCGTAGCCGGAACGCCCAAAATGAAGACTACAAGTCAACAAGACTACAAGACAACAAGTTTTTTTAGTTAGTAGTAGGTTTGATAAAAAATATATATCTTGCAATCGTATATTTAACTATTAATTTTATCTTTGTGGATGAAAGAATAAATTTAAAACATCGACGATAATGAACAAGATAGTATTGATTACAGGCGCAACGAGCGGCATCGGTCTCGGCTGTGCAAGAAAATTTGCCACTAATGGCGACCGTCTCATTCTCACTGGACGTAAAAAAGAACTTCTCGACGAGATTAGCAACGAACTCACAGCTAACGGCACTCAGGTTCTAACCTTGGTTTTCGACGTGCGCGACCGCGAGAAAGCAACACAATGTATAGAGAATCTGCCTGATGAATGGAAAGATATAGACGTTTTGGTTAACAATGCCGGTCTCGCTCTCGGCCTCGAGCCTGAATACGAAGGCTGCTACGACGACTGGGATACAATGGTGGATACTAATATAAAAGGTTTGCTCACTATGACTCGCCTCGTGGTTCCTGGCATGGTAAAACGCGACAGAGGACATGTCATCAACATCGGCTCGGTGGCTGGCGACGCAGCATACGCAAACGGTAATGTTTACTGCGCTACAAAAGCTGCTGTAAAAACCATTACAGACGGACTTCGCATCGACGTGGCTAATACAGCAATACGCGTAACAAACCTTAAACCAGGCTTGGTTGAAACAAACTTCAGCAACACTCGTTTCCACGGTGACACTGAACGCGCTGCCAATGTTTATAAAGGCATCAAACCTTTGACAGGCGACGACATAGCTGATGTGGCTGTCTATGCAGCTAATGCACCTGAACATGTACAAATCGCTGAGATTCTCGTGCTCGCAACTCATCAAGGAAGCGGCAGCGTTATAGTAAGAAAATAATAATAATCATAAATGTCATATTGAATATCAATCTGTTCAGTATGACATTTTATTTTTTTATTTAATAACTAAAAATTTAGTTGCATATTTATAAAATAACATATATATTTGCTGCGTTAAATGTAAAAAAATAGAATTATGGAAAATATAAAAGAACTCACAAAGGCAGAAGAACAAGTGATGCAAGTGCTTTGGAAGATTGAAAGCGGATTTGCGAATGAGATAATGGCTAACTTCCCGGAACCAAAACCGGCTTACAACACAGTGCTTACGATAGTTAGAATATTAGAGAAAAAAGGATTCGTATCGCACGAGACATTCTGCAAGGCAAACAGATATTATCCTCTGATTTCAAAATCGGATTATTCACATAACACGCTCATCGGATTAGTGAAAAATTATTTTAACAATTCATATAGCGAATTGGTGTCGGCTTTCACACAAAAGGAAAGCTTTACGATAGAGCAACTAGAAGAACTTAAAAACATGATTGATAAAGCTTTAAAGAAATAACTATGGTAACGAACTTGATATTGACATTTGTAGCGACAATGGTTTTGTATTTCGCCTACAAACTATTATTCCGCAACAGCAACAGATTCCAGCTCAACAGAATCGTCTTGCTTACGATTTCCATTTTCGCTTTTGCGCTTCCTTTCATCAGAATAAACATTGAAGGTCAGCAGTTTCAGGAAATGCCTTCATTTAAACAAGAAATGGATGTGATATTTTACAGCGACGCGATGATAGAAGCTCCAGTTGAGACAAAAACATTATCCATCACAGATATAATTTCATACATATATATAATAGGTGTGGTTTTATTCCTGATGAAATTCGTTTATAATATCTTTAAAATTTATAAGATTAAAGCAGGGAAGAAGATTGAGACAATTGATAATGTTAATTTCATATATACAAATGAAAGTCACGTTCCTTTCTCATTCTTTAATAATGTTTTTATCGGCACTTCGACAAGCTCAGTGACCGATAATGAGGTGCCTGAGCCTGTCGAAGGCAATGCTAATATATTGATTATAAAGCACGAGATGAGTCATGTGAAGAACCATCATTCCGTTGATGTCATTCTTATGGAAATAATGATTGCCTTCCAATGGTTTAATCCTTTCATTAGGATGATTAAGAACGAGTTGAAGAGCAATCATGAATTCATTGCCGACAGCGAAGCGATTAAGAATGAAGACGAAAAATCGAACTATATGATGCTATTGTTACAGCAGTGCACGGCTTACGACTTTAGCACGATAGCTAATAATTTCAGTTTTTTATTAACCAAAAAAAGAATTAGTATGATTACGAAAAATCAGAAAGTAAAGGGTTCGGTAATCAAGGTATTACTGACTCTTCCAGTATTTGCATTGTTGATTTTGC
>JAZUCH010000015.1:0-26493 GCA_045639025.1 Bacteroidales bacterium
ATTTTTTGACAAATTACTCATCAGATAATCGTTGATTATCGTTAATTTTTCTTCTCGTGTGTACTTGTAACCACTTTTAATAAATTGTTGTCCTATCATAACTTTACTTTTTGTGTAAATTTATTTCAGGACAAGTCAGAATCTCAGAAACTCAGAAATTCAGAAACTCAAAATTTTTCTAAGATTTTGAGTTTTTGAAACTCTTAATCTCCAACAAAAAAAATTCCTAATTCCTAATTCCTAATTCCTAATTATTTTTTATCTTTGCGTTTCACGAAATTTTATTAAAGCGATATGGAAAACAACGAGTTGGATTTTGTAAACATACCAGAATCGGCAGATTATAACGAAGAAAGTATCAAGCACTTGGAGTGGGCTGAGCATATCAGGACACGTCCTGGAATGTATATCGGCAAGGCTGGCGACGGTTCTGCACACGACGACGGTATCTACGTCCTCCTCAAGGAAATCATCGACAACAGTATAGACGAATACGTGATGGGCTTCGGCAAGACCATTGAAGTCAGCATCGTTGACGGAACAGTACGTGTCCGCGACTATGGCCGCGGCATTCCGTTAGGAAGTCTCCGCGACTGCGTCGGACAGATGAACACCGGCGGCAAATACGACTCTAAAGTCTTCAAGAAATCCGTAGGTCTCAACGGCGTCGGCACTAAAGCTGTGAACGCTATGTCATCACATTTCAAGGCACAGTCATATCGCGACGGCAAGACAAAATACGTTGAATATTCCAAAGGCAACATAGTCACAGAATCCGATATTTTCGACAGCGAAGAGAAAAACGGAACTGAGATGATATTCACTCCCGACAAAGAACTTTTCGGCAACTACCATTACATCATGGAATATGTCGAAGAGATGATATGGAACTACGCCTTCCTCAACAGCGGCCTCGCCGTATATCTCAACGGACAGAAGTTCCAGGCCAAGAACGGTCTCTACGACCTGCTGCTCCGCAAGATAGGAAAAGAAGAGACATGCGCATATCCAGTCATCCATATCAAAGAAGGCGATTTCGAATGCGCTTTCACACACTCCAACCTCACATCTAACGAAGAGTATTTCTCCTTCGCCAACGGTCAGCACAACCCTCTCGGAGGAACGCACCTCAACGTGTTCCGCGAAGCGATAGCCAAGACCATCAGAGAGTTCTACAACAAAGACTACGAGGTGTCAGACATACGCTCTTCTTTCGTGGCAGCGATAAGCATCAAAGTCATGAATCCAGAATATGAAGGCCAGACCAAGACCAAGTTCAGCTCAACCTTCATGGAACCAGACGGCGTGACAATCCGCGCTTATATCACAGACATCATAAAACGTCATTTCGACAAATTCTTACATATCAATTCTGAAGTGGCAGAGGCTCTCATGCGTAAGATTCTCCAGAACGAGAAAGAACGCAAGGGCATGGCCAACATCAAGAAACTCGCCAAGGAAAGCGCGAAAAAGGTAAGTCTCAACAACAAGAAACTACGTGAATGCCGTATCCACTACAACACAAATCACGAGAAGAAGCTAGAGACCACCTTATTCATCACCGAGGGTGATTCAGCATCCGGAAGCATCACAAAGAGCCGCGACGCTCAGACACAAGCCGTCTTCAGTTTGAGAGGTAAACCATTGAACTGCCTCGGCTTGACAAAGAAAGTCGTTTATGAAAACGAAGAGTTCAACCTTCTTCAGGCTGCTCTCAACATCGACGAGTCAATAGAAAACTTAAGATATAACAATATCGTTATCGCAACCGATGCCGATGTCGACGGCATGCACATCCGTCTGCTGCTGCTCATCTTCTTCCTTCAGTTCTACCCTGACGTGGTTCGCGACGGACACCTTTATATTTTACAGACTCCGCTGTTCCGCGTAAGAAACAAGAAGAAGACCATCTATTGCTATACCGATGAAGAAAGAATCGAGGCCATCAAGAGCTTAGGTACAAATCCTGAAATCACACGATTCAAAGGTCTCGGTGAGATTTCTCCTGACGAGTTCAGCCATTTCATCGGCCCTGGCATGAGACTGGAGCCAATCATCTTGCGCCACGACTCAAGCATCATGGAATTGCTTAAATTCTATATGGGAGGCAAGAACCCACCAGAGAGACAGAAATATATCATCGACAACCTCAGAATGGAAGATGATACCAATATCGATAAACTAGAGCTTATTGGATGATTTTATTAGAACTTTAGAAATTTAGAACTCTAGAACTTTAGAATTTTAAGAATAAAAAAAACTCAGAAAGATTTTTCTGAGGTTTTTTATGGTAATGTTGCAAAAAATGGGTGGTAATTGAGCGAAGAAAAGACAGGTAACGGGCATACAAAACAGCCCAAGTTACCTGTCTTTTTTTATTCATATTTTAAAATTTACAACAAAAATTAGTCCCATTAGGGACGATAGTTTCCAGGCAGGCGGTGGAGTGCGTAGCACGGAGCCCCTGCTTAAAATGATTGATTTACAATCCTAGTCCTGTAAGGACGACAGAAATTATATCTGTCGCACCTTCTGCGCTTTAATTTTTTTTAAACTTATTTTGCAGGGATTCTGCACTACGTGCTTCATCACCTGCCTAGGAACTGCCGCTCCTTCGGAGCTGATTTGAGTATGCTTCTCCACATCGATTTTTGACATAAAAAAAACTTTGATGAAAACATTTTCATCAAAGTTGTTATATTTATCTATGTATTAATAGGTTATATTGATTTTACCAACCGTTTTTGGCAATTATACCTTTTTTATTGAAATCAACTTTTTGCGGATAATAATACGCAAAAAATGCGTACTATTTTTAGCCATTAGAAATTTTAAATATTTCTACAATCGTTCCTAATTACTCAGACGCTTCAATGTGTGTTAATTTTTATAAACATTGAAACGTCTCTACGGTAATCACTCCTAACTAAACTGTGGTCTTGTAGTCTTCATAAAACTCCTAACTCCTCACTAACTTTCTAAATCTCGTTATAAACAATATCGCTGCCAATAAGATTCCTGCCATGAAACCGCCGACGATGCCTTCAGCGCCGAGACCAAGCTTGAAACCTAAGATATAACCTACTGGTATCTCAACCAAGATATAACATATCAATGCGCAATACATAGGGTATTTCACGTCGGTGAGTCCGCGCAAAGCTCCAAGCATCGTGACTTGTGTTCCATCGATGACTTCAAAGAAAGCAACGACGACAAAGAGTCTAGCAGTTATTGCAACGACATCTTCATCAGAACTGAAAATTCTTGCCAAGCACTCGCCGCCGAAAGCGTATAACAAAGCGAAGAACACCATAATAGCTATGCCGAGATGCATTCCCGAATAAGCATGATTCTTGATAGAAAGCATATCTTTACGTCCTAAGTCATGAGAGACTAAAATAGTTGAAGCAGACGCCACGCCGTTGGCAATCATGAAAGAAAACCCTATCATGGTCTGCACTATCTGGTTTGCTGCCAGCGTCTTCTCCCCTAGCCATCCCATCATGATAGTCATGAATGTCAAAGAGAAAAGCTCGAGTGTGAGCTGCGTCGCAATAGGATAACCCACTTTAAGCACTTCTACCTGTTTCTTGAAAGAAAGATGCGTCGTCTTAAAATATGAGAGATAAACTCTGTATTCTTTTTTAACCAAGACGATAACGATAAACGCTATCGGCATCATGATTCTTGAGATGAGAGTAGCGACACCTGCGCCGGTGACGCCGAGTTCAGGGAAGCCCATATAACCATAGATGAAGCCGAAGTTAAGGAAGATATTCAGTATGTTGCATCCTATCGTTATCAGCATGGAATAGAATGTGTTGCCGAGGCCTTCGAGCATCTGCTTGAATGACATGAACAGCATATATGGTATCAAGGAGAACGTGACAGTATAATAATAACCGTCTAAAATGCCGAGCACCGACTCCGGCTGACCGAACAATCGCAGCATCGGGTTGATGGCAAGAAGAAGTCCGCAGAGTATGATGCTTATCATGACGTTAAGCAGCATAGAGTTTTGGAATAATATTCCCGACTGCTGATGTTCGTTTCTCGCATGATGCACCCCGACCAAAGGAGTGAGACCCATCGCGATGCCGAGTCCAATCATGGTGATGTTGGTGATGATAGCACTTGAAAGAGATACTGCCGACAGTTCAACCGCACCGAGGCGACCCACCATGATAGTATCCATAACCTGCACCAATTGCTGTCCCGCAAACGACAATATCACCGGGAACGCAATACGAAGATTTTCTATGTAGTATCTTTTGTTTATCATACTTATTTAAGTCAACGGACAACGGACAACAGTCAACAGACTTTGTCCACATTTTTTAATTCAACGGACTTTAGACTTTTGTCATTAGACTTTAGTCAATAAAAAAAAACGTCTTGTCGAACCTTAACTTTTGCATTTACAAAAGGACGTCGGTTCAGCAAGACGTGCGGGTGCAAAGATACGAAAAAAGGCTAATGACAAAAGACGAAAGACGAAAGTTTTTTTTGAACTAAGAACTAAGGCTTTTGAACTCTGAACTTTCAATTATGAATTATGCATTAAGAATTATGAATTGAATTTTGGGCGTTCCGGCTATCGCCGTCGGGCTTTCCGCTATATCTTTGCTCGCTTAAATTCCACCTCACTCTAAAATTCCCGTTGTCTGTTGTCCGAAAAAGCTCGCAAAGGATGCCGCTCCAATCCCTAACGCATTGGAGGCTACTAACACCTAGTCGCGAGCCTCAACAAATGGTCACTGAGCCTGTCGAAGTGATTTATTTTTCTCTCGCAAAGACGCAAAGAAACGCAAAGAAATTATAAAAGTCTCTGCGATACTCTGCGTCTCTGCGAGAGTACTGTCCCAAAGGCCACAGTCTCATCAACGCCAGCGATGATGAAAGATTGGATTTTTTCGCTGTGGTGACGGAACAGTAACTTTTATAAAAAAACCACTTAAATTATTTTGAGTTCTCTCATTAATTAATAATGTATTTTTATTAAATTTGCCTAATATTGTTTGATAGCATTAAATACAATTATGGCAAAGAAACAACTCAAAATAAAGAGTATCGAAGAAACCTTATGGGAATCGGCGAACAAGTTGCGTGGTTCTGTTGAACCTTCTGAATATAAGCACGTTGTACTTAGTCTTATATTCTTGAAATATGCAAACGACCGTTTTGAAGAACGTCGCAATGAACTCATAGCTGACGGCAAAGCAGCGTTCATAGACCAGGCAGTTTTCTACAACGCCAAGAATGTGTTCTACATAGAAGAACAAAGCCGCTGGAGTTTCATTATGGAGAACGCCAAACAAAATGATATTGCCATAAAAATCGACAAAGCATTGTCTGCTATCGAAGACAGCAACCCTACTCTCAAAGGCGCACTTCCTAGTAACTATTATTCCGGATTAGGTCTTGACAGAGCAAAGCTCGCCGCACTGCTCGATGAAATAAATAAGATTGACACTCTGAAAGATCCTGAGAACGACCTCATCGGACGTGTTTATGAGTATTTCCTCGCCAAGTTCGCTATTGCAGAAGGTAAAGGCAAAGGTGAATATTACACTCCTAAAAGCATAGTAAATCTCATTGCTGAAATCATAGAACCTTATCGTGGCAAGATTTACGACCCTTGCTGCGGTTCGGGCGGCATGTTCGTGCAAAGCATGAAGTTCATCGAAGCTCATCACGGAAACAAACGCGACATCTCTGTCTATGGTCAGGAATATACCAATACGACTTATAAGCTGGCGAAGATGAACCTCGCCATTCGTGGCATCGCCAGCAACCTCGGAGAATTGGCAGCCGACACTTTCCACAACGACCAGCACAAGGACTTGAAAGCCGATTTTATCATGGCCAATCCGCCATTCAACCAGAAATCATGGCGTGCCGATAATGAGTTAAAAGACGACCCTCGTTGGCATGGTTATGACGTGCCGCCTACAAGCAATGCCAACTACGGATGGATTTTAAATATAGTCTCCAAACTTTCCAGCAATGGCGTTGCTGGTTTCCTCTTGGCAAACGGAGCATTGAGCGGCGACGGCATTGAGATGAACATACGCCGACAACTGCTACAAAACCACCTCGTTGAAGCGATAGTCATACTTCCACGCAATATGTTCTACTCCACCGACATCAGCGTCACGCTGTGGATATTGGCAGGCAACCGTAAGGCGCGCACAGTGGAACAGAACGGCAAGATGGTGAAATATCGTAACCGCGAAAACGAAGTCCTGTTTGTAGATTTACGCCAATGGGGAGAACCATTCGAGAAGAAATACATACAATTCTCTGCTGAACAAATCTCAGAGATTGCCCAAAACATACACAACTGGCAACGCGAAGGTTACGAGACCACATACAAGAACATTCCAGAATATTGCTATTCAGCCTCGTTGGATGAGATTGAGAAAAAATCATGGAGCCTTGTGCCAAGCAAATATATCGAGTTTAAAGACCGTAACGAAGACTTTGACTTCGACGGCAAGATGAAAGAACTGCAATCCGAACTTGGAGAACTTCTCAAACAAGAAGAAGCAAGCAAGAACGAACTGAAAGAACTGTTTGAAAAGTTAGGATATAGAATATAGGTATTTATATATGGGAATAGACGAACATAAAACCGATGATAACACTTTAATACCATATCATTACAAAGCGGTATTAAAGTTTATATGCTTAACTCTTAAGGAAAGTGACAGTTTCGAAGAAGAATTTCAACACTTTATTAGTGAATTAACAGCATTTTTACCACAGGTTCCTATAAGAGGTAATAATTATCCATTTATATTTAGTGTTGATGATTACGATAATATTATTCGCATAAACACAACTATTTATGTTCCCAAAGATAAATCCTTAAAAATACACAATGATTTTTATGATGAGTATATTGAAGGACGTATTAAAGATTTATGCTTTGTAATCAATCTTGCTCATCCAAGTCTATTGCATATTAATGATGGCAAAATATATCGTAACGGCAAAATTATATGTAATCATTTCAAGTATAGTTCTGATTTTTTTTTCATTGGCAGACGGACTTTGTGTATGGCCAACAATAAAGAAATTAACTATTGAAGAATGTTGGAATTGGATTCTAAATAAAACAAACTTTCTATCAGATTTAAGCAGAATACCAATTGATAGAGCTCTACACGCATTATCATATAGTAATGCCGATGAAAACACATACATTTTTTATGTACTATTGGGCATAGAAGCAATATATAATGATGGTAGTAATAAGGAAGATTCTATTTTAGAACAATTAAAACGTAAAACAAAAGCAATATTAGGAGAATATCCATCGGACAAAGAAAAGTATGTAAAGAAACAAATAAATGAAATGTATCGTATGCGTTCCTTGTTGGTTCACGGAAGCACCAATATCTCAAAATGTTGGAATGCTTATGATAGTTCAAATGATGAATATGACAAGTTCATGGAACAACGAGAACCAGTTATATTTGCAACAGCAATACTTTTAGCAACAATACAAAAATTTATTAAGGCAAATGCAAATAGCATTACAGAAACCATTACTTTAAAATTAGAGTAGTATGTATAAGCGTTTAGGAGATTATATTCAAGAAATCGACGTCCGTAATAGAGACTTGTCTGTTACGACACTGCTTGGCGTTAGCATATCAAAAGAATTTATCCCTTCGATTGCAAACACCATCGGTACGGATATGAGCACATATAAGATTGTTCGTAAAGGCCAGTTCGCATATGGGCCAGTGACTTCCCGTAACGGAGATAAGGTTTCTATTGCACTGCATACAAAAGAAGAAGCTGCTATCATCTCTCAGGCATATACAGTCTTTGAAATTAAGGACACGAATAAGTTGTTGCCTGAATATTTGATGATGTGGTTCCGTCGTCCTGAGTTTGACCGTTATGCACGTTTCCATTCACATGGCAGCGCCCGTGAGATTTTCGATTGGGATGAGATGTGCGATGTCTCTCTCCCTATTCCACCGATTGAACGGCAAAGAGAGATTGTTGCAGAGTATGAGACATTGAGCAAACGAATTCGTTTGAACGAGCAGATGATTAGCAAATTAGAAGAAACCTCCCAGACACTCTACCGCAAGATGTTTGTAGATGGCATTGACAAAGAAAATCTGCCAGAAGGCTGGAGAATTGGCGTAATACAAGATTTATGTGAAGTTAAAGATGGTACACATGATTCACCTAAACCTGTTGATTGTGGATTTCCTCTTGTTACGTCCGCACATTTAAACACATGGAATTTATCATTAAATCAAACTTATACCATTTCTAAACAGGATTATATTAAAATAAACGAGCGTAGTCTCGTTGAAAATAGAGATATACTTTTTAGTATGATCGGAACCATAGGAACTATATCTCTTATTTTGTATAATAATATTAATTTTGCAGTTAAGAATATGGCAATTTTCAAAACTTCTAAGAATTTAAAATATGTAGAATATTTACTTTGTTTTTTGAAAAGTGCAGAAATGAATATATATATAGAAGGTGCTATGAGTGGAAGTACTCAAAGTTATGTAACATTAAACACATTGAGAATTGTTCCTATTTTGATTCCTGATTTGAGTGTAATAGAACAATTCCATTGTTGTGCTAGTAAAATAATATCTCAGATTTGGAATATTACTAAAGAGAATGAAAAACTAACCGAATTACAGTCTTTGCTATTGGCGAGGATGGGGAGATAAAAAATAAATTACCAAACATACAAAATATACTCTACCAAATAAATCTTATTTTTGTAACAATAAATGTGAAATAATGTCCAACAACTACATAAACTTCGATGAATATATCCGTCAGGCGGAGCCGCAGAAACGTGAACGCGCTGAGGCTTGGCGCGTAGCTATAGGATTGCAGGCTGTTGATGGCTTGAAGACTTCGGAATATCTGCAAGAAACAGCTCGCAGAAACATCGAAGGTGAAATTTCTATAGATGAGGCTCGCGAACTCGTAAAACAATATTATATCACCAAAACAACTCATAACGAAAATGATGATGATATTGAAGAGGCTGACAAGGTTTCCGGCAATATATCAAAACTGCTACAAACCGACGCTTTCACCTATAGCGTAGCTGGACTAGCCGCTATTCACAAGGCAATCTTTGAGGGCGTCTTCAAACATGCAGGACATTTCCGCGACTACGACATATCTAAAAAAGAATGGGTGCTTCAAGGTGATTCCGTCCTTTACGGCAGATGGCAGGACCTGCAAATGGCACTGAAATATGACTTAGAACAAGAACGTCTATTCGATTATTCGTCATTGAACAAGGAACAGATTGTAGAACATCTAGCTAAATTCGTATCCGGATTGTGGCAAATACATCCATTCCGTGAAGGCAATACTCGTACAACAGCTATCTTCACTATCAAATATCTTCGCTCCCAAGGTTTTAATGTTAACAACGAACTTTTCGAACAACATTCCTGGTATTTTCGCAATGCTTTAGTTCGTGCCAACTATCGCAATCTGTCTAAAGGCGTTAATTATGCACCTGAATTTCTGGTTCGTTTCTTTTCTAATTTGTTGTTTGGAGAAAAATGGGATTTGAGAAATCGTTATTTGCATATTCATCCAACAGAAGAGTGGACAGTACAACCAAACTTGGCAACGCCCGAACAAGTACCCGACAAGTACCCGACAAGTACCCGACAAGTACCCGACAAGTTGCATACTGATAATTTGAATATTCAAAAATTAGTACAAATTGTCGGTGAGGCGAAGTTATCGGTGAAAGAGATGTTAGTGGCAATAGGACTTAAGAATCGTGAACATTTTTTAGATTACTATCTTAACCCTGCCATTGCAGAAGGATATATCTGTTTGCTTTATCCAGACTCGCCTCGTCATCCAAGACAGAAATATCTGCTTACGATAAAAGGACAGTCATTATATAATGAATTAACAAAACAAAAATAAAGCCCTATGCCTCACTTCAACGAACATACTCTAGAAATGGCTATAATGGAACTCTTTGAAAACGAGGGTTACATTTACACCAACGGCGAACTCATTCACAAAGAGCTGTGCGATGTGCTGCTTCGCGACGACTTGCGCATGTATTTGCAAAGTCGCTACGCAGAACATGGGATAAGTCCGTTGGAGATTGAGAGCGTCATAGCTCGTCTGACAGCAAATGCCGGCGGCTCGCTTTATGAGAATAACGTTCATACTTATCGACTGATAACAGAGGGTTTTGCCATAAAACGTGAGGATAGTTCAAAGGCAGATCTTTTCATCGAACCAATAGATTTCACAAAAGAAAGTAATAACATATTCCGCATCGTAAATCAACTCGAGATAAAAGGCACTGAGAAACGTATTCCCGACGGCATCGTCTATATCAACGGTCTGCCAATGGTGGTATTGGAGTTCAAGAGTGCCGTCAAGGAAGAGACTACAATAAAAGACGCCTTCACCCAGCTGACAGTGCGTTATCGCAGAGATATTCCTGAACTTTTCAAATACAATGCGTTTGTGGTGATAAGCGATGGCGTAAATAGCAAATACGGTTCTTTATTCACTCCATACGATTATTTCTATGCGTGGCGTAAGGTGGAATCGGAAGACAAAGCTACTGACGGCATCAGTTCACTGCTGACAATGATACAAGGTCTGTTCCGTAAAGAAAGACTGCTGAGCGTGATAAAAGATTTCGTCTTCCTCCCCGACTCTTCCAAGAAAGAACAGAAAATAGTATGCCGTTATCCTCAGTTCTTCGCGACACATAAACTATTCAACAACATACGTCAGCACTGCAGGTTAAACGCAGACGGCGACGGCAAAGGCGGAACTTATTTCGGCGCTACAGGATGCGGAAAGAGTTTCACCATGCTCTTTCTCACACGAATGCTGATGCGCAGCCGTGAGTTCGCAAGTCCTACAATAGTCCTCATCACCGACCGCACCGACCTCGACACTCAGCTGTCGGAACAATTCGGCAAAGCCAAGACATTCATCGGCGACGATTGCGTCGTTGAAGTTGAAAGCCGAGCCAAACTGAGAGAACATCTGCAAGGTCGCACGAGTGGCGGCGTGTTCCTGACCACGATTCATAAATTCACAGAAGACACAAAGTTACTATCAGAACGAGCCAATATAATCTGTATCTCAGACGAGGCTCACCGTTCACAGACGAATCTACTGCAAAAGGTACAACATACAGACAATGGAGTTCGACGCAGTTATGGCTTCGCTAAATATCTGCACGATTCATTGCCTAACGCCACCTACGTCGGATTCACAGGCACTCCTATCGACGCTACCATCGATGTCTTCGGCGATGTCGTCGATTCTTATACCATGACAGAATCAGTCGCTGACGAGATTACACGTCGCATCGTTTATGAAGGTCGTGCTGCAAAAGTGCTGCTTGACAACACTAAACTTCAAGAGATTGAGAAGTATTATGAAGAATGCGCCGAAGAAGGCACCAACGAATATCAGATAGAAGAAAGCAAAAGAGCAGTTACGCAAATGGAACGTATCCTCGGCGACCCAGACCGTCTGCAAACTGTGGCAGAAGATTTCGTCGAGCATTATGAATCTCGCATTGAAGAAGGAAGCACTGTGGAAGGGAAAGCGATGTTCGTCTGTTCTAATCGTACGATAGCGTATAATCTTTATAAAAAGATAATAAAACTTCGTCCTGAATGGGCGCAGAAACCGACAAGCAAAATCATAGAACTGCCACAATACGGAATGGCGGCAGAGGATTCGGAGCGATATAATAGCGAGGCAATGCCGATAGAACGCATCAAATTGGTAATGACTCGTAACAAAGACGACGAAAAAGAACTCTGGGATTTGCTTGGCACTGATGAAGACAGAAAGAAACTTGATGTTCAGTTCAAGAATCCTCATTCCAACTTCAAGATTGCCATCGTTGTTGACATGTGGATTACAGGATTCGATGTTCCTTGCCTTGACACAATGTATATCGACAAACCATTGCAGCAACACACTTTGGTGCAGACAATATCACGCGTCAACAGAGTATATCCTGGCAAAGACAAAGGTCTTGTCGTTGATTACATCGGCATCAAAAACAATATGAACAAGGCGTTAAAACGCTATGCCACAGGCGAAATAGACTCTGGCACAGTGGAAACCATAGAACAGTCAATAGCAATGGTGAAAGACGAACTTGACATATTGCGTCGTATGTTTGCGAAATTCGATTATAGCAAATTCACATCAGGCTCACCATTGGAACAATTGGACTGTCTCAACAAAGGCGCCGAGTTTATACAGGTCACAAAAGAAACCGAAAACCTTTTCATGGGACATACCAAGAAACTGAAGTCGGCTTTCAACATGTGTTGCAACAGCGAACAGATAACTTTTGAAGAAAGAGAAGACATTCATTATTTCTGCGGCATTCGCTCTATCATTTACAAACTCACAAAAGGCGAAACGCCTGATGCAGCGCAAATGAACGCAAGAGTATGCAAGATGATTGAAGAAGCAATTCTTTCTGAAAGCGTTGAAGAGATAATTCAAATCGGTAACGACAAAGATAATCTCGACGTGCTCAGCGAAGATTATATGGAGCGACTCGCAAAACTCAAAATGCCTAATACTAAAGTTAAGCTGATGGAACGTCTGCTCAAGACCGTCATCACTGAGTTTAAGAAAGTAAACAAGATAAAAGGAACCGACTTCACCCAACGTCTCAACGAACTTGTAAATAGATATAACGACAGAAGCGACAGCGCGATATTCGCCGACGAAGTGCTTACCGAAGTAGCAAGTCAGATGGCGGATTTGCTCAAAGAGATAAACAAAGAGAAGCAGTCGTTCAAAGACTTAGGAATAACATACGAAGAAAAAGCTTTTTATGACATTTTAATTGCAGTCGCAAAACAATTCGGTTTTGATTATCCGACAGATAAAGCCAAGACTTTAGCGGAAGAAATCAAGAAGATTGTAGATGACAAATCCAAATACACCGATTGGTCAAAGCGTGATGACATCAAAGCCGAGTTAAAAATGGACTTGATTCTCATTTTGGCAGAATATGGTTATCCACCTGTCACCAATGACGAGGTTTTCAAAGAAATCTTCGAACAAGCAGAGAATTTCAAGAAGTATAATTAAAATAAATTTCCTGTAACAAAAAAGCGCCACATCTCAATGCAGCGCTCTTTCTCAAAGTCTCAGAGTCTTAAAGTCACAGAGTCGCAAAGTCTCTGTGTCTTTGCGTCTTTGCGTCTTTGCGTCTTTAATTAAACATCATCGCTCCTGGAACAATGCCTGCTTCGAATTTTGTCACGAAATTGCCATTAGAATCATAGCGTAAGACATCTCCATTTTGCACGTAGTTCTTCACGTCGGTAAGATAAATGTCACCGTCTTCTGAAACGGCCACTGTAGAGAATACCTTAGGACTGTTGTCCGTTGTCTGTTGACTGTTGACCAACGGAGTTGCTGTAAGTTCATTTGCATCAACCGACATCTTATATAAATCCAATGTGCCGAAACCGCCGTTTAGGATATAGAGATTCTCTCCTGCTTTATCAATCGCCATTGATGATGGATAATCGCCTTCTGCAAAGTTAAAACATTTTAGTATTTGACGTTTAGATGGATTGATGCAGAACAAAGCTGGCTCGCATGGTGGCATATAACCGCCGCTGCATAAAACCCAGATGTTGTTGTTCTTATCTAAAACGATGCTATGTGGCTCTGCTGTAACAACCATCTCATCAACGAGTTTATTCGTCGCAATATCAACGAACTGAATCGTCGAATTCGATGTTCCTGGCTGATAATAATTTGACCAGTTTGTCACGATAACTTCATTGCCGACGCGCACCATTTTTTCCGTTGTATTGCCTGTTTCAACGAAACCTGTCTTCTGCATCGTCTCAGGATTGAAAATCCAAAGTCCGGTCGACTCTTGGTCTGAGATATATGCCTTGTTTTTATCAATAAGCATGATATGACGTGGAGAAGTAAGACCGTCTAACTTAGCCTCGTATTTCAAAGTCTTCTCATCGACTTTGTAGACGTACTTACTGTTATTCACCACTATATACATTCCGTTCTCATCAATCGCCATGGAGTTTGCCACGTCGCCGAGCGGAGCGAGATTGACTTTATGAAACAGATTGTTTTCCACAGTGTCAGCCTCAGGGTCATAGAATGTCAATGATGAATTGGCGTAAGTGAATGTTCCTTCATTCAAGATAAACAATCCCTTAGCGATGTTTTTGTCTTCAGATTCAGTATTATCGCCTCCACATGAGACGAAAGTCAGGATAATTCCTAAAATCAAAATGTTAAAGAGTGTTTTTTTCATATTTTTAAGCTTTGGGCTATGGGCTATGAGCCACGAGCCAAGACGATTTGCACAAGGCTCATTGCTCATCGCTCACAGCGATTTATAATTTAAATTCTAAATAAACCTCATAACTGCGTCCTGGCATCGCGCGCCAAAGTACAGTCTGATAATCGTTGTCTGTTAAATTGTTAATTCTAAATTCTAGTCTAAATTTATTCAATTGTTTTCCTAATGAAAGGTGATGTAATGTGTAATAAGGCAAGTCATAAGCAAAGAAGTCGTCGTCATTCATACTCGTCGTTCTCTTGCCCGTAAATTCAAAGGTATAATTCAGATTCCATGTCTTCCATCTTGCTTCTGCGAAAGCATTGGCGTGATGCTTTGGAATATAAATCAACTGTTTGCCATCTGAATCGTATTGCTGTGCGTATTCGCTTTCGTCTGTAGTATGACTATAGACGTAATTTCCTGAAAGAGTGAAATTCCACAATGCGTATCTGTAGTTCGCTTTGACATGAAACTCTGTTCCTCGCGCCATCACTTCCGACACGTTCTTAGGCATCCAGTAACGATAAGTCGTAGGAACCCACTGTATCCAGTCTTTTACCTTCGAATAATAAAATCCCGTTCTTAAATCTAAATTGAAATTAAGATTTTCGTAAAGATAATTGATGTCGAAATCTACGGTCTTTCCGTTCTCGCCTTTGAGGTTTTCGTTGCCTCCCGGATTCCAGTACAAGTCATTCAATGTCGGATTTCTATAATTATGACTATAACCTGCATTGAAACTCAATCCTTTGACGAAAGGCATTCTGTAAGTGAGCGTTGCTGTCGGGAAGAGACCTACAGATTTATCATCGACAATGTCGTTACGAAGTGTCATCCTTAAATCCAAATCCCTGTAAATCTTGCCATCGACGGCAGCATATAAAGAAAGGATATTTCGTTTTGGAGACGAGGTCGTGGACGAGTCATAATTCGATGATGACACCTTCTCATTATCCCATTGAATTTTTGCATATAACTTCCAGCTTTTATACAAGTCTTGCTGTAAGTCAATGATTTGTCTGAAGACATCCGACTTATTCAACGAGTTGTTCTGCGTGACTGGATTTCCATTGGAAGTATACGACTCCAAGAAATAAGTCTGCACCTCATGGAAATAAGACGACTTCACTTCTACCCTGCCCGAGTTCCAATAATATTTGTACGACAAGAAGTTACGCGAGAAATCATTATCGGAGTATTCTTTTGTATTATTGAAGACGTTAGGCATTATCTGCGGATAGTTTCTGTGACTGAACTGATTCCACGAGACGAAAGTCATAAGCGAGTTTTTGAATCGCACCTGCACTTCCGGCATGAATCCGTAATCGACGAAATCGGCATTTCTCTGTTTCATCTCCTGATGCGGTATCGTAGCGATGTTGGTGTAAGTGAAATCGTTATCGCTTGAGTTACGATACGCTTTGACCCTCGCTATGAAATTCTTGGCAGAATATCCGACAGTGAGATACGAGCCCCATGTGTTGAAGCTGCCATATGTCTGACGCAAGTCTAATATCAGTCCTTCATTGAATTTCTGTTTGTTAGAGATATTGACTGCTCCACCCAAGCCACCACTGTTGGCAGAGGTCTTGCTTCCCCATTGAAGTGAAACCTCGTCAGTGAAGAAGACAGGTATCATGCTGAAATCCACTTCGCCTAGCGTTGGCGAATTGAGTTGGAATCCGTTCCAGAGTACGAGAGTGTGACTCGACGTAGTTCCGCGGAAAGAAGCCGATGCCGTTCCGCCAGGACCGTAAGTCTTGATAAAGACAGGCGAGTGCTGAATGAGCAGCTGCGAAAGCGAGCGTGTCTGCAGACGTTTTATCACAGCAGTGTCAATCTTACGTTCCATCGTCTCTTTTGACACTTTATTAAAAACATGCGCTGCATTTATCTCGACTGATTCAAGCATAATAGTATCATTCTGCGCTGAAGCCATAACACTTAGCGCAAAAAGAATCGATAATATTATTAACAGACGACGAATCATTTAAATTAATTCACAATTCATAATTCATAATTCATAATTACAGTAACACAAAATACCTGAAATCAAGAATTCCTAATTCCTAATTAAATAAGACCTTGGGGAAAAATTCGTCGATATATTATTTATGTTGCGACAGACTCTTATCCCGAAAGTCTTTTTTTAAGTCAACAAGACCACAAGACTACGAGACCACAAGCACTTGTCGTCTTGTTGTCTTGTTGACTTGTTGTCTTTAATAAACGGCAGGTCTTCTGACTTACTCCTTACGCTCAACGTCTTCCCATCTTTTTGGGGCAAAAGAAAGTGACATAATGTCGAGCGCTGTTAGAGATCACAGCAGCGGGAACTGTCCGGGATTCGTACCCGATTCCCTATTGAGTCCTTTCGGACACCATTTATCGTTGGCAAAGATATAAAAAATTAGGAATGAGGAATGAGGAATGAGAAATTATTTTTTTGGCTGCGGAACTTTGAACTTTAGAAAAAAATTAAAGGCGCAAAGACTCATAGTTTCTCTATGACTTTGCGCCTAAAAAATTCTCAATTCCTAACTCCTAATCATTCCATGAACTTTTTACCCTGTTCATATTCCTTCACCTTGCCTTTTATCTCGCCTTTTTTGTATGTGCATTCTGACTTCACGCTGCCGTCTTCATACAATTCGTAAGCAGAACCATTTGCAACGTTTTCAGAAAACATCTTGACAGATTTCAGGTATCCGCTTTCGTAATATACTTCCTGTGGTCCTTCAAATTGTCCGTTTACATATGTGTACATCACCGCTTTAGGTCCTTGCATCTTGTCAGCGTATGAATACCATATTGTCACGCCGTTTTTCTTGCCTTCTTTATATTCCGACTCTTCCTGCATGAAACCGTTGTCGTAACAAATGACAGTACGTCCATCAAGTTGTCCTTCTTTATATTCTTGTTTTTTCAAGAGACGACCGTTTCTACTCCACTCGCAGTAAGCACCGTCAATCAAATCGTTTTTGTAATCTACCTTTTTTATAATATATCCGTCTTTGTTAAACTCGAGGAAGAGACCGTTTTTCTTTCCTTCAGAATATTGTATTATAAAATGTGGAAGTTCTGTGTTAGGGAAATTCTCTACCCAAGTTCCTGTCTTCATTCCGCTGAGGACCTCACCAGTGAGATTTATCGTACCTATACTCTGTTCGAATTTGCCGTCAGCCTTGTCTGATGTCTTGACGTTATAAATCTGTTGAGATGATGCCGTCACCACAAACGACAGCATTATAAACAATGTAAAGAATGTCTTTTTCATGTTATCTTAATTTTTATTGACCAAACTATTTTATAAATCCATAAAGTAAAGGACGCTATAAATAACGTCCCTACTTGTTGTCTTGTTGTCTTATTGTCTTGTAGACTTGATATATTCATCAATGCCTTTAGCTGCTTTCTTACCTGCGCCCATAGCGAGGATTACTGTTGCTGCTCCGCTCACTGCGTCGCCACCGGCGAATACGCCCTTGCGTGTTGTCTGCATTGTGACTTCATCAGCGATCAAGCATTTATGTCTGTTTGCTTCAAGACCTGCTGTTGTACTTAAAATCAATGGGTTTGGTGAAGTACCGAGTGACATGATAACCATATCGACGTCGAGTACAAACTCAGAACCTGCTTTTTCGACTGGACTTCTACGTCCTGAAGCGTCTGGTTCGCCGAGTTCCATTTCAACACATGTCATACCTTTTACCCAGCCGTTTTCGTCACCTAAAATTTCTTTAGGGTTTGTCAAGAGACGGAAGATAACGCCTTCTTCTTTAGCGTGATGTACCTCTTCAGCACGTGCAGGGAGTTCTTGTTCTGAACGACGATAAACGACGTAAACTTCTGCGCCGAGACGTAATGCCGTACGAGCAGCGTCCATTGCTACGTTACCGCCACCAACGACAGCTACCTTTTTACCTACGAAGTTAGGTGTTTCAAAACCTTCTTTATATGCGAACAATAAATTGTTTCTTGTCAAGAATTCGTTAGCAGAAACGACGCCGCAGAGGTTTTCACCAGGGATGTTCATAAACTTAGGAAGACCTGCGCCTGAACCGATGAATACTGCTTCGAAGTTTTCCTTTTCCATCAAGTCATCGATAGTCACTGTACGGCCGATGATGACGTCTTTCTCAAATGTAGCACCGAGTTTCTTGAGGTTCTCTATTTCATGACGAACGACTGTTTCTTTTGGAAGACGGAATGAAGGGATGCCGTAAGATAAAACGCCGCCTAATTCGTGCAACGCCTCAAATACTGTCACGTCGTAACCCATCATGATAAGGTCTTTTGTACATGTTAGACCAGCAGGACCGCTACCTACTACAGCGACTTTATGGCCGTTCTTTGCGCTTGGCTTTTCAAATTCGACATTGTTTTCGCGTGCCCAGTCGCCGACGAAACGTTCGAGTTTGCCGATAGCTATAGGCTCGAATTTCTTGCCCATGACGCATGAGCCTTCACATTGTGACTCTTGAGGACAAACGCGGCCGCATACTGATGGAAGCGCAGAGTTGCGGTTGATGACGCGTGCTGCTTCTTCGAAGTTGCCTTCAGCGACGAATTTAACGAATTGAGGGATTTCAATATTTACAGGACAAGCCTTAACACATTGAGGGTTCTTACAGTTCAAGCAGCGTTGTGCTTCTATGATAGCCTCTTCTGCATCGTAGCCGTAACATACTTCTTCAAAGTTTGTAGCTCTCACTTTAGGGTCTTGTTCACGGACTGGAACGCGTTTCTTGTTGTCGCGCATCTCTTCCACGATGCCACCTACATGACATTGGTGTCCTTCTTCTTTTTCTTCTCTCTCGAGAATCTTATGTCCTTCTACATTATTATACATAGCCTGACGTTTCATCACGTTCTCGAAGTCGACTTGTGCGCCATCGAATTCTGGACCATCGACGCAGGTGAATTTTGTCTCACCGCCGACAGTGACACGACATGCGCCGCACATACCTGTGCCGTCAACCATGATTGAGTTCAAACTTACTGTACATTTGATGCCGAGTTTTGTTGAGAGTTGTGAAACAAACTTCATCATGATGAGCGGACCGATAGCGATGACTTCGTCATATTGCTTGCCTTCATCGACGAGACGTTGCAACATCTCTGTAACCAAACCTTTATATGGTGATGAACCGTCGTCTGTTGTGACATATAAGTTAGAAATGGCTTCGAGTTCCTTTTCATAAACGAGGAGATTTCTGGTTCTTGCGCCAACGATGACGTCTGCCTTGATGCCGTGTTCGTATAACCACTTGACTTGTGGATAAATTGGAGCGATACCAACACCGCCGCCAACGAAAACGAATCTCTTGTTTTTACGTTCTTCGTCTGTGAGATGAACGAATTCTGATGGTTTTCCTAAAGGACCTACAACATCAGCGAATTTGTCACCTACATTATATTCTGCCATTATTCTTGTTGACTTTCCGATAGCTTTGAAAACAATGATAATAGTTCCTTTTTCAACATCATAATCGCTAATTGTCAATGGAATACGTTCCGATTTTTCAGTCATCTTAACGATTAAAAACTGACCAGGCAATGCTGATTTTGCCAAACGTGGAGCTTCTATCTCAAACAAAAAAGTATCTTGAGCCAACTCCTCTTTTCTAACTATAGTAAACATTACTAAATAATTATTTTAGATAAATTAATGCTAATGAATTTTAAAGATGCAAAGATAAGAAAAAGACTAAAGGCTGATGACTAAAGACTAAAGTTTTTTTTGAACTAAGGCTTTTGACCATTGACTTTTGAACTTTTTTAAAAACAACATACAACAGATTTTTTAATACATAATGAATTCCTTAGTTCCTCAGTTCCTCAGTTCCTTAATTCCTCATACCCTTAGTTCCTTCCTTTGGGCGTTCCGGCAAGCCGTCGGGCTTTCCGCTATATCTTTTTCCGCTTCGCTTCAAAAGGATGCCGCTCCAATCCCTAACGCAAAGGGGCTACTCCGAACTAAGGTTGTTGGCTTTTGAACTTTAATTGGTTCGGTCACTGAGCCTGTCGAAGTGCCGAATCATGCCTTCGACAAGCTCAGGCACCATATGAATAAAGCCTTAGCTCTTAAAACATTTTAACATCAAATGTTAATTTTTAGTTAACATTTATTCACATTTCATTTTTCCCTTCATTTTTATGGAAAAACATATTGACATCTCATCTTTTTGAACTAACTTTGTCATACTAAAAACCATATATATTTATGAATAATATTAAAGATTTAATCTACACCGTAAGAGGTGTAAAAGTAATGCTTGATTCTGATTTGGCTCAGCTATACGACTACACAACAAAAGCTTTCAATCAGCAAGTAAAAAACAATATTGAAAAATTCGATAGCGATTTCAGATTTCAACTAACAAAAGAAGAATATCATGAAATTCTGAGGTCAAAAAACTTGACCTCAAACACAGAAACAAACAGTTCATTATCAACAGATTTAACAAACAGCACAAAACTAAGGTCAAAAAATTTGACCTTAGAATTAGAAAACGGCAAATATTCAAAGTATCTTCCTTCTGTTTTCACAGAACAAGGAATCTACATGCTGATGACAGTTCTTAAAGGATAACTTGCCACAAAACAGAGCAAAACTCTCATAAGAACATTCAAAGAAATGAAAGACTTCATTCTAAACAGCAACAATATCGAAAACAGAGATATATTACAATTATCAATTCAAACGACACAAAACACGAAAGACATTGCCGACATTAAAAACAAAATGGCAACAAAGAATGATCTTTCTAAATTCATTGAGAATTTTACAGATAATAAAACTAATGAAATTCTAATAATAAACGGAGAATATTTCAATGCTGATATTGCTTACAACAATATTTATAATACCGCTAAAGAATCTATTTATATCATTGACAACTATATCGGAATCAAGACTTTATTACTAATAAAAAATATTAAAGAAAACATCAAAGTATGCATCTTCAGCGATAATATCGGGAAAGGACTTCATCAATTCGAACTTAACGATTTTCAGAAACAATATCCAAATATTGATATTTCATTTTACAAAACCAATGGTTTCTATCATGACAGATACATAATAATTGATTACAAAACGCCCAATGAAAACATCTTTCATTGCGGAGCATCTTCAAAAGACGCTGGCAAAAAAATCACAAGCATTAACAAAATAAACGACAAAGAAATATATCATCATATATTTGACATTTTACTAAACAACCCAATTTTGACATTATGAAAAAACTATTTTTTTTCAAGAGCATTTTTCCCTCCATTTTTATGGAAAAACATATTGACATCTCATTTCTTATAACATATCTTTGTCATACTAAAACTTAAAATCAAACTTTATGAAAATTATTTTAAAAAAATCAAGGTTAAATCAAACACTTTTGTTAGATTTTTGTCTATCTTTGCAATATCAATTCAACCTATGAGAACAGTTGAATTGAAAAGGAAATTACAGAAATATGGATGCTATTTCCTTACGAATGGTAAAAATCATGAATGGTGGTATAGTCCGATAACAGATCAAAAATTTCAAGTTCCAAGACATGCCAGCGAAGACATCAGAACGCCTCTGAAAAAACAAATAAGCAAACAGTCTGGCGTCGATTTATAAAGAATTCAAATAAAAACTAAAAATATGAAAACTATAAAAGTAATCATTGAGCGCAACGACAACGGCAACTTTCAAGCCGTGCCACAAATGAATGAATCTATTGCTTTTTTTGGAATGGGCAAAACCGTTGCAGAAGCTATGGATGATCTTAATAATTCATATTTAGAAGCAAAGTCTTTAGAGACAAGCCTTCCTGACATGAATTTCGAATTTGAATATGACACCGCAAGTTTTCTACAAATGTTCAAAGGCAGAATGAATCTCGCTGACCTTCAATCTATAACAGGCATCAACAGAAAACAACTTAATCATTATGTAACTGGCTACAGAAAACCTTCACAGAAAACCGTACAACGTATCCAAGAAGGTATCAGGAAATACGCAGACGAATTGAGAAGCATAACTCTAGTTTAAAATGAGTGAACTAACACGAAACATATTACAACAATATTGGGGCTATCCTTCTTTCCGTCCCTTGCAGGAAGACATCGTCGATTCCGTCATCGATGGAAGAGACACTCTTGCCCTGCTCCCAACAGGCGGCGGCAAGTCGATTTGTTTCCAAGTTCCAGCATTGGCAATGGAAGGCATCTGCATCGTGATAACGCCGCTCATCTCTCTCATGAAAGACCAAGTCATGCATCTCAAGAAGATTGGTATCGCAGCGGCAGCAATATTCTCAGGAATGCACCACAACGAGATTGAGATAATATACAACCAAGCGGCATTCGGCATGCTTAAATTCCTCTACGTCTCCCCTGAACGTCTTATGACCGACGCATTCATAGAGGCATTGAAAAAGATGAATGTCAACATGATTGCCGTCGATGAGTCGCACTGCATCTCTCAATGGGGATACGACTTCCGACCTCCATATTTAAAGATAGCTGAAATAAGGGAATATATCCCTCATGCTCCAGTGCTAGCTCTCACCGCAACAGCGACGCCCCAAGTCGTGGAAGACATACAATATCGTCTTGGATTCAAGAAAAACAATGTGTTTCAGACGAGTTACGAACGTAAGAACGTAACATATAATGTAATTCACGAAGCCGACAAATTCGGACTGATGTATCGTCTGTTCAAGAAGATGGACAAAGGCAGCGGCATCGTATATGTAAGAAGTCGCAAACGTACCAAGATAATCGCCGACTGGCTGCAGTCTGTCGGGATAAGCGCGTCGTTCTATCATGCCGGGCTCGACGCAAAACTACGCGACTACCGCCAACAGCTATGGATGGACGGCAAGATAAAAGTCATCGTAGCCACCAACGCTTTTGGCATGGGAATCGACAAACCCGACGTACGCCTCGTCGTTCACCTTGATTTACCCGACAGTATAGAAGCTTATTTCCAAGAAGCAGGACGTGCCGGTCGCGACCTACAACCGTCAGAGGCGTTTCTATTGGTATCAGATACTGACGTCAACAAACTGCAAGAAAACATACAATCGTCATATCCTGATTTAAATAGGATTAAAATGATATACGACGCAATAGGCAATTATCTTCAGATTCCCATCGGCGCCGGTCTAGAGCAGAGATACGATTTCGACATCAACGATTTCGCTCAATACTACAATCTTTCTTTGCTGGAAGTGTACAACGCCATAAAACTCATTGAAAGAGAAGGTTTCCTGATTACATCAGAAGCACTTAACACTCCTACAAAGATACATATCAGAGCAAGCAGAGAGGACTTATATCGCTTTCAAATTGAATATAAGGAATTCGATACGATAATCAAATATTTGTTAAGGAATACGCCTGGAGTACTGTCCGATTTAGTAAACATAAGAGAGGAACAGATTTCCCAAAAGACAGGCATGCCGGTTGACAAGATAAGCCGTCAGCTCAGCCAACTCGAGAAACTGAATTTCATGACATATATACCACGCAACGACAAACCTAACATACAGTTTCTGACAGAGAGAATGGACAGTAAATATTTCCACCTTTCTGATGAGGTTTACAAAAACAGAAAAGACGATGCTGCAAGAAGAGCTCAGGCAGTCATTGATTTTGTAAATAATGACAGAGACTGCAGAAGCGTACAACTATTAAGGTATTTTGGAGAGGATATCAAAAAGACATGCGGCAAATGCGACGTATGTTCCTCTAAGAACAAAATGAGCATCAACGACAAAGAATATCAAGAGATAAGCGAAAACATCGTAAGAGAGCTGAGAGAAAAAGAATCTGATGTTTATGAGATATTAAAAACGGTAAAAGAACATCATGAAGAAAAAGTCTTAACAACCATCAAATGGATGCTCGACAATAATATCATCAAACAAGACAATGATGGATTATTAAGACTTTAACGTCAATTTTTATAGTTATACGTCGACTATTATTTATTATAATTAATTATATAGTCTAAAGCTGCGTCTAACTGTGCTTTAACACCAACTTCTTTTGTAAGCAATTCTTTGTCAGGTGTAAATCCTATACCTTCTGGCACTATGCCATCAATAGTCTTAGCTTCTAATGTTGATGTGTAAACATAATGATTTTCTGTGTTAATATTACCAAAAGAACCACCGTATGTCATGCTTATAAAATCAGCAGGATAGAGAGGACCTGTTGCACCAAAAGTACGTTCACCAATCATATAGCCTGTTGGCATCTTTGATATATTATAAGATGTTATTTCACCCATACTGATAGAATAAATATTAGATAATACAACGTATGGAATATTTTCTGCAGCTAAATCACGAGAATAATCCTTAGGTTTTATTATCATTGGTGTCCATACAGAATGTTCAAGTCTTCCTGGACCTTCTTTATAACGTGTTGACAATGCTGTGAAGTCACTCTTAACAAATGGTGCCAAAACGAAATTAACATCATCCATCGCACCACCAGTATTACAACGATTGTCGAGTATTATACCAGCCAATTCTTCCTTATCTGTATCACAAGCGATTTCCAACCATCTGTTAATCAATTGTGCAGCAGAATAATTAGACGATTCTGGATCTTCAGCACTTGGTAATATTTGGCTTATTCTATATCCAGTCTGCCAGAGATATGGAATCAATTTTCCATCAGGAAGTTCAAACAACATATAACATAAAATAATGTCATATTCTTCAGATGTTGCAATAGCACTCTCTACAATTGTATATTTTGGATTTTCTGTTTCAAGACCTCTAATACTTAAAATAATTTCTTCAAGTAATTCCATATAGCTTTTATAAAAATAATCTCTTTTTATGACCTCTTTTTCACCAGGGCTTACTGTTACCACACCATTATCAGAGCCATCTCCATGTATATTTCTCACCTTAATAGACATATGATGGTCTTTGAGACCGCCCATCGCATTATCATATAATTCTTTTAATTCGCTTGTGGCAATTGTTTCACCCGCCTCTACACGATTATCAAAGCTTTCAAATTCAGGCATATATTTTTTATACACTTCATCCCAGTCTGTTTTATCGACATCCCAAAAAACATAACCTCTATTTATATTATTCCATATCACATCAAATTGTTTTGCATACGTTGAATATGTCAGTTGTGACTTTTCGCCAATATATGGAACATAATCCGGAGCTTTTCTGCATGAGCTGAATGCCAGCACAATTGCTGCTATTATTAATATTTTACGCATAGTTTTATAATTTATATGTTGCACCTAATGTTATTGACAATGTATTATTATAACGTGGATCTTTTGATATCTCACCTATCTTCATATAACTGACCATATCATAATAAATCAACGCATCTAATTGTAATGTGATTTTTTCTGTAACGTCATAGCTAATGCCAGAACCTGCTACAACGCCTGCTACTAATCTATTATGATATTCATTGAAGGAATTCTTTTCATCGAAAGGAACAAATTCTTCTGCTATGTTCATTGTTCTACCTTTCACTTTAGATGTCATCCAATAGCTAATATAACCACCTGCTGATAAATGGCCACGTAATTTTTCACCTCCGAAGGAAAAATCAGCCATAATAGGAAGGTTAATGTAACCATTTTTATAATCCGTATAAATGTATTTAACAGCATTCAAATTACGTTTCATTGTATGGGAGCGCGACATCATCTCGATATCAGCTCTCATTGCAAACCAATCGTTAATCTGATATGTAAACTTCAATCCATAATCATAGCCTGTCTTGGCATGATATGTTTCATCAATACGGCCACCATTTGAGCGTGTCACTGAATTAGACGCTGTACCAGCTTTCAGTCCAATCCCAAATTGTGCACTGGCATTTACTGCAATAGCAATAAATAACACTGAAAAGAGTAATTTAATTTTATTCATAATTTTTTACATTTAATTTTGCAAAATAATTAATTATTAAATCAAATTGTCATAAGCAAAAAAAAGAGGCCGTCTAACAACAAAAAGTTAGGCGGTTTCTTTTTTTATGAGCAAAACTCTGGATTATTAACATATTTGAAGATTTTTCCGTGTGGATTCTGAGATTTCGTCAGAACATACCAAAATGCGCATAAAAAC
>JAZUCH010000016.1:0-3569 GCA_045639025.1 Bacteroidales bacterium
AAAATAAAGTTAAAGTTATTTAACACAAAATGTCTATTTGTTTTACATCAACTGTCTATTATTTTTACACTGATATTAAAGATGGAATTTTAAATGCTTGATAACTAATAATATCAAATTATGGTATATATTTGGCATGACAAAAATTGAATAAAAAAATATTGGACAAAGTCTGTTGTCTGTTGACATTAAAAAGTAAAAAAGTATGTACATCAAAAATTTCATCACATTATTACGCCGATATACAACATCGTCATTGTTGAATGTCGTAGGCATGGCGGTGGCATTTGCGGCAATTTATCTTATTTTGGTTCAGGTGAATCATGACCTGTCATTTAACAAGGTGATACCAAATTCGGAAAACATTTATAGAATGGAATTACCGGATTGGTATGAAGAAGGCAGATGGTCAGAATATTGGAACAGACAGACTCCTGATGAATTATGTAGTTCGGTTCCTGAGATAGAAGCAGCAGGAACCATAATAACTTATCCTGTCCCTGAAGAGTATCTGACATACGATTATTCCATAAAACGTAATCAAACCATCGATAATATCAGGATAAAGTTGTCGCAGGCTGAGCGTGAAGGTCTTGAAGTATTTCCTTTTGAATTTGTTGAAGGCGGTTTGGATGACTTCCTATCCGAAGGTGACTTTATCATCTCTGAAGAAGTGGCAAAGAAATTCGGTCTTAAAGTCGGTGATATCTTGAATTTGGGTCGTGGCCTCGCTACAGATCAGACTCATAAAATTGTAGGCGTATTTAAAAACTTTCCGAAACCGAGTAATATTGCAGTATGCGAAGGATGGGCTTGTATGGAACCTCAGGATGAAGCACCAAATAGCAATTGGGGTTATTCTTTCTATGTAAGATTAAAAGATGGCATGTGTCCAGATGAAGTGACGAAGAAAATGATAAGCCAATTTAATGAATCATTAAGAAAAGTAGGTTATTCTGAAGAAGAGATGCAATGGTATATAGAACGTGTCACACCTCGTCTTAATCCTTTGTCAGAACTTTATTTTGCTGAAGATATTAGTTCGTCGGGTTTTAAGGGAAGTCGCTCAACGACTCGTACTTTGATGGTGATAGCATTTCTTATTCTCATCATATCTTTCATTAACTTCATCAATTTCTTCTTCGCATTGATACCGACACGAATTAAAGCAATCAACACTTACAAGGTATTCGGAGCACCGACATCAAAATTACGTTTTAACATTATGTTTGAAACATTGGGTTTGATATTATTGTCAATATTGGGTGCGATGTTTTTAGTCTTTGCTTTTGCGCAAACTCCTTTAAGTGAATATATTTCATGTTCGGTTTCACTAAAAGAAAATTGGGAGTTGGCACTTTCGATGATTCTTTTCCTGATGGCATTTGCTGCGATTGTGAGTCTGTATCCAGCCTTTTATATCACGAAATTCAATCCAGCATTGGTAATGAAAGGTTCATTCCATGCCTCAAAATCAGGAAAGGTTTTGCGTTATACTTTAGTCGGAATCCAATATGTAATTTCCATCTCATTGATAATATGTTCTTTATTCATCCAAAAACAACACAAACATATGCTTAAATACGAGATGGGATTTGATAAGGAAATGTTATATACCATTGAAGTGCCTCATTCTGCACTTGGAACAACAATAGAAATGGACTATACTAAACGTGACGCTCTGACAGACAGACTCAAACAAAATCCTAATATCATAGATGTTACTTATGGCGACGGGGAGTTCGTCAACTTCGTACATATGGGTTGGGGTAGAGACTATAAGGGTCAGACTATTAATTTCATGTCATATCCTGTCTCATGGAATTTCTTGCAGATGATGGGAATCAAGATAGAAGAAGGTCGTGACTTCATGCAGTCTGATGAGAATTTACTTACTGGTGCTTATATTTTCAACAGAGAAGCTGCTGACAGATTTGGCATCGACTTGGAAACGCAAATTAAAGCACATACCAACGAACTTACTCCTGTCGTAGGAATTTGTGAGAACTTTAATTTCCAACCGCTACAATATGGTATAGAACCTTTTGCATTTATCGTCTTCGGACAATATGGTTGGCGTCATCCAAATCATGCGTACATACGTGCGACAGCAGGTACTGATTTTAAGGAACTTAGTAAATATATAAAAGACATTATCTCTGAGTTCGCTCCCTATGTATCTGTAGAACAAAACGAACTGAAATTCTTCGATGATGAGCTGGCAATACAATATCAGATTGAAGATAAACTTTCTACTTTGGTTACGATATTCTCGTTTCTTTCAATATTAATCTCCATCATCGGAGTCTTCGGCTTGGTATTATTCGAGACGCAGTACAAGCGCCATGAGATTGGAATACGTCGTATTCACGGAGCGTCGTCGGCAGGCATCATCAAGATGTTCAACAAGAAATATCTCTACATCGTGGCTATATGTTCTGCTGTTGCCATCCCGATAAGTTATTACATCATCGACAGATGGATGCAGCAGTTCGCCTATCGTACCGAGATGTCCGTCTGGGTTTATGTCGTCGCTGTTCTTACAATAACGATAATAACCATCGTGACAGTCTCGATTCGTTCATGGAAAGCAGCAAACGAAAACCCAGTGGAGGCGATTTGATTAGGAATTAGGAGTTAGGAATGTTTGGTAGAGACGCGTCAATGTATCATGCAAAAAATAAACAAACATTGACACGTCTCAAGACGTAGGAATGATTTTTATATATTATGATAATTAATCAATGTGAAATTTTTAAAAGTCATTTCTTCATTACCTGAATATACTATGTATGATGAAGATATTTCATCGCCGAGTAATTTCTGTACGTATGACAGAGATTTGGTAAATTCTTGGTTAAAACGTTCTGCTGATTTTATTTCGAATGCTTTAATCTTGTTGGCTTCTTCTTGTATCACATCGACTTCAGCGGTTTGATCTCTGTAAAAATACAGATTGCTTTTAAGACCTTTATTGTATCTTTTCTTTAACATTTCACATACTACCATATTCTCAAATATAGCACCGCGTAGTGGGTGGCTTTTAATATGTTGCTCATTTTCAATGCCGAGTAAATGACATACTAAACCAATGTCGTAAAAATATAACTTTGGTGTTTTTGTAAGTCTTTTTCTAATGTTACGATGAAATGGCTGAAGCAGGAATGCAGTATATGAAGTCTCTAAAATGCTCATCCACGACTGTATTGTTTTGTAGTCAACTCCTAATTCAGATGCGATAGAAGATGCTACAAATACGTTTCCAACTCTAGATATAGATATTAAATTACAAATTAGGAGTTGTATTCCTAATTTGCAAATATAACAATTTTAAATTATAAAACAATTAAAATTTGAAATTATCGGATGTTCCATAGATTTAGTTTATTTACTTTTGCAAAATTACAACATCACATTCTATAATTCAAGTAAAATAAAGTTAAAGTTATTTAACACAAAATGTCTATTTGTTTTACATCAACTGTCTATTATTTTTACACTGATATTAAAGATGGAATTTTAAATGCTTGATAACTAATAATATCAAATTATGGTATATATTTGGCATG
>JAZUCH010000017.1:0-33000 GCA_045639025.1 Bacteroidales bacterium
TGAAAAAAATATTACTACTCTCAATAATCTTGTTGTCTGTTATGATGACGGCATGCAAGCCGGATCCGATAAATAACGAAGGTGACGATAACAACGATACCATACAGGAAGAAGAACCGATAGTGAAGAAGTATTTAGTGAAACAATTGTTAAATGATGATCCTGAAAAAATAATGCTATCTATTGATTGGAATGAGGATTGTTCACAGATTAGAAATGTGAAATATAGCATGGGATATGGTAGTACTGCAAACTATGATTTTACTTATTACAATAATGATAGCATTCGTATTGACATATCAATCTTAGATGAATTTCCCAATTGGACACCATACTATAATGTATTGATAATTCATTTAAATAACAGCCATAACATTGATAAAATATATTGTTATGCCAATAATACATTGATAGATATTGAAAGATACATATACGATAATGAAGGTAAATTACTACATAGGATTTATTGGGATGATATGTATAAGGACGATTTCCAGTGGAATGGTGAAAATGTAGTAAAATCCAATATAAATGGAGTTGAATATTCATACGAATTAACTGATTATTTTCACCCTCACTATATGATTCCATTTTATATGTCAGATCAAATATTTGAGACTGGAGGACGTCCTCTCTTTACCCCATTATGGAAAAATATGATTAAAGATAACTGTATCTATGAAATTGACCAAGATAAATACATTACAAAAAAGATATATAAAGATAATACTACAGATACTGTGAGATTATTCTATTCATATTACTATACAACATCAAACAAATAATTTAGTTATGAAAAAGATATTGATATTATTGTTTTTGTTTTGTTGTTCAAATCATCGTATTATGGCTCAGATTATGGTTGGAGAACCTTATCATTTTTGTGCATTAAATGGAAGTTGTTACAATGATAATGATAGACGAGTTACAATAGAGTATAATGAATATACACCTGCTGAGATTGTATTTCAAACTGAATTGTTCCAAAATACGTATCCTGAATTCGAGATAATAGAACCAACTTCCATCAGGTATAATTGCCATGGATATGCGTATAGTGTTTTTCAAGGTGGTGAAAATCTTTGGATACAGTGGGAAGAAGATATTTGCAATAACAATGGATCTCAATATTATAGCTATGTAAGAATTCCTGAAAATGAGGCAACGTATGGGGATATTGCAACAATCATTGATACTACTATTGATAACTATTCTCCGCATTCATGTATAGTATATAATGATGATACACTCATATCAAAATTTGCTTATACTCCATTGTTTAAACATTATAAGTATGACCCATGGATAGTTCAAGAAACTGGTTTGAATTCATCTTCAGTTTACACTTATTACCGTCGCGTGGCAAATACCCAAATAGACGGTCCGAATGTCTTTAATGGAAACGCTACTTATACATTTACCCCAAATGTAACTCCATCCTCATGTAGTTGGAGTGTTGAGCCAGCAGAGATGTTCTATCAGTCATCAGGTTCTGGAAATATAGCTAATCTTTCATATAAATCTACACTCTCATATCTTGCTCCTAAAGCAATCTTAACATTCACATTCGCATATACATGCGACAACCATTACACCGTAAAGAAGGAAATAGATCTCACAATACCCACTACTACCTTATCAGGTATGATTGTTTCCGACGGTTTTGTAATAAATGAGGGCGCAACAGTAATGCTTACAGGAGAAGTGAGAAACAATGATAATGCAAAAACCGTAATTAAACCTGGTGGAAGTCTTGTTATAAATGGAGGCATCATGACAAACTCCGCTTCTGATAATAAATGGCAAGGAATCCAAGTCTGGGGTAAAGACACTGACCATCAAAATAGTGTCAACGGCAAATATCTACAAGGGTTTCTGGAACTTAGAAATGGTGCAACAATTGAAAATGCTATATGTGCCGTTGAGCTGTGGAGTCCTGGAGATTATAGAAGTGGAGGCGGTATTATTCATGCAGATAATGCTGTATTCCGCAACAATGCAAAAGCTGTTCATGCAATAAATTACACTAACTTCAATCCTATCAATGGAAATGAGATACCCTATAACGCATATTTCCGTAATTGTACTTTCGTTATTGATTATAACTATATAGGGGAAGAACTATTCTACAAGCATGTTGACCTTGACAGGGTTAATGGCATAAAATTCACAGGATGTTCATTCTCTGCTGACAGAGAGGTGCCTCAAGTAACAAAATGGACTTCTGGCATCGCAGCTTATAATGCAGGCTTTATGGTGGATTCATACTGCAATTCTAATTATTTGCCATGTCCGGAAGAAGATGTTGTTCATTCATCATTCTTAGGGTTTACTTCTGGTATCTTGTCAACTAACGATGGAAGTACAGTACGTACTTTTACGGTCAGAGACTCCGAATTTAGAGACAATGAAAAAGGTATTTATGCAGAGAATACCGGATACGCCACAATAGTTGACAACGACTTTGTTGTCGGAACAAATGCTGATTGCAGTTTCGGAATTTATATGGATGGAACGACAGAATTCTGTATAGAGGAAAATAATTTTTATGGAAATGAGCAGATTAACAACGATACATATGGAATATTAATCCGTAACTCAGGAGCAAATAATAACAATATATATAAGAATCGTTTCCATAATCTTACATGTGGAAATTTATCTATGGGAAACAATGGAAAACCAATAGTTGCTAGTGGTTCAAAACAAAAAGGTCTTGTATATTTGTGTAATACAAATGAAGGTAATATAAATGATATCTGCGTTATTAGAGATGAAACAGCCATAGCAAATGGTATCGCAGATTATCAAGGTTCATATTTGGAAGCCGCAGGTAATACATTTTCCGCTTCTCAATATCAATTCTACAATGGTGGAGATGATATAATAAACTATTGTTATTATAATAATGATCCGCAGCAACAACCTACAAACTTAAAATGGCATCGAGTTTTAACCATCAGTACATCGAATAAAAATTCATGTGCATCACATTACGGAGGTGATATCCGTGTTTCAAAAAACCTTGAAGAAATAAACAGTCTGCAGAATGAGTATGAGATTTCGCTTGCAGCATTCAACGAGCTGAACAATATTTACACAAGCAGAATAGACGGAGGCAATACTCAAGCTGAAGTATTAGACATTAACACCGCAACAGCTAGTGATGCCATGAGACTCCGTTCGGAATTATTAGGACTTTCACCTTATCTTTCACAGGAGGTTTTAACGACAGCTTCACGACGTGATGACGTGTTCTCTTCATCTGTCTTGTTCGAAATACTTTCAGCCAACCCTGATGAATTGAAAAAAGACACTCTTATCAGCTACCTGGAAAACAAAAATAACCCTATGCCTCAGTATATGACTGAATTGTTGAGAGAGATGGCTAACGGCACGACAGCACGTACGGCATTAGAATCTCAAATGGCGAAGTCTGAAAGAGAATATCTTCTCGCCGCAGGCGATATCGTCAGAAGCAATCTCAACAGCGAAGAATCAGACAATGAAGAACTGAGACTGTGGTTGGCTAATATGAACGACATGGATTCCGACCGCCTCGCCGTAGCATCCTATATTCAAGAAGGCGATTTCGTCAATGCCATCGCATTAGCTGAGACACTTCCCAATGTCTATGGCTTACAAGGCAAAGAATTGGAAGAACACAACGACTATATGTCGCTCATAAGATTGTATGAGATATTGGATGAAAGCAGTCGTACTATATTGGAATTGACAGAGTATGAAACTGCAATGATAGAAGAAATTGCGGAAAACGGTAATGGCAAGTCACAGATGATAGCATATTCCATTCTGACTCAGAACGACGTAACAATAGCATCAAGAGTTACATGTCCTACACTGCCATCATCAAACGAAAACTCTAATAGAGGAAGCGTCAGCATTCAGTCAAATATTGCAGAAGCAATGGGACTGAACGTAAATTTAGCTCCAAATCCAACCTCGGCATGGAGTGAGGTAGAATATACATTGCCAGCTGACTATAGCAAGGCTGAGATAGTCATCACAAATACACTCGGTATCAATGTTATTAAAGAAGAACTAAGCGGCAGTTGTGGTAGGATGACATTAAACCTTGAAAAACTTCCTTCTGGTGTTTACACATATTTCGTAAGATGCGGAGAATATGTCAGAACAGGAAAACTAATTAAAAAATAAAATAAAAACAATTAAACAAATTATAAAATGAGAAAATTATCTTTAGCATTTTTATTGGTGTTATTAGTAGCTTTCAATAACATCGGGTTCTCTCAAGAGAAAAATTTCACTATCGACAAATTGTCTGTCGAGGGCCGTGTCGATTATGATTATATCATGAGGACTGTAGATAAATCAGGTCTTGACGGCAAATTCTTCAATTTCGAGATGAAAGGTTCTTTCCTTCAAGATTTCTCATATCGCGTCCGCCAAAGAATCGATATGACAGCAGGCAGTGCAAAGACAGACTTTATGATTCTTTCTTATCACGCTAACAAAAACTGGTCTTTAACAGCAGGTAGAATGCCTCTCGCCGTCGGCGGTTGGGAATATGACCTTCCTCCTATCGATGTATATTACGCATCTCTGTTCTGGAATGATTTCAGCTGCTACGACATAGGCGCTCAAGTGGAATTCCACACAACAAACGGAAACCACGACATTATCTTCCAAATCACCAACTCTACATTTAACAGATATGACGAAGATGGCAAGTTTATCAGACTCCCAAACAGATATACCTACAACTTGATTTGGTACGGCAGAATGGGTTGCTTCACAACATCATATTCTATCAATATGATGGAACAAAACAAAGGCGAATACATCAACTACATCGCTTTGGGCAATATGTTCGACCTCGGCAAACTTGACTTCTATGTCGACTTCATGAACAGAGGTTTCTTCAACCAGAAAAACTTCTTATTAGGCGACTTCACAATCATCGGTGAAGTGAAATACGCTTTCACAGATAAATTCACTGCTATTGTAAAAGGCGGTTACGACAGAAACAAACATGACAATCGCGTTTTTTCTGAAAATGGTCATATTATCGATTATTTACCATTCGATATGGTTGTCACTCCAGGTGTTGAATATACTTTCGCTGGTATAGGTTTCGATGCATTTCCATACAAAGGCAACAAGAACGTTCGTCTTCACGGATTGTTTGCGTTCAATTCATTGGGAAACACTTTTGACCCAGAGTCTTCACCAAAATTGACATATCAAGCACAAGTTGGTGTTACTTGGAGAATTAACTTCGTAAAATAATAATAAACAAAAAAATAAAGAAAAATGAAAGGTATGAAATTCTTAACAAAACGCCGTATTGAAGCTGTTGTATTCTTGCTCATCTTCTTCGGATTTTTTGGTTATTTAGGTTCTAAAATGGGTTTGCCCAATATGATGAACACCATTATGCAGACTGCTTATAGTCTGTTGTTGGAAACAGTATTTTACATCATGGCTATCACTGTAGTGTCAGGTGCTTTGGGCAATCTGTTAGTCGAATTTGGCGTAGTACGTTTGATTGAAGTCGTGCTTCGTCCTCTCATGAAACCTTTATACAACCTCCCAGGCGTTGCAGCTCTCGGTGGCATCATGACATTCTTGTCAGACAACCCAGCCATCATCAGTCTTTCTAAAGACGCTCACTTCGCACGTTATTTCAAGAAATATCAACTTATCTCATTGACAAACTTCGGTACTGCTTTCGGCATGGGTCTCGTCGTGATTATGTTCATGATGGGCAAAGGTTTCTTGCCAGCAGCTTTAGTTGGTTTGCTCGGTGCTGTTATCGGAAGTATCGTATCAACACGTTTGATGCAACGTTTCATCTTGAAATCAAACCCTGAACTCAATGTCGAAATCAGCGATAAAGAAGGTGATGAAGAAAAGATTTCTTTCAAGTCAGAAGGCAGCGCTTTCTTACGTTTCTTGAATGCTATCCTCGACGGCGGCAAGTCAGGCGTTGACATTGGTCTCGCCATCATCCCTGGCGTTCTCATCATTTCAACAGTAGTTATGATGCTCACATTCGGCGCTCCAGAAGGCGGATATCAAGGTGGCGCTTACGAAGGTGTTGCTTTGTTGCCATATCTAGCTGAAAAGGTTGACTTCTTATTCAAGTGGTTATTCGGTTTTGAAAGCCCACAATTAGTAGCATTCCCTATCACAGCTCTCGGTGCTGTTGGCGCAGCTCTCGGATTGATTCCTCGTTTCATCCAAGAAGGCATCATCGACGGCAACGCTATCGCTGTTTTCACAGCTATGGGCATGTGCTGGAGCGGTTATCTAAGCACTCACACTGCTATGCTCGACTCTCTCGGATTCCGCAGCCTCACATCAAAAGCCATCTTGGCTCACACAGTAGGCGGACTCGTTGCAGGTGTCGCAGCTCACTGGTTATACGTTTTATTCTCAATGATATTCTAATGTTGACTGAAGAATTCTGCCGAGGATGCGGACGTTGTATGCCATGTCCTGCTGGAATAAAAATCAGCGATTGCGCAAGGATGAATCTCTTCTTACGCAGTGAGTCTCGCAGCCAATATCTGTCAGACGAATGGAAAGCAAAGATGAAGAGAATAGAAAACTGCCTGCATTGCAATCTCTGCAAAAGCAGATGTCCTTACGGGCTAGACACACCAAACCTCTTGAAGAAAAACTACGAAGACTTCAAGACATTTATTTGATAATATCAGAAATTCAAAAACTCAGAACCTCAGAACGTCATTAAGATATTCTGAGGTTTTTTTCTGATATTTTGAATTCCTAAAAGACGCCACAGGGGTGACGTCTCTACATTATTCCTATAACCTGAATTACTGAATTCCCCCAAAAACTATTGTCTATTGTCTGTTGTCTGTTGTCTAAAAAAAGAGCGCCACTTTTAACAGCAGCGCTCTTCTTGTAGTCTTGTTGACTTGTAGTCTTATTTTTGATAAATCTTTTGCCAGTTTTTATATTCTCTTTCTTGCCATGGGCCGTTGTGGTAAACGTAAGAAGCAATCAAAGGAATAACTGTTGTACCTTCTGCGTAAACCATTTGTTGGAGTTGGTGACTTACCTTGCCCCATGAACCAGCTTCGAGTAATGTTGATGATGAGCAAGCACCGTCGCGAACGTCAGCAACTGTGATTTGGATAGCGTATTTGTGCATTGGTGTTTCGTAGCCGAGGATTTCAGCGCAAACAACTGTATCTTGTGCGAAGTTTTTAGGTGCGCCACCGCCTACCATGAACAAACCTGTTTCAGGAGCTTGCATCTTGATTTGTGTCAATTCGATGAAGTCTTTAACTGAGTCGATTGATAAATATTTTTCGCCTTTTTGCATTCTTTCCCATTGGTGTTTACCAATACCGAAACCTGCTGATGAGTCGCTGAATGCAGGAACGAAGATAGGCACGCCGCATTCGTAACATGTTTGGATCAAGCTGTCTTTCTTAACTGCGTGACCATCGTGTAACCATTTACCGATTTCATATATGAATTCACGTGATGAGTAAGGACGTGCTTCGAGCATATTAGCGATTTCGAATGTTGTGTGGTCGCAAGCTTGAAGTTCTTCTTCATCGATATATGTATCATAGATACGGTCGATATAGAGGTCGCGTAATGTTGTGTCAGCGATGACGTTTTCTTTTTCACCAATGTAATGTTTAAAACCAAGAGCTTCAAACAAGTCCATATCGATGATAGAAGCACCTGTTGCAACAACAACGTCAATCATCTTGTTACGTACCATGTCAACATAAACTTGCATACAACCTGCTGCTGATGTTGAACCGGCCAATGTCAAAATGTTTGTACATTCTTTTTCTTTACACATCATCATCAAAATGTCAGCTGCACGTGCAGTATCGCGTGATGTGAATGACATATTGCGCATTGCATCAATTAACTCTGTTGAATTGTAACTTTTTATGTCGATGTGTTTAATAACATCTTTCAATAAATCTTTTTTCTCCATTGTTATTAAATTTTAATTTGAAACTCTTTATTTGTGGTGCAAAGATACATTTTATTATTTACATTTACAAACAAAACAAAACCATATTTAATTAAAAAAAATCGTATCTTTACAGAAATTTAAATCAGATTAAAATAAAGATAAAATGAGAAAAACATTCATAGCAATTTTGTCAGTTTTCTTACTCGCATCATGCGGCAACTCAAACAAAGACACCAAGAAAACAGAAGCAGTTCAAGAAGAAAATATTATAGTTGAAGAAAAAGCATTCGTAAAGACTTTAGACTACAAAACTTTTATAAAAAAAGTGTGGGACATCGAGACTTATCCCGATTCAGTAGTATATGAAGGGAAAGTCCCTTGTGTAATCGATTTCTATGCAGACTGGTGCGGACCTTGCAGAAAAGTAGCTCCTATTATGGAAGAGATTGCTCAACAATATGACGGTAAACTCATCGTCTATAAAGTGAATGTAGATAACGAACGTAAACTCGCAACAATATTCAAAATACAAAGCATTCCAACCGTCTTCTTCTTCCCTAAAGACGGACAGCCATTGTCGCAAGTGGGCGGACTCTCTAAAGAAGAATATATCAGTATAATAAACAAATACCTTATTAATTAATGTCACAGATTTTCCCGACAGCATATCTGCCTTCTATCGAATATATGTCTCTGTTTCTCAAAACAGAGAACGCTACTATAGAATTGTTTGAGACATATCAGAAACAGTCATGCCGCACAAGATGCAACGTACTGACAGCTAACGGCGTGCAAACTTTGACGGTTCCTGTAATCAAGACAAACGGCAATCACACTCTCACAAAAGACATTGAGATAAGTTACAAGGAATCGTGGCAACAGGTTCATCTTCGTTGCCTAGAATCGGCATACAGAAAATCGGCATATTTCGATTATTATTTTCCATATTTGGAAAAGATTTACAAACAGAAATTCAATACCTTAATAGAATTGAACGAGTTCAGCATGAAAGCCATACTCAAACTATTAAAGGTGAAAAAAGATATCGTATATACTTCTGACTTTGAAAAAATAAACGACGAAAATGATTACAGAATCGCTTTGTCTAAAAACGAAGTCAACAAAATAGAAATGCCGGAATATTACCAAGTCTTCGCTGACAGACATGGTTTTGTCGCAAACCTATCAATCATAGATTTGCTTTTCAACGAAGGACCCAATTCCACCAACCTTATGTAATGCATAATTCATAATGTATAATTCATAATGTTCTTATAATTATGCATTATGAATTATGAATTATGAATTATTAAACAGGATAAGCTATTCTCACGTGATAGATATTCATCAGTTTTTTCTTGAACACTCTCTTAATTGTAGTAATGTCACGGAAAGTTAAGTCTGTATTGATAAACTGATTGTCTTTAGTCTGAGCATCGATTATTCCATCGACGAGTTTACTGATTGATTCTTCGGTTTTGTCTTTAAGACTTCTTGAAGCTGCTTCCACAGAGTCAGCCATCATAAGGACTGCCGTCTCCTTTGAGAAAGGAATCGGTCCATGATAACGGAAATCGGCTTCATTGATTTCTTCGCCAGGATTTTCCTTCAACTCCATCTGATAGAAATATTCAGTTCTTCTTGTTCCATGGTGCGTTCTCACGAAGTCGATAATTTGTTCTGGAACATGATATTTTCTACATATCTCAATTCCGTCAATAACGTGATTTATGATAACTTGGGAACTTTCATAATAAGACATATCATCATGAAGGTTATATTTCCCACTTTGATTTTCTGTAAAATACAAAGGATTCTTCAATTTACCGACATCATGATACATTGCACCTGTACGAGCCAGCAGCATATTACCACCTATAGCAAACAAAGCCTCTTCACATAGGTCAGCAACTTGCATAACATGCTGGAATGTTCCAGGAGCCTCCGATGCAAATTTTCTTAACAAAGGTGTGTTTGTATTGCTCAACTCCAAGAGTGTCATATCTGTCACGAAACCAAACAGTCTTTCAAAGAGGAAGGCAAGAGGGAGTGTCAACATTGTAAACAACGCATTCATTGCAAAAATACCAACGTCATTCCAGCCAAAATCATCTAAGCCTCCATCAAAAATCAATGATGCACCCAATTTGATTATTATGTACGAAATAAATATAGATGCATAAGTCAAGAAATATCTAGAACGAGATGTACTTCTTGCCAAAACAAATATCGACACCAAAGATACCAAGAATTGTACGACAAAGAAACTGAATGAATTTGGCACAGCAATACTTATTATTATCAATGCCAAAGTTTGAATATAAATCGCTATTCTAGTATCAAAAAATGTTACCATCAACATTGCTAAAATAGGTATAGGCATCATATAAATCATACCTGGATAATATTTTATTACCATGAAAGATGGCACAATAATAATTAACATCATCACCAGTATCATATTCAGCGAGCGCGATTCTTTAAGCAAATCAGGACGAAGAAGTTTCATAGCATAGTACAAAGAAAGGAACACCAAAGCCACCAAAATAATCTGACCATAAAGATTGAGGTTTCTGTTAAAGAAATTACCTTCATCCATCATGGAATATTCCGTTTTTAACGAATTGAGAATATTATACTTTTCATCGGTAATCAACTCACCTTCTGTGATAATGAGCTCGTCTTTTTGCACCATTCCAAAAGTGACTGAAAGAGATGACAAAGCCTGCTCTTCCGATTGTTTTGTCAAATCTTCAGAAAAAGCCACATTTTGAGGCAGATAAGTAAGCAACAATCTATTAATTAAAATCTTATCTACATCTGCATCTAATTCAGACAAATAATTCGTTATGAATTCAGTGGCTGTTTTCATCGTATAAAAGTCACGTAATTGCTTGGTTTTGACCACTCTATCACGAACAACATCAATCATAGACTCTGGTTTCAATTCCTGCAATGAAGCGACATTTGCTATAACACCGACATTTTCGATTGTGTCGTACAACTTTTCAAGAAGCAGTTTATTTGTATGCTTAAGTAACTCATCTTCATTATATTTTAAATCGAACTCTTCGAGCATTTTGTTCCTATTGTTATTTGTCACAGCCTCATCAAAAACGAAAATCGGATAGAAATCCTTCAACATAAGTTCTTCTTCGTTTTTCAATTGCTCGTCTGTTTTATAAATAGGGAAATTAAATGGAGCATAAAGCGATTCATATTGCCAAGGCCTCATCTTTTGATACTCATATTTAAATTTCAGAGTTCTTGGCATTTGCCATACCACAACGAATATAGCAACAAGAAAAGCTAAGGCTCTAAATACAGCTTGATACGAATGGCTTATTTTCAGCAAATACGATGATATTTTACTCATATTCAATATTTTATATATACATTTTTAAAAAAATATGTTTTTATAAAAAACATCTGCTAATATACAATTATTTTTTATAATTTAGCAATCATAACAAACAAATAAACAAAATGATACGATACGGAATTTGTAAATTATCGGTAGTGCCAATGAGAAAAGATGCATCTCATACAAGCGAACTTGTCTCTGAATTATTATTCAACGACATTTATGAAGTCATTGAGGAAAACCACGAATGGGTGAAAGTTCGCTGTCAATATGATTTATATGAAGGATGGGTCAGGAAACTGCAGCATCACGAAATTGACAACAATGAGTTTAACGAATATATAAAGAAAGAAAAATATATCATCAACTCCCCTATCGCATACTATAACAACAAGGTGCTAAGTTTCGGAAGCAAAATATTCGAGAAGAGAGAAAACGCCATTCCTTTGAGCAAAAAATTCAACTCTAAAATAATGGTAGAGTCAGCCATCAAATTGCTCGACACTCCGTATCGTTGGGGAGGGAAAAGCGTTATGGGAATAGACTGCTCTGCTTTCGTTCAGCTTTGCGCAAAAGTATCAGGCTTTAAACTTCCAAGAGATGCATCACAACAAGTAGAACATGGCGAAACCATTGAATTTCTATCCGATGCAAAAGCTGGCGACATCGCATTTTTTGAGAATGAAGACCGCCGTGTGACTCATGTCGGAATACTTCTTTCAAACGACAAAATCATACATGCATCTGGTAAAGTACGTATTGACACTTTAGACCAGACTGGCATTTTCAACAAAGATACAAACAGACATACTCATGTTTTGAGTGTTATAAAAAGACTAAAGACAAATGACTAATGGTTAGATTGAATTGTTCTATTAATTTCATTAAACTTTTCACATCTATCAAATAAATTTATTTTAACTTTTATTTTAAGTTCAAAATAATTATATTTGTAGCGATAAATTTAAAAAAAGACTCAAACAACTAAAACAATAATATCATGAACAATGCATTATTTCAATTTGCCAAACCTGCAAATGAGCCTGTAAAAGAATACAGACCAGGCAGTCCTGAAAGATTAGCTTTGGAGAAAGAACTTGAGAAACAATCAAGTGAAGTTATAGAAATACCTATTATAATTGGCGGAAAAGAAATTCGCACCGGTGACATGGGCGAAGTCGTAATGCCACACAATCACAAACATATAGTTGCCAAATACCACAAAGTCAGCGAAAAAGAAGTCAATATGGCAATTCAAGCTGCTTTGGATGCAAAGAAAGAATGGGAAAACACTCCATGGGTTGAACGCGCTTCTATTTTAGCACGCATCGGTCAGCTCATAGCAACAAAATATCGTGCAAGAGTCAACGCTTCTTGTATGTTAGGCCAAAGCAAAAATGCCTTCCAAGCAGAAATAGACTCAGCATGTGAAACTATAGACTTCTTCCGCTTCAACAACTATTATGCAGGCAACTTATATTCCGAGCAGCCATCATCAACACCTGACCAGTTGAACAGAGTAGAATATCGTCCATTGGAAGGTTTCATCATGGCTGTCACACCTTTCAACTTCACATCAATTGCATCGAACCTTAATATGACACCAGTCTTGATGGGCAACACAACTATCTGGAAACCATCAACAACAGCCTTATTATCAAACTATCACCTCATGCAGATATTCATGGAGGCCGGACTTCCTGCAGGCGTAATCAACTTCTTGCCAGGTAAAGGCTCTCTCATCGGCAATGTAGCACTTAGCAATCCAAACCTCGCTGGCATCCACTTTACAGGTTCAACAGGAACATTCCAAGGTTTATGGAAAGGCGTAGGAGCTAATATCAACAATTACAAATCATATCCAAGATTGGTTGGCGAAACTGGCGGCAAAGACTTCATATTCGCACACAATTCAGCAAACCCACGTGAAGTAGCGACAGCGATAGTACGCGGAGCATTCGAATTCCAAGGACAAAAATGTTCAGCTGCATCACGCGCTTATATCCCTGCATCATTATGGAACGAAGTGAAACAACATGTCGGCGAAATGTTAAGCACAATCAAGATGGGCGACGTAACAGACTTTACCAATTTCGTTAATGCCGTCATCGACGAAGCATCATTCGACAACTGCAAAGGATATATCGACAGAGCAAAAGCATCTAGCGAAGCTGAAGTCATATTCGGCGGTAACTGCGACAAATCAGTAGGTTATTTTGTTGAACCAACTGTCATATTGACAACAAATCCTAAATATGAATCAATGGCTCAAGAAATCTTCGGGCCAATCATCACCATTTATGTTTATGATGACAAAGATTACGAAGAAACACTTGAACTTTGCGACAGCACATCACCATACGCATTGACAGGTGCGGTATTTGCATACGATTTGAAAGCACAGAAGATTGCAGACGAAAAGCTAAAATATGCAGCAGGCAACTTCTACATCAACGACAAACCTACAGGAGCAGTGGTTGGATGTCAGCCATTTGGAGGCTCACGCGCATCAGGAACCAACGATAAAGCCGGCGGTTTATGGAATCTCATCCGTTGGACAAACCCTCGTTCTATTAAAGAAACATTTGTTCCTGCAACAGAATACGGTTATCCATTCTTAGCAAAATAATTGATAAAAAAATTATAACAAATACGAGGCGTACTATAAGTACGCCTCATTGCATTACAAACTCATTAAAATGAAAACAAAATTCACATTAGTTCTCACATTCATTTTATTATTTTTCAAAACATCATTCTCTCAAAAAGACGAAATAAACGTACTCTTTCTTGGCAATAGTTATATTTTTGCAAACAACCTTCCTGAAATCATAAGCGAAATGACTGAAGGAACTAGTAAGTCTATCAAATACGAATCAGTAACCCCTGGCGGACACACATTATTCCAACACGCAGTAAACCAGACTTCATTGTCTCTTATCCGTAATGGCAATTGGGATTATGTTGTATTACAAGAGCAAAGCCAACTTCCATCAATCGATTATTATCGCCATAACGCGATGCGTCCTGCTTATCAAAGCCTTTACGACAGCATTATGCTTTACAATCCAAATGCAACTGTTGTTGGATATATGACTTGGGGACGTCGTTTTGGAGGACAACAATGTGAGAATTACGGTGATGGTTTGTATTGCAGCGCCGACTTTGTAGATTTCAATCACATGCAAGACACCATGAGCATTGCATATCGTGAAAACGCCTATGCAACAGACTCATACGTCGCTCCAGTTGGAGATGCTTGGAAAGCCGCATTAGACTCAATTCCAGATTTAGTTTTACACAGTTCTGACGACAGCCACCCTAACTACGACGGAAGTTATTTGGCAGCTTGCGTGTTTTACTCTGTATTCTGGAAAGAAAGTCCAATTGGCACATACCATACCGAAGACATCGACGATGAAAAAGCAATGTTTTTCCAGACTCTTGCAAATGATGTAGTATTTAATAATTTGGAAAAATGGAATATCGTAATTGATGATGATGGAAACGACGACGGCAACGACGATGGTAATGATGATGGCAATGATGACGGTAACGACGATGGTAATGATGATGGCAATGATGACGGCAACGACGATGGCAACGACGATGGTAACGATGATGGCAACGATGACGGAAACGACGATGACAGTATAGAAACCATAAAAGACAAAAATTACAAAATCATCAATATTCCTAACGAGAACGGCATAATAATTGAGAACAAAAGTGCATCTTCCATCAATGTTAAAGTTTATAATATCAATGGAAGTTTACTTAATGAAAAAGAGATTACAGATAAAGGACGCATAGAAACGAACAGTTCAAATGGCATCTTTATTGTACAAATAACAGACATCGACAGCAGTCTTACTTTTTCAGAAAAAATCGTCAAATATTAAAAACATAGTACAAAACGATCCTTTACATCAAAAAAGCACCATTTTTTCACCACGAAAAACGGCACTTTTACCACATTCTGTAAAAAAACGTTTCAAAATTTAAACCATATATTAGTTTTTTATCCCATAATAGTTTTTATCATAACTTTTCACCCCGTATTTATAATTTTTAAAACAAAATAATATATTTATTTATTTACTTTGCAAAAAGAAAAAAATAAGTTAATCATGGAAGTTAAAAGACTTTTTGACATCTTAAAACAGTATGTAGAAAAATACCCAAAACAAGATGTCGCATTAGCAAGAAAAGAAAACGGCAGCTGGAGGAAATACAGCATTCAAGAATATGTTGAAACAACAAACAACTTAAGTTATGCCTTCATAAAATTAGGCATCAAAAAAGATGATAAAGTTGGTATCATCTGCAGCAACCGTCCTGAATGGAATATGCTCGATATGGCCATTATGCAAGTTGGTGCTGTATCAGTTCCTATTTACCCTACAATCAGCAAAGAAGATTATCGCTATATCATAAACGATTGTGGTGTTAAACTCGTTGTATTGGAAGGAAGCGGCGTATTGCAAAAAATAGAAGACGTAAAAGCTGACACTCCTAATCTTGAAGCTATATATGCATTATCAACAAAATGCGAGCACCCTACATTCGAACAATTAGTAGATTTAGGAAAAGAGAATCAAAATATTGAAGAATTAAAGGCTCGTAAAGAAAGTGTTGACGAAAAAGACTGCGCAACTATCATTTACACTTCTGGAACAACAGGCAACCCTAAAGGTGTGATGCTTTCTCATTACAACATAATGAGTCAGTTACAAAACTTAAAGCATATCCCTTCACCATGGTCAAAGAAAGCTTTCAGCTTTTTGCCAATATGCCACGCTTACGAAAGAATGCTGGTCTTCTTATACCAATTCCTCGGAATGTCTGTATATTACGCAGAAAGTCTCGCAACAATAGCCTCTGACTTGAAAGACGTTCAACCAACAATGATGAGCGCCGTTCCTCGTCTCCTCGAAAAGATTTATTCAAAAGTCAAACAAAGTGGCAGAAGCAACAAAGGTATCAAGAAAGTTATCTTCTTATGGGCTTTAAACTTAGCAGAAAGATATAAAATAGACCCATGCAACAGAACATGGTTATACAATCAAAAACTCAAAATCGCTGACGCATTAGTTTACAAGAAAATACGTCAAACACTTGGTGCAGAAAACTTTGATATCGTTGTTTCTGGCGCAGCAAGTATTCAACCTAATATAGCAGCATTCTTCTCAGCAATCAAGATGCCTATCTTCGAAGGTTATGGAATGACAGAATGTTCACCTGTTATCGCTGTTTCTTGCAGATTGCCTCACGGCCGTGAAATCGGAACTGTAGGCTTTGCATTGCCAGGCGTTGAAGTCAAAATTGCCGACAACAAAGAAATCATCTGTCGTGGTCACAACGTTATGATGGGTTACTATAACCAACCAGAACTTACAAGAGAAGTCATCGACGATGAAGGCTGGATGCACACTGGCGACCTTGGCGAAATAAACGAATACGGCCAAGTAAGAATCACAGGAAGACTCAAGAACTTATTCAAGACATCTTTAGGAAAATATATCAACCCTGATGTTATTGAAGGAAGATTCACTGAATCGGGCTTCATCGAAAACATCGTCGTTGTTGGCGAAAACCAAAAATACGCAGGCGCTATCATCATCCCTGATTTCGCTTTCTTAAAGACATGGTGTCAAAAACACGAAATCAAGTTCACCACACCACAAGAGATGATTAACGATAAAGCTGTCAAAGCACGTTATGCTGAAGAAATAAAGAAAATAAATCAATTCTTCGGCGATACAGAAAAAATCAAACGTTACGAACTTATCGCTGATGAATGGAGTGTTACAAACGGACTTTTAACACCAACATTGAAAGTCAAGAGAAATATTATCTTAGGTAAATACAAAGACCTTATTGACAAAATGTATAAAGAATAGTCATCGACTAAACCCCATAGAGACTCGCCTATTAAAGTCTCTTAGTTCATCAAAGTTATTAGGAAACAAAGGTTGCGTTGATCCGCAGCCTTTTGTTTTTATACGCTCAGCCGATATTCCTTTATTAATCAAAGCAATTGCAACTGCCTCTGCTCTTCTTTCCGACAAAGCCTGATTATATTTCTCATCGCCCATATCATCAGTATGACCGAGAATTTCTATTTTAACATCAGGATATTCTAGTAAAAAATCATAAATCTCATTTATTCCATCTGATGATTCTGCAGTCAGTTCAGCACTGTCAAACGCAAAATAGATATTTCTTAAAGTAACATCATTGCCTTTTTCCATAGCAGCCACATAATAATCTTCATCAGATATTGTCTCTATTTCAATCGCCTCAGGTCTGAACTTATCATCTAGTTCAAATTCATAAATATCAAATCCGCCGTTGCCATCCAATCTTTGAGAAGAAATAAAGGCTTTAACAGCGTCATTTGAAACGACCAAGTTCATTTCATCGTACGAAGAATTAAGCGGATAGCCCAAATTAACAGGTTCCGACCAATCGCCATTTGCATCACGGCGTGACACAAACAAATCAAAGCCGCCCATTCCGAGATGCTTGTCGGAAGAAAAATATAAAGTCTTTCCATCGTGATGGATAAAAGGAGACCTTTCATTTCCATCAGTGTTTATCTTAGTATTCAGACATTCTGCTTTAGACCAATTGCCTTCAAAGTCTCTATATGAAACAAACATATCTGTGGTACCAGCCTTCCTGTTTCCTCTCACGAAATAAAGTTCCTTGCCATCGGCACTTATAGAAGGCTGAGACTCCCATTCTGGAGAATTAATTGAATTTATGTTATGAGGAGCGCTCCATTTACCATCAGTGAACTTCACACAATAAATGTCACAGCTGCCGTATCCATCATACAAGGATGATGTGGAAAAATATATTTCGCTTCCATCGGCCGAGACATTAGCAGCACCGATGTCTTTAGCATCCATATTTTCAAACAAAGGCTTAGGCATCGTCCATAATGAATCAATCATATAACTGACATAGACATTTTCTGAAACCAGACTTTCATATCTATGAAAATTAGTAATTACTATTTTTTCTTCAGCAGGATAATATTGATTTATATATTCATCATCAGAGGAGTTGACAATATTGCCTATATTTTTAGGATTATAATCGACTGGATTATCCACAAGTTCCTTTCTGAATTTAGCTAAAGTCAGTTCGCGTTCTGCAATCTTTCTCACCGATTCCTTTTGACCAGGCAATGATAGAAACCAATTCAGCAAAGAAATGGATTCATCGTAACAAAAATATTTCATATATAGTTTAGACAAAGAAATCGCGCTTTTAGGATAAGCCATAGAATCTATCTCAAAAATACGATTATATGATATTAAGGCCAAAGAATCGTACGACATATCCTGATATAACTCAGCTTTCAACAAAAGAGCATCAAGGTAATTTTCATCGTATTGCAATGCTTTTTCAACATACATCAAAGCTTTACGATTATCATTAAGGAACTCCTTGCATGCTTTCTCAAAATTCTTGACTGCTTTTTTTGAGGTTGATTTATAAGTCTGAGAAAATGAAATTTCCGACAACATCATAAAAAACATCGTCAAGAGAAAAGGTCTCAATATTTTGTTAATTTGTGATAACATATATATAAAAACAATGAAGACTTTAACTTGTAAAATCTTCATTATTATTTTTTATCAAATTCTGAATTTATTTCTTATTATTTTTTGCAGCTTGCAATGTATTGTATAGTAAAGAAACTATCGTCATAGGACCTACGCCACCTGGCACTGGAGTGATTTTAGAAGCGACTTTATATACTTCTTTATAATCGACATCACCGACGATATGATAACCTTTTTCAGAATCATCTTTGATGCGGTGGATACCGACGTCAATAACGACTGCACCTTCTTTAATCATATCAGCCTTGACATATTCCGCCTGACCTATCGCCACAATAAGGATATCAGCCTGACGGGTCAACTCTTTAAGGTTTTGAGTCTTGCTATGGCACATTGTCACAGTTGCATCGACGCCTTTTCTTGAGAGCATTACGCTAACAGGAGTACCAACGATATTAGAACGTCCCATTACAACAATATGTTTGCCAGCAATCTCAACATTGCTACGTTTGAGCAATTCCATGATTCCGAATGGAGTTGCAGGAAGATAGCATGGTTCGCCGAGTTGCATAAGACCTATATTATACAATGTAAAACCATCAACATCCTTATTAGGATTTATTGATTGTATTACTTTTGTTTCATTGATATGAGCTGGCAATGGCAACTGCACAATAAAACCATCAATTTCAGGGTCATTGTTCAAAAAGTCGATTGTCTTAAGCACGTCTTCCTCTGTTGATTTTGCGCTCAGTCTGTAAACAGAAGAGAGCATTCCGACGCTGCGGCAAGCTTTTTCTTTTGAAGCAACGTAAGTTAGACTTGCACCGTCTTCGCCTACAAGAACAGCAGCGAGATGAGGAGCGTCTTTGCCACTATCGAGCATATTAGCTACTTCGGCGGCAATTTCTTTTTTCATTGTTTCGGCAATAAGTTTGCCATCGATGATTTTATTATCAGCCATAATAATTATATTTGTTTATCTTCTGTTTCTCATTTGTGCCATCATCTGCATCATTTTCTTAGCACCGCCTGTTGTCATCATTCTCATCATCTTAGATGTTTCTTCAAATTGTTTTATCAATCTGTTGACTTCAACAATGTCGGTACCGCTACCCAATGCGATTCTCTTACGACGGCTGCCGTTCAGGATTTTTGGGTTTTCACGTTCTGCAGGAGTCATTGAGCCGATGATAGCCTCGATGCTCTTGAATGCATCTTCATCTATATCTTCATCACTTATCTTACTCATACCAGGTATCATCGCAGCAAGATCCTTGATGTTACCCATACGTTTGATCTGTTGAATTTGTTTTAAGAAGTCGTTGAAATTAAATTCGTTCTTAGCGAGTTTTCTTTTAAGCTTAGCTGCTTCTTCTGCATCGAACTGTTCTTGAGCCTTTTCTACGAGAGTAACGATATCACCCATACCGAGGATACGGTCAGCCATACGTTTTGGATAGAAAATATCGAGAGCATCCATTTTTTCGCCGAGACCGACGAACTTGATTGGCTTATCAACTACAGAACGAATTGTAAGAGCAGCACCACCGCGAGTGTCACCATCTAATTTTGTAAGCACTACACCATCAAAATCGAGGCGGTCGTTGAATGCCTTTGCTGTATTGACAGCATCCTGACCTGTCATTGAGTCAACAACGAATAATGTTTCATGAGGATTGACCTTAGCCTTGACAGCTGCAATCTCGTTCATCATTTGTTCGTCAATAGCAAGACGACCAGCAGTATCTATGATAACGACATTCTTGTTATGTTCTTTTGCATATTGGACTGCATTTTCAGCAATCTTAACAGGTTCTTTGCTTTCAATTTCAGAGTAAACTTCTACACCGATTTGTTCACCCAAGACTTTCAACTGATCGATAGCTGCAGGACGATAAACGTCGCAAGCTACGAGCAACACCTGTTTTCCTCTTTTGCTTTTCAAGAAGTTAGCCAACTTTGCTGAGAAAGTTGTCTTACCAGAACCTTGGAGGCCTGACATCAAAACGATGGCAGGATTAGCCTTGATATTAATTTCTGTGTGATCACCGCCCATCAACTCTGCCAACTCGTCATGGACGATTTTAACCATAAGTTGACTTGGTGAGACAGATGTTAAAATCTTCTGTCCTAATGCTTTTTCCTTTATAGTGTTTGTAACATCTTTTGCAATCTTATAACTAACGTCTGCGTCCAAAAGAGCCTTACGGACTTCTTTCAATGTTTCTGCTACATTAATTTCTGTAATATGACCTTGGCCTTTTAAAATCTTGAACGAACGTTCTAGTTTCTCACTTAATCCTTCAAACATATTATATTTATTTTGTGCGCAAAGATAATTATTTTTTTTATAAATTCAAAGTCCCAAAACCTTAAAAAAGTTATAGAGAATTTAAAGAGATAGAGTGTTTATAGGCTGCGGCTATTCCATAATCCATCGACCATCTTTCTTATCAATATGAATTAAACAAATCGAAATGGTATTGCATATAGGCTTTACCGTCTTCCACTATGCTGTCTTTGATATTTTCAGGCAATGTGTTCTTTATGTATGTACCTGTGTTTGAATAGACGAACTCACCTTCTGGTGTTTTCCATCCTAAGCCACAATTCAATTCGAAAAAGGCGAATGGCCTATAGCATTTCCCAAAAATGTCTTTACTCCATATAAATTCATCATGAGGCAATCCGAGCTGAGCCATAATAGTAGCAGGCAAATCGGTGTTGCCGCATATCTTATCGTATGTCTTACCTTTCAATGAATCCTGTAATGGTTCGCCATATATCAGCATTGGAATTTTATGATGTTCAAAAGATTCCATTATATGATTTTTATATGTTGAATGACTGTGATCAGCAACAAATATAAATAATGTGCTGTCGTACCACTCCTGTGTTCTAGCTTTTTCCATAAACATGCCTATCGCAATATCTGTATAATGTCCAGAGTTAACGTATTGTTTCTCAATCTTAGGCCATTCTATCTCTTCGAAAATCTTGGGATAATCATAGGGCGAATGTGTACTTTGTGTAAACAACGTGCTGAAAAACGGCTGTTCGTAACCAGAAATCTTATCAACATACCATGGCATCACATCTGTGTCATGATATCCAAGCTTTCCTTTATTAAAGCCTTCATCAATATCTTTTCCTTCAACAATTTCATCAAACTCGTTATATCTTAGATACGACAGAATATTACCGTAATTCAATTCACCTCCGAAATAAAAACTTGTATGATAACCTACCGAATCCATTTTTTTAACTAATGATGGAACCGCATAATATTTATCAGGATGATTTGTAATGGTTGTAACAGGCATTCCAGGAAGACCGCCGAACAACGACGACATTGCATGCTGCGAACGATTAGCGCTCGCATATATATTAGTAAATAAGAGACCATCTTTTTCAAGTTCCCTGAAATTCGGGGTTATTCCCGGCTCGCCGCCAAGCGATTCTATCAAATCTGCCGACCAACTTTCAAGAAGAATGACTATTATATTAGGTCTGTTTATTTTCAAAATATTTGTGGTAGAATCGCATTCAAATTCGTGCAACCTCTCTGTCCTAAGTCTAGCACTTTCCATATCCATATAATTGAAATGAGCGCGAGTCTCCACCTTCTTAGAGTTCAATATATTCTCAACGAGATAATACGCAGGATTTACGCACATCTCATTAGCGAACTTATGACTGCTGTAATATACCTTACTTGACGTGATTGGAATTTCGTTAAAGCCACCGCGCATACCAAGGAAAAGCACTCCAACGACAAGGACAAAACTTCCAGAAAGCAAATACGAATTAGTTTTAGGCTCCTCTTTATTTACATCCTTGACTTTAGGCTCAACGAATTTTGTATAAAGCCAACAGAACAAGACTGTAAAGACAGACCACAACACTATGAGTAATAATGACTGTTCGGTTTCCGCAGTATTAATCACTTCAGAAGGGCTCTGTAAATATTGTATGGCTCTGTATGACAATTTAGTGCGCCATTCCCCATATATACCGATATCGCCAAATGCAGCGAAATTATATGCTGCAATAAGAAGATAAAAGAACCATCTCAAAGGAGCAAAAAGCGTATCTTTATCAATGAAATATGAGACGAACATATAGATAGCCGGAAGTGCCAACATGAAAGAGATTGTTGCAATGTCGAGAGGCAATGCCGACCAGAATCCTTTTATTATCTCAACAAAAGGGATTTCGTCTAATGTGACAAGAGACCAATATTTCACAACAAAGACAACTCTTAGCGATGCGAACAGCACCAGCAAGAGTATCATCATTTTAAATAATGTAATAAAGATTTTTTTCATTTTTTATTGTCTAAAGACTTTATACATTAATCATTTATATATTATAATTCCTTGCTCCGAAAATCTTGCTACCAACTCTTACCATTGTTGCGCCTTCTTCTATGGCAATAGGATAATCGTCAGACATGCCCATAGATATTTCCATAAAGGATTCATTTCCTACGAAGTAGTTTTCTTTCAATGTTTCAAAAATATTTTTTAGGCTTTTGAATTCGTTTCGTACCTGAGCAGCGTCATCGGTAAATGTAGCCATTCCCATAACGCCACAGATGTTAATGTTTTTTAATTTTTTATAGCTTTCAGATTCCAGCATCGCCCTTGCTTCCTCCAAATCAAGACCGAATTTAGTCTCTTCCTGAGCGATATGAAACTGAAGAAGGCAATCAATGACACGATTGTTTTTAGCAGCCTCTTTATTAACAGATTCGAGTAGAGACAAGCTATCGATAGCATGAATCAAAGTGACAAATGGAGCTATATATTTTATTTTGTTAGTCTGAAGATGACCTATGAAATGCCATTGGATATCATCGGGAAGCGCTTGATGTTTATCGCGCATTTCAAGAGCTTTGTTCTCGCCGAAAATACGCTGACCAGCATCATAAGCCTCTTGTAGGTCAGACACCGGTTTTGTTTTTGAAACAGCAATAAGAGTAACATTTGAAGGGACAGTTGCCCTGACTATATTGAGATTTTCTTTTATCATTATTTTGTGTTTTAAGAATTACAAAGATATAAAAAGACAACATTGTTATTTTTTTCTACGGCTCAACACCTTATAGCAAACAAACAAAATGAGAACTGCATAAACCGTCCATAATATTATAGTTTTCGGATAATTAATCTCATCGAGGCGTTGTTTAACAATCTCTTCACTTTCATGACGTGTTATTGGATTAAGATACAATGTAGTTCCGTCTTTAAAATTCAACTCAGACCTTACATATCTATCTTCAGGCTGAATAACATACATCGCTGTATTTACATTCTTCTGGGCAAATAATTCCTTGCCATCTTGTCCAATGAACTTTATCTTTGAGATTAACTTTGAAGCTGATATTAATAAGGTATCGTCATTTAGATCGACTTGTGTTATATACGGCAAATTTTTATTCAATCGTTGTATTTTTTGCTCAAGAGTTTCTTCTCTATTAACAGGGAAATCCACGCCAACAGCATTGCCATTTTCCAATGCAAGAAGCAGTTGTTCGGCCTCATTTTCAGGAGCATTAATCATAGTAAAACGTGTCGCTACATCAGTAATGTCTGTAACATTATGAGAATCGTCATTACCAATAAGATATACAAGATGACCGTTGGAGAGAGCCATATCCCAATGCGCTGTAGAAATCCTGAAACCATTCAGTACCTCCATAAGCTTATAATTGCTAAGATATTTCATATCTTCGATGAGATAACCTTTTTTCACAAATGAAGGGTGAGCCAAGACCGCATGACGTGTTTGTTTTTCCAAACGATTCAATGTATGTTGTTTCATGCTTAGATTTTGGAAAGCGAAATAATCAAGACGACGCACCTTCTCTGCTCCTATACATAGCTGATGTATCTTGAACATACCGTAACCATGTTCATAAGCAGGTATAAAACTAGGATTTACAGAATCGTAATAGTTTATTTTGTTATAGTCCGATATTCCAACATGATCAAAACCTAAAGCAGTATATACACTATCCAACATTTCGTTGGTATTTAATCTACCATTGGTAAGTCCACCAAACTGACGAGTATGAGCATGAAAATTAGACTGAATCCAATTATCCGGATTCATGTTTTTATATGGATTATGAAGATATGTTCCAGAGAATGGTTTTGGTTCTTTAAAAGAATATGATGGTACGAAAATACTTGTTATAGTTACAAGAGCAACAAATCCTAAAATTATATAAAGTAAAGTTTTTAAAATATTCTTAATCATTATCTAAAAAAATATAGTGCATATATAAAGCTGCCAAATATGACAGTTCCTGCAAAGATAAGAAAAAAAGACGCCCGAAAGCGTCTTTATAATTTTATCGAATATTTTTTTCTGTTATGTCGAACAGTTTCTCGAGATTTTCATAATTGCTCAAATCTTCATTCTGATATTTAGCGTATGTAGCTGCGTCAATCAAAACCACTTTGAATGTAAGATTTGTATTATAGAAATCACATGGGTTCTGATGTTTTTGTAGGTCAGAATTAGTCCAGAATATTGTCAATGCGTAATCGTAATATATCGTTTCTAATGTTGCAGAGTATTGTTCTGTTGGATATAAAGTAAGAGGAAGCTGATGCCATCCGTAGAAATTGTTGTTAGGATTTTCCATGTAAACCAAAGCCGCGCCGTAATCTACCATATCTTCATCTATTGCATCCCATTCAAGGTCGAGATACCAATTGCATGAATTTGCATCCCAAGCCCAGTCAGCTGCTGTTGTTTCTACCGTTGCCGACTGCACATTGGCGTTGCCATTTTGTCCTGGAATTCCTTGTGGTCCTTGAGGTCCTCTACACGATGTTATTGTAATCAAAGACATTACAACAATAAGAGCTAAAGATTTCAATGTTTTCATAGTATGATGTTTTTATTTATTATTAAAAATTAACTTCACATTTTGTTCAAATATTATACCAAAAAAGTCTTATTTTTGCAACATGAAAGACAAGAAATTCATAGTGCATATTAGCGGCGTCATAGCCATGGTTTTCTGGGGATTATCATTTATTTGGTCAACGCAAGTCTTCCAATATCTTAATCCAACCACAACAATTTTCTTCCGACTTATAATATCAAGCATTTTCTTAGGAAGTCTTCTTTTGATTTTCAGATTATTCGAAAAAGTCAACAGAAAAGATATAAAGTTATTTGCACTAGCAGCACTTTTCGAACCTTTTTTATATTTCATCTTTGAAAGCTACGGATTGTTAAACTCTGCTCCTGTAGTGAGTTCTGCCATCATTGCTACCATTCCGCTCTTCACTCCTATCGCTGCCTTTTTCTTTTTAAAAGAACGACTTACGCCATGGAACATTGTAGGTTTCATCATCTCGTTTTTCGGAGTGATATTTATGTTGGTAAATAAAAATCTGGAGCTTACCATCTCGACTAAAGGCGTAATATTTTTATTCAGCGCAGTATTAGTTGCTGTTGCCTACTCCATTTCATTAAGAAAATTAACATTGTTATACAAACCGTTAACAATCACATTTGTGCAAAATGTTATCGGTATGATATATTTCATTCCAATGGTCTTCATTATGGAAAAAGTCACGCCATCAAATATAATGGGATTCAGTCATTACATTCTTCCATTATTATCGTTAGGCGTTTTTGCAAGTTCTGTTGCTTACACCTTATGGGCATTCGCTTTCAGCAAGCTAGGCGCTGCAAAAGCAAATATCTACAGCAATTTGATTCCTGTCTTCACTGCTATTTTCAGTTGTATTATTATAGGTGAGAATATGACTATTCAAAAGATATTAGGAATTTTATTGGTCATTGGCGGACTTATTTTATCACAATTAAAATTCAAGAAATCATGATTACAAGCAAATCAAATCCAAAGATAAAGAACGTCGTTAAATTACAGAAGTCATCAGAGCGTCGCGAGCAGAACAGAATTATAATTGAGGGACGCCGCGAGATTGAGAGAGCAGTTGCTTGTGGCTTCGTCGTTGACACCTTATTTATATGTAACGACATTTTGAAGGAATCCGTCAGCATAGCTGCAAATCATGTTGAAGAAGTCACTTTGGAAGTCTTTGAAAAGATTGCTTATCGTGAAGGCAGCGACGGTCTCTTGGCTGTTGCCATTCCTAAATATGCCGACTTGAAAAGTTTCAAGCCTAAGAAAAATCCATTGATAATCGTTTTGGAGACTGTGGAGAAGCCTGGCAACTTAGGAGCTATCATGCGTACAGCGGATGCTGCTGGTGTTGACGCCGTGATTATCGCTGACCCAAGAACCGACTTATACAATCCAAACGCAATACGTGCAAGTATTGGAACAATCTTCAGCGTTCCATTATTTGCTTGTTCATCAGAAGAATGTATCAACTGGCTGAGAGAAAATAACATAAAAATTTACTGCACATATCTCAAAGCATCCATAGACTATCTGGAAGCCGACTTCAAACAAGGTTCAGCCATCGTAATGGGAACAGAGGCAACTGGAATTTCCGACATCTGGGTCGATGCTGCAGATCAGAATTTAATTATACCCATGAATGGCATAGCAGATTCGTTAAATGTCTCTGTAACAACAGCAATTGTTGTTTTTGAAGCGATACGACAAAGGAGAGTTTAAATGGTTTTTTCGCCACTTTAAGATATTTTTTACCCTTTGTGTTTATTTTATTTGTACTTTTGCAAAATTGAGCAGAAAAATTATTTATCGTGGATAAAATATCTGAAATAAACGGAGTTCAATTATACAATAGTTTTATTGCCGGCGCGCAAAAAATATTTGAAAACCAGACACTCCTCAACAATATAAACTTCTATCCTGTTCCAGACGCAGACACAGGAACCAATTTGGCATCAACTATGCACAGCATAGTTAACACAGTAAGACCACAAGAGAACATCAAAGATACAGCATTAGCGTTAGCCGACGCAGCCTTGATGGGCGCAAGAGGAAACTCAGGAATCATCTTCGCTCAGTTCTTATACGGTTTCAGCAAAGATATCAAAGACAGTCCAACAATGACGATAGCTGAATTTGCCGAGTGCGCACGCAACGGTTCAGAATGTGCATACTACGCATTGGCAAACCCTAAAGAAGGAACAATGATTTCTGTCATAAAAGACTGGGCTAACAATATTTACGAAACCAAAGACGATACCGACGATTTCACAACATTACTGCTTGGAGCATTGACAGTGGCAATGGAATCGTTAAAACAGACTGGCAAGTTCATCGCAGCTAAGGCAAAGACCATCGTTGATGCTGGCGCAAAAGGTTTCGCTGTTTTCTTAGAAGGCATGTGTGAATATTTCAACAGCGGAGAGAAACCAGTACAAATAGCAGAAGCCGAGATAGTAGATTCTGAATGGCTTGGCGGCATCAACCATGAAATCATAACATTCCGATACTGTACAGAAGCGCTCCTCATCGGAGAAGAACTCAACAGAGAAAAAATATCTTCACTCATCGAGACAATGGGCGACTGCCTCGTTATAGCAGGCTCGCCTAAGAAAATGCGCCTCCACATCCACACCGACGAACCTTGGATTGTCCTCGAAAAAGTACAGACTGTTGGAAGAGTCATCTACCAAAAAGTAGAAGACATGGTGATGCAGAACGACTTAGTGTCAAACAAAAAAAGCAAAATCGGCATCCTATCCGACAGCGCATGCGACATCCCTAAAGAATTATTAGAGAAATATCAAATACAAACAGTTCCATTGACTGTAAGTTTCGGCGAAGAGTTCTACCTCGACCAACTTACAATAAAACCTAAACAGTTCCTCGACAAGTTAGAAAAATCTACTGAAATCCCTAAGTCATCACAACCTAGCTTGATGGATTTCACTAACAGATATAACTACTTGTCAACACATTACGACTCAATATTGAGCGTACATCTCAACGGAAAGTTCAGCGGCATGATTAACAGCAGCCGCAGAGCAGCTGCTACTGTAAGCAAAAATTCAGGCAAGAAAATCGACGTCATCGACAGCAAAACAGCAACAGGTGCTTTGGGTCTGAACGTGATAAGAACAGCAGAAGCTGCAATCAACGGAATGAGCCATGAAGACATTTTGAAGAACGCTCAAGAATGGACCAACAAAACAAAGTTATTCATCTCTTGCGTCAACACAAAATATTTGATTAATAGCGGCAGAATCAGCACATTCAAGGCTTTAGCTCTCAAACTATTCGGTATAAAGCCTATCATAGAATTAAACAATGAGGGCGAATTAAAGCTAAGCAAGATTTCATTCACAAGCAAAGACAGCTATAAGAAAATCCTTGACTTGATGAAAGAAAACTACGAACACAAAAAGATGTGGAACTATTGTATCACACACGTCGACAACTTGGAAGCAGCACTGTTCCTCAGCAAGGAAATAGAAAAGATATCAGGAAGAAAGCCTTTATATATCGAAGACGCATGTCCAATGCTCGCAGGTAAGGTCGGACCTAAAGCAATCGCGGTAGCGATTATGGAAGAATAATTTAGAATTTTTAAGAAATTCAGAAACTCAGAACCTCGGAATCTCAGAACATTTTTTGAAATTCTGAGGTTCTGAGTTTTTTACTTTCAAAAGACTTGTAGTCTTGTGGTCATGTAGTCTTGTTGTCTTTAAAAAACGCCATCAATACGACTTTGCCGTCGTCTTTTTTGATGGAGAAATAATATCCGTCTTCGCGTTCTTTTCTGTAAATCGACAATGTCTCGCCTTCAAAACTTTCATTAAGATATGAGACTTCAACATCTTCCCATTGTTTTGCTTCCAAGTCCTTTACCGAGAAAGTGTCAAGCAGCATTGTGATATAAGTGACATTATTTGTATGATGAGTAACATCTATATCGCCTGAGCGCACGAATCTTTTATAAACAAGGTCTTCATCTGTGAAGTCGTCTTTGAATCTTCTGAATCTTTCTTCGATAGATTTTTCTTTAATCCAGTCGATGTCGTTAGGATATGATGTGGTCTCGACTTTTCTTAAAGTACGTGATGATGCATCGATGATGACCCATTCAGAGATAGCATTTATCAGCACCTCATCATCTTTCATAATTTGGTAGCAACGATTGCAACGTACGCCCTCTGCACCCATAGGCCATGTCCTTATAGTAATCTCATCGTTCCATAGAGGAAGTTTGTTAATTTTTATTTTTGTTTTTGAGACAACCCAAAGAGCATTGTCTTTTTCAAGAAGAGAATAATCATCAATTCCCAAGTAAGTAGCATGCAGACTGGCGACATCTTGAAATGACATAAATGCCGACTCAGTTCTGAGACGCATCAAGGTATCACATTGTCCTGAAAGGACTTTAGTATTTTGTATCAATTCGTTTTTTTTCATGATGAATAATTAAAGACAACAGTCAACGGTCAACGGTCAACAGTCAACAGTCAACAGTTGAGATTTTTGTGTGACAAATTTACAAAATAAAATATTGTTTAAATTGTACTTTCAATAAAAAGCAATAATATTTCAACTTTGTTCATTAATTAAGACCAATTTATTTTTACTTTTGCGGGAAAGAAACGAACAGATGAAACACATTTTTATTGTCAATACTACTGCTGGAAAAGAATCATGTCTCGACATGGTTAAAGAAGGTATCGCCCAATGCGCAGAAGTAATTGATTATGAAATATACACACCTGACTCACCCAACGATTCCATCAATTTCATCAAGACATATTTAGAAAATCATCCTGAAAAAAAAGTACGATTTTATGCATGCGGAGGCGACGGAACCGTCAACAAAGTAGCTTCTGGAATTATGGGATTTTCTAATGCCAGCATGACTGTGCTGCCATTCGGTAGCGGCAACGACTACGTAAAATATTTCGGTGCCGATGCTTTCACTAACGTTTGCGACGTCATTCATGGTGAAGAGAAAGAGGTTGACGTTATGAGAGTCAATGAGAAATACGCTTTAAACTCAACGCATTTCGGATTAGACAGCGTCGTTGCCAAGGCGATGAACAAGTTGAGAAGAAATGTATTATTCGGCAAGAAGCGAGCCTATCCTTTCGCTGTCGTCTGGGGATTTCTTTTCGGTATGAGAACTAAATGCACGGTCTATGCCGACGGCGAGCAGCTCAACACCGGCGATATTTTATTATGTACTGTAAGCAATGGAAAATATGTAGGCGGCTCATATTTCAACGCGCCTAACTCGCTCAACGATGATGGTTTGTTAGAAGTTTGTTTAGTAAAGCCCGTTCCACGAATAAGGTTCATCGGACTGATAAAATATTACGTTGCAGGCACACATATAAACAATCCTAAGTTTGAGAATATCGTAGTTTACCGTCAGGCGAAGAAAGTAACTATTGAAGGACCAGAAGGATTCTGCGTTTCGATTGACGGCGAAATTTACGAGAACCAACATATCGAAGTCGAGAACTTAGAGAGAAAGATACGGTTTGCTGTGCCGAGGAAGAAGTAAAGCTTCATGTATGGAGAGGATTGGCGGAGAATATCATTCGGCTAGTTTTTCTTCAATTTCCTGAATTGTTGGCAATGAAGATTTGAAATTATCAGGAATAAACTTACTCAATTCATATTCTGAAATTCCTATCGGAGAATTTGATGATTCAAGCGCATATTGAGCGATAATATTATTCTTCGTCTTGCAAATTAACAAGCCAATTGTTGGAGTATCACACTCTTTTTTCATCACATGATTTATCGCAGTAACATAGAAATTCAATTGGCCAAGAAATGACGGATCAAAATCTTTAGTTTTCAACTCTACAACAACAAAACAGCGGAGTTCAAGATGATAAAACAACAAATCAGGAAAAAAAGTCTTGCCTCCAACGTCCAAAGGAACTTGTTTACCAACATAAGCAAATCCTCTTCCCAATTCTACAAGAAAATTTGTAATATTATGTATTAACGCATCTTCTAGTTCTTTTTCACAATAATCTTTAGTCATTGTTAAAAAATCAAAGTTATAAGGATCTTTCAATATCTGATTAGCCAAATCACTTTGAACATCAGGTAACGATTTTGAAAAATTACTAATAGCATTGTTTTTTCTCTTGTACAGTTCCGAATCAATATTATGTTCCAATATAGATCTACTCCAACCATTCTCCATAGTTTGATTAACATAAAACAATGCTTCTTTAATCGTTTTACATTTAGAAATAATATAAATATGATGTGACCATGGAATCTTAAAAATCGACAATTCAATTTCGTCAACAAGTTGTTGACGAATTATATCACTTTGATTATAAAACAAATAAAAACGTTTTATATATTTCAGGTTAGTAACAGAGAATCCTGTCATATCAGGAAATTCAGCCTTAAGATCACGACTTAATTTATTAAAGAAACCTGCACCCCATTTTGCAACCAGAGATTTTTCATTAATATCCTCTCCCATCTGCCAATAAAGTTTAAGCAATTCTGTATTAACTTTAATAGCAGCTTTTATTTGGCATTGTCTAATTTTTTGCTTCAATTCAAGAATCCAAGACTTATATTCTTCGGAATGACTAGAATTTGGTAATGTATTTTTCATAAATCTTAATTTTGGGTTAGTATTTTTTTGCTTAAAGGCATAAACTTTTGACTTTGAGCAGTGCAAAGTTATACAAACAAAATCATATTATCCTATCTTCTTGAGAAGAAAAACAGACTAAAAATTCATTTTTTTGATTTTTACTGAAAATGTAGAATATTTTGGTTAAAAATTATTTAGGATTGATTTTAACTTTCCATTTTTACCCACAAATTTATTTGAAATAAAATATTTCAGACAAATAATTTTTATTGAAATATTTTTCCATTTAAATTTTTCCATTAATATAATCATTAATTAATAGATATATCTATAACACATTGATTGTTAATTATTTTTAACTTTATTTTCCTTGACAGATATTGTTTTAGGTTGTATATTTGCAGGACCAAAATTTTAAAACCATGCAATTTCCACAACTCACAAATAATATCAAATTCACGCATGAAATATTACAAAACAATACTATTCGTGCTATAAACCAAAACATAACTGTCCGTAATTGGTTAATCGGACTTTGGATTGTAGAATTTGAACAAAATGGTGAAG
>JAZUCH010000018.1:0-10155 GCA_045639025.1 Bacteroidales bacterium
GCCGGTGAGGACGACTTTCTCGGCATTGATAATTATGACATTGTCGCCACAATCACTGTGGGGAGTAAAGCATGTCTTCCTCTTACCTCTTAGGACCTGTGCTACTTCTGAAGCTAATCTACCCAGAATTTGGCCCTCAGCGTCAACGATGTACCATTTTTTGTTGGCATTTTCCTTGTTGACACTAACTGTTTTGTAACTTAATGTATCCATTTGATTAATAATAATTTATGCTGTTAATTCAACATTTGTTTTCTACTATGATAAAACGGGTGCAAAATTAAAACTTTTTTTGTTATAAAACAACACCTTGCGAAAAAAAAGTTTATAGTTGATAGTTTATAGTTTAGAGTAGTTTTATAGTGGAAAGTTTTATGTTGAAAGTTTATTTGAATTAATTGAATTTTATCGGTATACTTTCAACTTATAACTATTTAACTTTATACTACTCTACACTCTAAACTCTAAACTATTAACTCTATCTCGTCAACCTCTGGAAGCATTCTTCAATGCTGGTCTCTTCTCTTTGCATACTCTTTATAATGATATTGTTGTTGAGCGCCCATCGCATGAGGTCTTGCCTGATGTCTAAATCTGCCTTCGATTCTAAAATCCATTGGTTCTCCTTGATGGCTTTAGCCTGCTTCAATCCGACTATGCTTTTCAGCATCTCCATCGTGACCTTGCCATCAAATTCAACGACTAAAACGTTGTCGGATTCTTTCGTGAGGTTCTCTATATTGTCGTTCGCAACAACTACACCTTTATTAATAATAATAACCCTGTCGCAAAGTGCTTCGACTTCCTGCATGATGTGTGTCGATAATAAGACGGTCTTTTCTTCGCCTAAGTCTCTGATGAGGTTTCTTATGTCAATCAATTGATTAGGATCCAATCCTGATGTAGGCTCATCGAGAATCAATACTGATGGGTTGTGAATCATGGCTTGCGCCAGTCCGACTCGTTGTCTGTAGCCTTTCGATAAGGCGCCGATTTTCTTGTGCATCTCAACGCCCAATCCTGTCATCTCTATCATCTCGTCGATGCGTTTGTTTAATGCTTCTCCTTTGAGATGGTGGATGCCTCCAACAAATCCTAAATATTCTTTAACATACATATCTAAATATAATGGATTGTGTTCTGGCAAATAGCCAACACGCTTGCGAACTTCCATCGATTGTTCCCAGATGTCGTATCCTTCAACGCTTACTGTTCCTTTGGTAGGTGGGATGAAACAGGTAATAATCTTCATCAAAGTGGATTTTCCGGCTCCGTTTGGACCTAATAATCCGACGATTTCACCTTTGCCTATGGTTAACGATACATCATTGAGTGCCAACTGTGTATCATATTGTTTCGTTACGTTTTGAACTATTATCGACATACCTTTTTTTATTTTTTGCAAAAATAGTATTTTTCTATAAAAAATGCATACACATTTGAAAAAACTGTTGTATCTTTGCACCCTCAAAAACGTGGAAAGATTTGATTGATTGCAACCACAAGAAAAAAATGCTAAAACAATGTTTTTTTCCTTTTTATTTCAATCTCAAACTCTCCGCAAATTAATTTATTTAAAACTAAAAAATTTAATTTGTTATGGGTTATTACTTCACTTCCGAATCAGTTTCTGAAGGCCATCCAGATAAAGTGGCCGATCAAATTTCTGACGCTGTCTTAGACGAAATGCTTCGTCAAGACCCAGAATCTAAAGTAGCTTGCGAAACTTTGGTGACAACAGGTCTCGCTGTAATAGCAGGCGAAGTCAAATCTGAAGGTTATGTCGATATTCAAAAGACTGCTCGTCGCGTCATTGAACATATCGGTTATAACAAGGCTGAATATCAATTCGACAGCAAGTCATGTGGCGTCATCTCTGCAATTCACGAACAGTCACAAGATATCAACCGCGGCGTTGAACGTAACGTGGAAGAAGAACAAGGTGCCGGCGACCAAGGTATGATGTTTGGTTTCGCATGTAAAGAGACAGATTCTTACATGCCTCTTACAATAGAATTGTCACACATCTTATTACACGAACTTTCACAGATTCGTCGCGAAGGCAAGAAGATGAAATATCTCCGTCCTGACGCTAAGTCACAAGTGACAGTAGAATACGGACCAAACTGGAAACCTCTCCGCATCGATACTATCGTCATCTCAACTCAACATGATGAGTTCCTCGCTGATGACGAAGCTATGATTCGCACTATAGAACATGACGTAAGAACAATACTTCTCCCAAGAGTCAAGAAACTTTTGCCACAACGCGTGAAACTTCTTTTCAAACCTGATATGAAGTTGTTCGTCAACCCAACTGGCAAGTTCGTTATCGGCGGACCTCATGGCGACACAGGTTTAACAGGTAGAAAAATTATCGTTGACACATACGGCGGTCGCGGTGCTCATGGAGGCGGTGCTTTTTCAGGTAAAGACTCTTCAAAGGTTGACCGTTCAGCAGCTTACGCAGCACGTCATATTGCTAAGAACCTCGTGGCTTCTGGCGCATGTGATGAGGCTCTCGTTCAAATAGCTTACGCTATCGGCGTGGCACAACCTGTAGGTTTCTACATCAATACAAACGGAACATCACATGTTAAAGACGCTAACGGCAAGAAGATGAGCGACGCTGAAATGGCAGAACGCTTGAAAGACATCTTCGACCTCCGTCCTTATTCTATAGTCAAAAGATTCGGCTTGAAGAATCCTATCTTCGAACCAACAGCATCTTACGGTCACTTCGGTCGCGACTGCAGAATGGAAAAAGTTGAAGTGTTCTACGAAGATAAAGACACCTTCAAAGAAGACGGCAAAATCTACAAGAACGTAGAATTCTACGCTTGGGAAAAACTCGACGCAGTAGAAGACGTTAGAAGAACTTTAGAACTATAGAATTCTAGAACTTTAGAAATATGAGCCTCAGAATTAATTTTCTGGGGCTCTTTTTTTATAGTCTTATTTCAACGTTACTCTGGTGATTCCGTGACCTCCTGTCTCTAAGCTGGCGTCTTGCATCTGTTGCACGCACGACATCTTGCTGAGTTGCTGACGTATAAGTTGTCGTAAGATGCCGTTGCCTTTGCCGTGTAAGATGCTGATGTTTTTGATACTTAATAAAGATGCATCGTCGATGTATTTTGCCACAGCTTCAAGAGCTTCTTCGCCGCGCATTCCTCTCACGTCTAAAGTGAGGTTGAAGTTAGCTGCTTTCTCATTGATGTCTTCCATAATGGCTTTACGGAGATATGCTGGGTTGCTGACAGATTTCTTCGCTTCTTTCTTGCTAATCTTAACGACTTTGTCAGCTGTGGTTTTTAATTTCACGCTGCCAAACTCAATGGTGATGTCGGTGTCGCTGATGGCAATGATTTCGCCTACGACTTCCATCTCGTTGATGCGAACCATATTACCGACTTGAAGGTCTTGTTCGTCTTTCTTTTCTTTCTCTTCAATCTTAAGATTTTTTGAAATGACTTTAGCGTCTTCTTCGAGCTGCTGTTTCATTCCTTTTAAATCCTGACGCAGTTCTTTGGTGCGTTCTTTCTCAGCTTGTGCTTCTTTTATCTCGCGGATGGTTCTTTCAATCTTGGCGTTAGCCTTGTCGATGAGCGACTGCGCTTCCTTATTGGCTTCTTTGAGGAGCGTGTTTTTCTTCTTCTCCAAATCGCTGAGAAGATTCTTATATTTGGTGACGACCTCATTAAGAAGGTTGTCAGCCACTTTCAATTCGAATTCTTTTTTTCTTATTTCTTTCTTCTCAATCTCAAGCTGTTGAAGCTGTTGGTCGAAGTTGAGATGTTCTTTGCCGCCAATCTCCGCTGCGTCGTCGAGTATCTCTTGAGGGAAACCGATTTTCTTGGCAATCTCAAATGCGAACGAACTTCCTGGTTTGCCGGTCATCATCACGTAAAGAGGCTGCAAAAACCTGGTGTCGAACAACATCGCACCATTGACGATGCCTTGATGGTTGTCGGCTAAAAGTTTCAAGTTGGCATAGTGTGTCGTAACAACACCGAACGACTTCTTCTCGTTAAGTTTCAATAATATTGCTTCTGCTATCGCGCCGCCGAGTTGTGGCTCGGTTCCTGTTCCAAACTCATCTATCAAAAATAAACTGCGTTTGTTGGCATGACTAATCAGTTCTTTCATATTGAGAAGATGAGAGCTATAAGTACTCAAATCGTTTTCAAGAGATTGAGAGTCGCCGATGTCGATGAACATATCGTGGAAGATGCCGCATTTGGAGTCAATCTCCATTGGCACTGCGAGTCCGCATTGAAGCATATATTGGACGAGACCTATAGTTTTAAGGCACACCGACTTACCGCCGGCGTTAGGTCCGGAGATGACGAGTATTCTGTTGTCTTTGTCTAAACTTAAATCTAAAGGCGTTATGTGTTTGTCTTGAGATTTCAACTTTTGTTCCAATAGCGGGTGACGTGCCTGACGCCAGAGGAACATAGGTTCGTCGTTTATCTCTGGGATGACGCATTTATATTCGTTGGATAATAATGTCTTGGCGCGGATGAAGTCGATGAGTCCGAGGAGGTTCCATGCTTTGAGGAGCTCTGGAATCTCAGGGCGAAGCAGTTGCGTGAAGGCGAGAAGTATTTTATTTATCTCTCTTCTCTCTGCATATTCTAACTCTCTGATTTCATTGTTGGTATCGAAGATTTCAGCAGGTTCGATATATACAGTCTGACCTGTCGCGGACTCGTCGTGTATGAAACCGCGCAACGCTCTTTTGTCGGCGGCTTTTACCGGAATGACAGGACGTCCGTCGCGAATGGTGAGTTCAGCGCTGCTGTCGGTCCAGCCTGCTGCTTTTGCGTCGGTGAGAATCTTGCGCATACGTCGGTCGATGGAACTTTGTTTCCTCCTTATCTCACGGCGTATCTCTGCGAGTTCAGGGGAGGCGCTGTCGGGAATCTCGCCTTTGTCGTCGATGAGACGTGTTATCTCTGAGAAGATATGTCTGTCGATTTCAATGCCTTCTGCCAATGCTTTGAGCGATTTGACTCTGTCTGATGATTCTGATTTGAAAAAGTTTAAGACGTATGATAATGCTGACAGTGTCGGCTTTAATTCAAAAAGACTCTCGAGACTTATGACGGTGCCTTCAATGCTTAGATGTCTGAAGTCGTCACGTAAGTCGTTGTAGTCGCGAATAGGAAATGGGACGCCGTTTTGCAAAAGCGAAAGGAAATCTTCAATCTGCGAGAGACGAACCTTGATTCTGCTGATGTCGGTACTGAATCGCATCTTCTCCACGAATTCTTTTCCCATCTCACTGATGCACAATTCTGAAAGTCTATTTTTTATAGACACAAATCCAATCTTATTCTCAAAATCTTTAGGATAAATCATCTCGCTTTATAATTTTTTGCAAAGATAGGAAATGACAACAGACAACGGACAACAGACAACAGTTTTTTTTAAAATCTTAAATATAAGTTTCGAAAAAAATATATTACTTTTGCTATATAAAAATGTGGACAAAGTCTGTTGACTGTTGACAGTTGTCCGTTGACAAAAAAAATAACAACAATGATAAGAATAGAAATTTGTACAAATGGTTATCAATCAGTGATTAACGCTCAAGAAAACGGAGCTCACTGCACTGAATTATGTGAATCTTTGGAAGTTGGTGGCGTAACTCCTTCATACGGAACTTTGAAAAAAGTAGCTGCTGATATGAAAATTCCGGTAAGAGTCCTCATCCGTCCTCGTTCTGGAAATTATATTTATAATGATGCAGAACTCGAGATGATGTGCCTCGACATCGCTTTAATAAAAGAACTCGGTTATGAAGGCGTTGTTATCGGCGCTCTCACTGAAAACGGCGACCTCGATGTGCCAAAAATCAAGGCGATGATGAAAGCGGGCGAAGGCATGAAGTTCACATTCCACCGCGCTATCGACGCTTGCAACGATCCTCTCGAAGCATTGAAGATTTTAGTTGAATTGGGTTTCGATAAAGTGCTTACTTCAGGATGCAAACCTAAGGCAGCCGATGGAATTGAGATGATCGCTAAGATGCAGCAACAATATGGCGATAAGATCAAAATCATGGCTGGCGGCGGCGTAAATGTTAATAATGTCAAGAAAATTATCGATGAGACCGGCGTCTCAAATTGCCACGCTTCCTTGACTGTCGATGTCGATAATTACTGCCAAAATCTTTATCCTGAGAAAGTTGACAACACTGGTGCTGCAATGTGCTGGAAAGTGTCTTCACCTTCACTTATTAAGGAAATGTTAAATATTGTTAAAAATAGTTAAAAATGATGTGTAACAATTCGTTGTTACACATTTTTACATTAATTTTACAAACTGAATTATAACTATAAAAACAATCCTGATGAAGATTCGTAATTTACTTTTTGTAACAGCACTCTTGATGCTGTTTTCATGTGGTGAAAAGCATAGCAACCCATTGATTCAAGAATTGAACGATTCATGGAATGTCGCTACCGATACCTTAAATATTAATATGAAAGTCGATGTGCCTTCTGTCATCATCGCTGATATGTATGAAAATGGATTGATTCCTCATCCGTATTATGGCAACGTCGAGCCTCAGCTTCAATGGATTCCTCAACGTGAGTGGGTCTATACCTTAAATTTCGATGCTGCAGACGGCATCATGAATGAAGATGTAGTTGAGCTGGTGTTCGATGGTCTTGACACTTACGCCGACGTCTGGCTCAACGATAAGCATTTGTTCTATGCTGACAATATGTTCAAGAAATGGACTTACGATGTTGAAGATATCTTGAAAGAAAAAGATAATAATATCAAGATTAAATTCTATCCTTTTGATAAGGTACGTGATAGCTTGATTGAGACTTATCCTCTTCGTTTTCCTGAGAAATACGCTGTTATGCGTAAGTCAGCTTATCAAAACGGATGGGACTGGGCTCCTCGTTATATGAACATGGGAATATGGCAGCCTGTCTATCTCAAGGCATGGACTCATTCAACAATGAATTCTGCTACAATCATAACTTCTGCTATTGAAGAAAACAAGGCGGATTTATGTTTCGAGACTTATATTCAAGCTGACAAAGAACATGATGTCACTTTGCAGCTCTTCCAAAATGATGCGAAGATTTTTGACAATACCGTACAACTTAAAAAAGGTAGCAACTATTTCTCTTTCCCATTTGAAATTGCTAATCCTAAGTTATGGTGGCCTAACGAATTGGGCGAACAAAATATGTACGCCTTCAATGTTAAGATGCTTGATAAAGAAAATATCATTGAAGAAAAAGATATTAGAATAGGTATTCGAACAATTGAGATGGTCGAGGAAACAGACAGCATAGGAACAGCTTTCTATTTCAAAGTGAATGGCATACCTTTATATATGAAAGGCGCTAACTATATTCCAGAAGATATGATTACTTCATGGATGTCGAAGGAAAGAACTCAGAAACTTCTCGAACAATGTGTTGGTGACGCACACATGAATATGTTGCGTATATGGGGTGGCGGCATCTATCCTCCACATTATTTTTATGACATCTGCGATAGCCTCGGTATCCTCGTATGGCAGGACTTTATGTTCATCGGTTCAACATATCCTTACACCGACGCTTACCTCGATGATGTAAAAGAAGAAGCTACAGAACAAGTCATAAGATTGAAGAACCATCCTTCACTCGCATTATGGTGCGGCAACAACGAAATTAGCGAGGGCTATTACAACTGGGGCTGGCAAAAATCAATGGGCTGGAGCGATGAGGAATATAAGGAAATGAAAGATGGTTACGACAAACTCTTCGAAGTCCTTTTGGATGATGTTGTAAAGTCTAACGATAAATCAAGACCTTATTGGCCAAGTTCTCCTAAAAACGGATGGGGTAGAGCTGTCAGTCTGGTTGAAGGCGACGTCCACTATTGGGGCGTATGGTGGGGCGAACTCCCATACGAAATGTACAGAGAAAAAGTGGGTCGTTTCAATAGCGAGTTCGGCTATCAGTCTTATCCTTCTATGTCAACACTTAAGATGATTGATGAAAACCTCAATGATGAAGTGCTCCAAGCTCACCAGAAACATCCAAGAGGCGAGAAACTTATCAAAGAACATGTCGTAAAATATTTCGGCGAACCAACTGATTTTGAAGATTACGTTTATCTTAGTCAGCTCTCACAAGCCTACGGTATGGATATCGCTATCACTGCACAACGCAGCTCGCGTCCTCGCAGCATGGGTTCGCTCTATTGGCAGCTCAACGACGCCTGGACTTCAATATCATGGTCGTCAATAGATTATTATGGAAATAAAAAAGCCTTCCATTACAAACTCAGCGAGATGTACGCTCCTATTTTATTAGGTCTCGATGATGCAGGAAACGACAACTACAAATTATGGATTTGCAACGACAAACAACGCGACATTGACGGACGTGTCCGTATCGTTGTTGAAGACATGCGCGGAAATCAGATGTTCGCATTCTCTGAAGTAGTTGATGTTAAAGCTAATAGCTGCTATCGTTTCCCTAAAGAAATTGCTATCAATATGACTGAAAAAATGAAGTCTGACTGTTATGCAAGAATAATATTCATGGAAGACGACACAGTGTTGAGCGAGAAAATTCATATCTTTAAATATCCTAAAGACATGAATTTTATCGAGACACAACTCGAACCTAAAGTCACATTCGTCGATGGAAAATATCATCTTGAATTCAACTCAAAGGTATTTGTTAAAGATGTCTTCGTCTCAACTACAGAACAAGGCGAGTTCTCAGCTAACTTCTTCGATGTTCTTCCAAATGTGACAAAGACTATAATCTTTGAACCGGAAGACAAGAAAAAGAAAGACTTGAAGTTTAAGGTACATACCTATAATAATTGAATTAATATTTAAAAAATTATAAAGTTATGAGAAAAATCTATTTGATAATGGCACTTGCATGTATGGCATTGGTGTCATGTAAGCCAGATGGTGTTGACGGAAAACATCATGGTCACGAATATGTTGACTTAGGATTAAGTGTAAAATGGGCTACCTGTAATTTAGGAGCAAGTTCTTCAGACGATTACGGACATTATTTCGCATGGGGCGAGACAACAACAAAAGAATCATACAGTGAAGAAAACTGTCCAACTTTCGAACTTAGTTATTCACAGTTACAATCACAAGGATATATTGATGATAAAGGCAATCTTACTGAGGAATACGATGCAGCTACATCCAACTGGGGCGGAGACTGGAGAATGCCTACATATGATGAGTTGAATGAATTAAGAAAAGAATGTACTTGGATCTGGACTACAAGTAGTGGCGTTAATGGATATACTATTGTAGGTCCTAATGGCGGCACTATCTTCCTTCCAGCAGCAGGCAACCGTGGCATGTCGTCACTCAGTAACGATGGAAAACTCGGTCACTATTGGAGTTCTACACCAGACTTCTCCTATGACAACTCATACAGCATTCGCTTTACTAGTGGTGCTCGCAATATGTGTAGCGATGGCCGTAATAGCGGTAAAAGTATACGCCCAGTCATGGAATAGATTTTTCCAATTAGGAGTTAGAAATTAGGAATTGAATAATGTAGAGACGTGTCATAATTCGTAGAATTTGATGCGTCTTTTCTTTTAGGAACTTTGAACCCTGAACTTTGAACTTTGAACTCTGAACCCTGACTTAGTAACTCATCATACCCTCAATTCCTCAGTTCCTCAGTTCCTCAAATCCTTAATTTCTAAATCATTGTCTCTTTTCTTTATCTCATTTTTAATCATTTCTTCTAATTTATTTTTAGGAATAAGGTATTGAAATTCTGCTACACCAATTGGCTTGTTAATGTCTTGTAAAGCTAGTTCTACTTCCAAATGATCTTTCCCAGCACAAAGGATTATTCCTATGGAAGGATTCTCTTCAGGAGCCTTTTCTAATTTATCTAATAATGACAAATAGAAATTCATCTTGCCAACATATTCGGGTTTGAACTCGCCAATCTTCAATTCGATAGCAATCATAGAACGTAGTCTTCGATGGAAAAATAACAAATCAACATGATAATCTTTGTTGTTAAACGACAAAGTATGTTGGTTTCCGATAAAACTGAATCCGTTTCCTAATTCCATAATGAAGGATGAGATTTTATTAACCAAATGTCGTTCTAAATCCAGTTCTTTCAA
>JAZUCH010000019.1:0-1739 GCA_045639025.1 Bacteroidales bacterium
CATGCCAAATATATACCATAATTTGATATTATTAGTTATCAAGCATTTAAAATTCCATCTTTAATATCAGTGTAAAAATAATAGACAGTTGATGTAAAACAAATAGACATTTTGTGTTAAATAACTTTAACTTTATTTTACATTGATTATTGGTAACGAAAAACATCTTATTGTTATTTCAAACAAATAACACAAAAAAAATGTTGTTTTTATACAATTATTACACAAAAAAAATGTATTTTTGTAGAAAAACATTTATCAGATGGAAAGAACTATTTATCAAAATTTATTGGAATGGAAAGATAATCCAAACAAGAAGCCTCTTATTTTGTTAGGTGCACGACAGGTTGGAAAGACATACATATTAAAGGAATTTGGCAGTCGAGAATTTGACAACCTAATTTATGTTAATTGTCATAAAGATTCATTCGCATTGAATTTATTCAGAAACTTTGACATTAAACGTATTGTTACAGAGCTGGAACGTTATTATGAAACAGATATAGTCATAGGAAAGACATTGATATTCTTCGATGAAATACAAGAGATTCCGAATGCAATTGCTTCATTGAAATATTTTTGCGAGGACTATCGTTCTCTGCATGTCGTTGCTGCAGGTTCATTATTAGGAATATCATTGCGCAATGATGAGTCATTTCCAGTAGGAAAAGTAAATATGATGAAGATGTTTCCTATGACATTCAATGAATTTTTATTAGCTAATGGAAGAAGCAAAACAGTGGAACTTTTAGACACATGTGATTGGGAATCCATATCAGCAATGGATGAATTACTGAAAGAATATCTTCGTCAATATTATTTCGTTGGAGGAATGCCAGAAGCTGTTTTAAAATATATTGAAACCAAAGATGTTAGACAAGTACGGATGATACAAAGAGAAATTTTAGACACATATTACTACGATATGTCGAAACATACGAAGACTCAGATTCAACGTATTCATCAGGTTTGGAACAACATTCCAGCACAGTTGTCAAAAGAAAACAAAAAGTTTTTTTACGGAGACATTAAAAAAGGTGCCAGATCAAAAGATTATGAGATGGCCATGCAATGGTTGATAGATGCCGGATTGGTGTATAAAGTAGAAAAATGCAAGCAACCTACAATTCCATTGAAATTTTACGCAGATAGTTCAGCCTTCAAATTATACATGCTTGACTGCGGATTGCTGGCATGTTTGTCAGAGGCTAACCCTAACACCATGTTGCTTAACGATAATGCCTTTGTTGAATTTAAAGGAGCATTTACAGAGAACTTCGTACTTCAGCATTTGAAGGCAACAAACAATATTTCTATCTTCTATTACTCTAAGGACAATTCCACAATGGAAATAGACTTTCTCCTCCAGACCGAAGAAAAAGTCATTCCCATAGAAGTGAAAGCATCTGTCAATGTTAAAAGCAAATCATTATCGTTATTTGTAAATGAGGATTTTAAAGACAAAAACTTTAAAGCAGTACGTTTTTCTTTAAAACCATACATTGACCAAGAATGGATGGAAAACATCACGCTATATGCTGTAGATAGCTATATTAGAAGCATTTTGGTTTAAGACAGAATCTTCCATCTCCTAATTAAATCGCATCCACTGGGTTTTCGTTTGCAGCTTTCCATGAACGGAGCGAGACTGTCACTATAGTTATTATCGTTATCGTCATGACTGCAACGACATAAACCCAGACGGACATTTCGGTGCGATAGGCGAACTGCTGCATCCA
>JAZUCH010000020.1:0-4944 GCA_045639025.1 Bacteroidales bacterium
AAATGAACAGAGGTCAATTTGCTAACTACTTACGCATGAAACACCCTGGACATATCTACGAACAATATAATAAGGTACAAGGCTTGCCATTCTTGACAGCCGAATTAGAAAATAAGTTTAATGACCTTTTAAAATAAGAAACTACTATGGAAAATATAAATAACAATCAGGTTGTTAATCTTACAAAAGAAGATTTCGTAAGCGATCAAATAGTTAAATGGTGCCCAGGTTGTGGCGACCATGCAATCTTGAAAGCAGTTGAAGACGTATTTCCAAAATTAGGAAAGAAAAAAGAAGATATCGTCGTTGTTTCAGGTATCGGTTGTTCTTCACGCTTCCCATATTATATGAACACATACGGATTCCATAGCATCCACGGCCGTGCAGCAGCTATCGCTACAGGCGTGAAACTCGCTAATCCTAACCTCTCCGTATGGGTCATCACAGGTGACGGCGACTGTACAGCTATCGGTGGTAACCACTTCATCCACGCCGTACGTCGTAACATCGACATGAACCTCCTTCTTTTCAACAACCGTATCTACGGCTTGACAAAAGGTCAGTTCTCACCATGTACATTCCGTGGCACAGTCACAAAGACATCTCCACAAGGAACATACGAAGACCCATTCAACGTTGGTGAACTCGTAATCGGCGCTGGCGGTAAATTCTTCGCTCGTGGCGTTGACGTCAACACAGCAGAACTCACAGACATCTGCCACCAAGCTAAGAACCACGACGGTCTCTCAGTTGTTGAAGTTCTTCAAAACTGTATGATTTTCTCAAACGGTATCCACGAAAACATCACAGCTAAGGAAGTACGCGACGATATGCAAGTCAAATGTATCCACGGCAAACCATTGATTTTCGGTAAGAACCGCGACAAAGGTATCGTTCTCAACGGCAACCGTCTTGAAGTTGTTACAATAGGTGAAAACGGTGTTACAGAAGCAGACATCTTGGTACACGACGAAACAGAAAAGACTACAGGTATCCACATGATGTTAGCACACATGGCACCACCTGAGTTCCCAGTAGCTATAGGCGTTATCCGTAACGTTGAAGCTCCAACATACAACCAATGTTTGGACGGCGTCATCGAAAACGAGACAACAAAATCAAGCATCAAATGCGTTGACGACTTATTGAACAGCGGCAGCACATGGGATATTGAATAAATATTGACAACAGACAACGGACAACAGTCAACAGACTTAGTCCAATAAATAAAAGAATCCGTTACTGAGAGGTAGCGGATTTTTTTTGAATGTTAAAAGGTAATGAGTATGATTTTTTTAAAATAATTCATAATTATTGAATAAATTTATAGGCTAGACATGTTTGAAATTTTGATAATAATATTTGTAAAAAAAAGTATTAGTTATGTGATTGATTTTAATTGAAAATATGTAATTTTGTCTTCTGAAAACTGTCACATGTGACATTAATTCGAAAAGTATGATTGTTAAAAGAAAAGCATATATAGAAAAACTTATACGTTCAAAGGGTAATGGGCTAATTAAGATAATCACAGGATTGCGTCGATCTGGCAAGTCATTCTTATTAAAGAAACTATTTTATCAGCATTTGATAGAAGAATGCGTTTCTGAAGACCATATTATAGTAATTGATATGGAAAATAGAAAAAACAAGTCTTTTAAAAATCCTGACTATATGTTGGATTGGATAGAGGGCAAAATACAAGATAAATTAACTTATTATATAATTATTGATGAAGTTCAAGAAGTTGATGACTTTATAGAGGTGCTTTCAACATTATCTGTGACAGACGGTTTGGATGTATATGTAACAGGTTCAAATTCACGATTTCTATCATCAGATGTAGTGACAGAATTTAGGGGAAGAGGTGATGAAATTCATGTATGGCCACTGTCGTTTGCAGAATTTATGTCGGTATATGATGGTTCAAAAGAAGAAGCGTGGGCGGAATATATGATGTATGGTGGATTGCCGCAGTTATTGACGCAAGATGGAGATGAGAAGAAGTCTGAATTTTTACGTCGATTATATCGAACAGTATATCTTCGTGATATTTATGAACGCAATAACATAGAATTGAAAGTGGAATTTGAGGAACTTTCAAAAATATTATCATCAAGTATAGGAGCACCTATCAATACGTCGAATATTGCTAATACTTTTAAATCAGTAAATAAAGTTCAAAACATTTCAGATAAAACCATATCTACATATATGGAGTATATGCAAGATGCTTTTTTGATAGAGAAATCTGAAAGATATGATATAAAAGGACGTAAGTATATAGGTTCATTATACAAATGTTATTATCAAGATATAGGTTTGAGGAATGCTGTTCTTTCGTTTAGACAGCATGAACCGACCCATTTGATGGAAAATATAATATATAACGAGATGAGGATGCGAGGTTGGCTTGTTGATGTTGGGAATATCAATCATAGGATTAGAAATTCGGAAGGACAACAACATAGAGTGACATTGGAGGTTGATTTTGTGTGCAATAAAGGAAGTGAAAGAGTCTATATACAATCAGCATGGCGTATGCCGGATGATGAAAAGATAGAGCAGGAAAAGCGTTCTTTAAGATTGATAGGAGATTCATTTAGGAAGTTGATAATAGTGGGAGAGCATACAAAATCGTGGAGTGATGAAAATGGAATCCAGATAGTCAGTATATACGACTTTTTGCTTAATAATGATATTTGAATTTTGACGACTTGTTGAACAGCGGAAGCACATGGGATATTGAATAAGACTACAAGTCAACAAGACTACAAGTAGGGACGTGGCTTGCTGCGTCCAATAAATAAAAGAATCCGTTACTGAGAGGTAGCGGATTTTTTTGTTATTATATTTTAGAACTAGAAAGAAAATATAAACTATCGCTTGTTTCCGTTAACTTTAGATTTAGAAAAACAATATTTGACAGATGGAATTAGTCCGACGGCGTCGGACTTTTCTGGAAAAAATGATACGCCATCGCATCAATTTATAAATAATGCTAGTGATATTATAAACAAGCTCTCGTTTTCTCATATCGGAGAAATAATGACAGTGAATGATTCTTTTGCAAGATTCTTTTATGAAACAGAATGTATGAAATGCTCTTGGAGCGTTAAGGAGTTACGACGACAAATAAGTACAAATCTATATTTTCGATGTGGAGTCAGCAAGAATCCGGAACTGTTGTTGGCGCAAACTATTCCAAATCATTTCCCAATATTAGATATAAAGGATCCATATTCTCTTGAGTTCTTAGGACTTGATGTCAAGGATACTATAAGCGAAGTTAATTTGGAAGATGCTTTGATTCTTCATTTGCAAGATTTTATACTTGAATTAGGGAAAGGCTTTTGTTTTGAAGCTCGTCAGAAACGAATGATAATTGACGATGAATATTATTATGCGGATCTTGTTTTCTACAATAGAATACTGCATTGCAATGTGATAATAGAACTCAAAAACGATGAGTTTAAACATAGTGACTTGAGCCAACTGAATGCTTATGTCTCATATTTTAGGGATAATGAAATGAATGAAGGAGACACCCTCCTGTAGGAATCTTGTTATGCACTCGTAAAGGCAAGAAAATGGTGGAATATGCATTGGCTGGTATGGATAATAATTTGTTTGTCTCAACATATATGCTGACGTTGCCAGATGTAAAGCAATTAGAAGAATTTATTTTTAGAGAATTACAAAAGTAATAAATAGATAATCTCAGACTACAAGACTACAAGTAGGGACGTGGCTTGCTGCGTTTAATATAAACGACGATTTATCATCCGATATAATAAAGAATCCGTTACTGAGAGGTAGCGGATTTTTTTGTTTTAGAATTTTAAAACTGGAAAAAAATATTGGCGAAAAATGAAAGATTGTGATTTGAAACAATATGAGTTGTACCCAATTTGGGTACAACTGAGATTGCAGGCGTAGCAAGAGAGCAAACAGAAAAAGAACTCGGAAGAAGCATTGTGAATAAAAATAATTTTCTTTCTCTGAACGACGAAGTTTGATGTCCAATAAATAAAAGAATCCGTTACTGAGAGGTAGCGGATTCTTTTTAAAAGTTAGGAATAAGGATTTTTTACAACTCCATTTTCCAGAGTCCGTAGAGGTTGCAGTATTTGCTGATGGCTAAAATTAGTGTGATTACGCTGAACAAAAATAAACAAGCTTTATTCAGACTGTATTTGTTTTAGCTGTTAGCACTAATTTTTTAACGAAATTTCTTCGAAGCGTGGAATGGATGCTTTGGTATCATAGATTTTGCTGTGTATTTAGTTGTTAAAGAAACGTATAGTTTATTTCTGTTTCGTTAGTTATTAGTAAGAATAAATAGTTTGTAAATTGTATGTGAAATGTTATAAAAGATAAATCTACAAAAAGACAATTAAATATAATGGGTTAAATGAAAGTTTTATTATTTTTGCAATTATAATTAAAACTGAAAAAAGATATCTTATTGATGAGAAAGGCTTTTTATGGTTGCACAAATATGATTAAGATTTAAGAAGATGTACAAAATAACGTGGGACGAAGAGACGGGAGGAGTATTGTTGCATCCTCACATTGTAGACGGCACGATTGGCGTACCGCCACGCCCTGTGTTCTACGAAGAATTGGATTTGTTAAGGTTGAATGAATGCGGTTGGAACTATCCTCATTGCGAGGAACCAATAATGTGGGCAGTCAACAAACAATATTATTATCGTGGTAAGCATATCTTTGATGCTAAAGGTGCCAACATATATACAGAACCGACTCTTGAATTTGAAAAAGGGATTGAATCAATGGAGTTAATCCCTGTGGATATGAAAAAGATGCTAAAACGAACTTCTGATTTGATGTTTGTTTTAGAAAACGAAGCAATAGAGTTTATTAGAGACATATATACTGAGTATACAAAGGTAAACAAAACATATAATAAGGCAGATGCCA
>JAZUCH010000021.1:0-1984 GCA_045639025.1 Bacteroidales bacterium
AAGGTCGCTGAGCTTGTCGAAGCGCCGAACGTTGTGCCTTCGACAAGCTCAGGCACCGACCACCTGAATTCCTGAACTCCTGAATTCCTACTTAACCCATTTCCCCGTTTCCACTTCCTTCATTCCTAATTCCTCATTCCTCATTCCTAATTTCCAAATGTAGGTTCCACTTTGCCAACCCGAAGCATCTACCGAAGTGACGTCGTCTGTTATTTCTTCTTCATGAATCTTTCTTCCTTGTAAATCATAAACGGTTAAAACGGCATTTCTCAAACCAGTTCTTATATTCAAGACATCACCTCCTGGATTTGGATAAGCGACGGCAAGATGTAGATTATTAGCATGTGCTTCTTCGATGTTGTCAATTCCAAAGGCTGATGCCGGGAATTTAGTGATTTTAGACCATTTGTTTTGTGAATTTTCTGTATGTAGTGTTACAATTATCAATCCGTCATCTTTTGCCGCTTCTATACATACAACAGTAGTTGATACATCTTCATCCTCATCAAAGTACAATTCAGATATTTTATTAAAATCTTTATCAAGCAGTTCAATTATTACCCACGAAGGACCAGATTCTTCGAAATAATCCATTGTGTAAGCAAAATATATATAACCTTCACTTGTCATATCAATGCTGCGGTATGGCAAACCTTCACGATATTTTGATCCTCTTTCTATGTATCTAACAACAGGAAGCACATCTGATATGCCATTATAGTCATCGTTGAATTCGTATAATCTCACATCATTTCCGTAATCGTCCTTTAAAGATGGTGATCTTGTAGCAACATAAGTTGTATTTCCATTACTGCGTATTACTGTAGCATCAGTTATATTACTATCAAAATAAGGATTATGTCCAGGCATTACTACGTATCTGGTTTTTATATGATTAAAATTATTATCATAAAATTCTACTGTACCATGCTTATCCATTTCCCATCCTTTTGTATACATTACATAGCCGTCATTCGTTTTAACCATCTGTTGTCTTCTGTAACGGTACTGCGTGCCAGAGCCATCAGATGTTCCCATCTCATATCCTTTGTGAAGCAAGAATTTTCCTTCGAAATCCATTTTGAAGAAGAAAATAGAATCACTTCCTCTTGGAACATCAGAGAGACTTACCGATTTGATATACGAGCCAGTTATATTCCCATCTTCTTCGAATGCCGTATAGACGTATACATTACCACAGTCAAAATGAGGCATACTATTCCAATTGTAATATCTCCATTCGAAAGTATCAATAGGATAAACATGTTCATAACTTTTTGTAATATTGAGATATTCATCCAATTTGTAAAGACCGAGTATTGCGTCTGTAGGTGGACTGTCGTAATTCTTGAAATAATTGGTAGAGTATATATCATGGTCAGGACTATAACTTGTCAGCATATACATGTCGCCGTTTTTTTCAAAAAGATAAGGAAGTGTTATCTCGCAAAGTCCCGGTTTCATATACTCTTTTCTGCACAATTCTTTACCATCTGACGAAATTAAAGCTAATGCAGGGTGACTGGCACAAAAATTTGCAATACTATTTCTAATATAATATCCAGAAGCCACCAGTACATTCCCGTTTGACAATTCAGTCGTTTCATTATAATAATACTTTTGAAGTTCAATGTCATCATTGTAATAAACGGCTTCCCATTCCTGGGAAACAACACTATTAACCCCGCATAAAAGCAGAGTTAATAGTGTAAATATAGAGATAATATTATTCTTGGTTTCCATAAGATATTTTAGGCGGTTCTATTTATTAACTTTTTTCTCTTTAATTATGGGCAGAACCGCATTATTCCCATGATTGAAGATTTATATTGAATCAGATTATAAAAAAGTCTCTGTAGATGAATGTGTAATTCATATCTTCCAGAGACTTTCATTTAATAAATCTGTTCTTTCCTAATATTTGTATGTTATTTTCCATATTATATCCTTTCATTTTTCAGTTCAGCAAAGTTTATAATTTTAT
>JAZUCH010000022.1:0-2787 GCA_045639025.1 Bacteroidales bacterium
TTCATTTCATTGTATATTTTTGAAATATGAGTGAATTCATTTTGAAGGAATTTTGAACTTCACTTCAAATAATTCGTTTTGTGTCAAGCGTATTCTTTCTGTAAATGGCGACAATATTGTTTGATATGAAATTGATTGGAATTTCATCAACAGGGATTGGCTTCATGAAGAATATTTTCAGGATAAATCCGATCGGTAAGTCAATAAAATGTTTCCTCGATTCTGGTTCTAAATATTTGTCGAATTTATCCAATATACAGAATTAAAACGTAAATTTGTATCAACCATTGGGTGATTATTATAAATAAGCCTTTGATGTAGTAAAGATGTAAAAGTTTTATCAACCCAACCGCGCTTTAAGATAGTTTCTTATGTCGAATTCATGTTAATAAAGGGGAAAATAGATAATGTTAGTTGCAATAATAATGTACATAGTAATGCTTGTGGGCATTGGAATATATGACTCTTTCGGGATTAAGGACTTTGGTGATTTTGCCGTTGCGGGTAAAAGACAGACATTCATAAGAGTGTTTCTTTCGTTGATGGTAACAATGATTGGTGCCTCAGCTACAATTGGTGTTGTCGACCATGTTGTGCAGATTGGATTTCCTGCGTTTTGGTGGCTGGGCGCTGGAGCAATAGGCTTAATATTTCAGGCAGTGTTTCTGTCGAAGAAAATACGTTCTTTGAATGCTAACACATTACCGGATGTTGCACAAAAGACAATCGGAACAGGAGGCAAGATTCTGCTGGCATCAGTCATCTCGGTTTCGTGGATTGGTATTATAGCTGCACAGTTCGTGTCTATAGGAAAGATTATATATATTGTTATGCCTGAGATTGACATGCAAGTCATTTTGGCTGTAACTTCTATGATTGTAATCATATACACATTGCTTGGAGGTCAGTTGTCCGTGATAAAAACGGATAACATTCAGTCATGGATAATTGCTGCCGGCATTCTTGTTACATTTATTTATCTTTTTGCTACAAACGGAAGTGCAAACATGAAAATCCTTGAGAGCGTAAACCTGTTGAACAATCGGTTTAATTCCACAGATTTGATGACTATGTTGTTCATTACAGGCGGAGCCTATTTCCTTGGGCCTGATATAATATCAAGGAATCTAGTAGCCAAAGATGGAAAGACAGCCCAAAAGGCAGTGATTGCCTCGGCTATAGGACTTATCTTTTTTAGTATCATAATCACGCTTATAGGATTGTGGGCGGTTAATGTCATATCGGTGGAGGCTTTAAATGGACAGAATCCATTAATCTATATAATGGACAAATATATTCCTTATCCATATACAATTCTTTTGTGCTTAGCACTTATTTCGGCCTTGTTTTCTTCGGCTGATACATGTATGATTAATGCAGCATCAATCATTGAACATGATTTGCTGATGAGAGATAAGGTCAATGAGATACGTATTATTGTATGTATATTAGGTGTAGCAGGTTTGGCAGTCGCTTTGTTCAATACGGATATTATAGGGCTACTGCTGAGGGCATATTCTTTTTATGTTCCAGGAATTGTATGTCCTTTGTTCTTTGCTATATGGTTTTACGGAAAACGTTCAATCTATAAACCGCTTTGGTATATTGCTGTTATTGTAGGAAGTACTTTGGGGTCAATCAATTCGTTTATGGGAATAGGTTCTGAATTTCTTCCGTTGGTAGGTATGGGTACCTCATTTGTTCTCGCTGGTACATCCGTATTGATGGGTAAAAAGATTTAAAAACAAACTGTTTATGAGGAAATGTGCAATCAAAGTTGTGTTGGTAATTAAATTATTGGCATTGTTGACGGTAATTCACTCCTGTCTAGAAAATCATGGTTGTCTGCAGGATGGTGACCTTCTTTTCTGTATAGCCGAAAATTCAGCGATGAGTGAAGCTATTGTCGATGCGACGAGAACGAAGAAAAGTTTGCAATATGACCATGTTGCTATATATACTCGCATAAATGATATTCCTTCCGTTATAGAGGCTAATCCTAAATATGGTGTCGTTTGCCGTCCTTTGTCTGAATTCTTGAAAGATACCCCTGATATTAACGACAAGAAAGGTGTTACTGTGATGCGTGTCATGAAGCCAATGGATATATATGCCGCTATAGAACGTGCCAAACAATTCATAGGGCAACCATACGATTGGTCGTATCGTCCCTATAACGGGAAGATGTATTGTTCAGAATTAATCTATGATTGCTATCTTGATAACGAGGGAATTCCTGTTTTCAAAGCCTCGCCCATGAATTTCAGGAATAAGGAAGGCGACATCCCTTCTTTTTGGTCGGAGCTTTTTAACAAGATTGGAGAAGAAGTTCCCGAGGGGATTCCTGGTACCAATCCTAATGATATGTTTTGTGAACCGATTCTAAACGAAATCAATTGCAACTTTGCTTCAAATTCTATTGACTGATATACCTATTAAAATAACAGCCAAAATGAAGATAAAAATTATGTAAACAAAATGGCGACCCTCAAACGAGAGCCGCCATTCATTATAATTATCTAATCTAAAGATTATTCATTAGACCAATCCATCTTAGTCATGCGTACATAGCTTTGGTAGCGCTTCTTAGCCATGTCTTCACAAGCCTGGAACAAGCCGGCAGCTTCTGCCGGGAATTGCTTCATCACTGATGCGAAACGAACTTCACCCTTCAAGAAGTCTTGGAAGCCTTCCCACTTCGGTTCCTTAGAGTCGAGTGTGAATGGGTTCTTGCCTTCTTCTTCGAGAGCTGGGTTGTAACGCCACAAGTGCCAGTAACCGCATTCT
>JAZUCH010000023.1:0-7006 GCA_045639025.1 Bacteroidales bacterium
GGTTGGTGACAATGAAACTCTCTACTACGTCCATACCGACCATCTCGGAAGCTGGAACGTTGTTACTGACCAGTACAGAAGAATCGTTCATCAGTACTATTTCGATGCATGGGGAGATGCAAAGATAGTTGACGGCGATGGTATCTCTGTAAATAAGCCTATGTTTGACCGAGGCTTCACCGGACATGAACATCATTACGACTTCGGTCTCATAAACATGAACGGCAGGATGTACGACCCTTATACCTCCATGTTCCTCTCTCCCGACAACTACATACAGGCACCCGACAACTCGCAGAGCTTCAATAGATACGCATATTGCCTCAATAACCCGTTAAAATACACCGACCCGAGCGGGGAGTTCTGGCATATTATTGCAGGAGCTGCATTGGGAGGAATATCCAATCTGGCGTTTAATTGGAATAATTGTGATGGATTGTTAGAATATGTTACCGCTTTTGCTGTTGGTGCTGGTAGTGGAGCATTAACTGCTTTAACGGGAGGGGCAAGTGCAGGTGTACAATTGCTGGCTGCTGCAGGAACATCTGCGGTTACATCAGGTGTTAATAATATAATATCTCAAACTTCAGATAATTTTAGCGGTACTGTTGATTGGAATGAAGTTGGAGTTGATTCATTTCTTGGTTCTGTTAATGGATCTATATCGTCAGGTGTGGGATGCCTAATAGACAAAACAGGATTGGCAACAAATATTTTGGATGATATAGGTGTTAAAAATATGTCCGCTAGAAACATATTAGGTTCTACTATTAATGGAACTATTTCGGGATCAATAAATAGTGTTGTTGGAGATATGATATATAATGGAGATAATTTTTCGTTGTTGAATAGTGCATTGAATGGGGCTGTTGTCGGTGCAATTGGAGGATTCGTTTACGGATCACTAACGGAAGTTGGATATCAGGCACAATTAAAATATGGCAAAGGAAATATTATAAATTCTGACTTTACAGATGCTACTTCAAGTGCTTTGGAAAATGCTATAAATGAATTTAAAAATATAGGCGAAAATGTAGAAACATACGGTACTTATATGTTGCCAGAAATAACAGTTGTTGCTAAATCAATTACATCTACATATGCGAATGTTTATATAAACATGGGAAATATAAATTCTCCTTTTACTCCTCCACCTTCATACAAATATTATAGCAATACATTGTATGAATTATTGCCATTATTAAAGTTATATTAAATAATATGAAAACAATAGAAAGAAGAAAAAAAGCAAATAGAATAGGTATTATAACCTCTATATTTTGTGTTATGATGGTGTCTTTTTTTTGCTATATGTCTTTTGAATATGAGACAAAAAGAGAAGTAAGATTAAGACGTGAAGGCACAGAAACGTTTGGCATAGTATATCAAATTAGAAAAGACATTGTACGAGATAATGTAAAAGGTGGTAGCAGAACACGTATATTTACAGACATTCTAAGATATGATGTCAAAACAAATAGCTATGTTGAAGACACCTATACATTTTATACTAAAGGTTTCTTGCTTAAAATGTACCGAGACAAATTTCATGGACTAAAAAGCGGTGAAATTCAATTTCCATTTGTCGGATGTGTATATAGAATACGTTATATCTATGATGAGAAAAATGACAAGATGATTTCTAGGATATTTTATGACGAACCTTTATACGATTCGATATTTATTAACGACAGTTTGATATATATTGCACCAAGTAAGGAATGTTATAAATATCACCAAAAGTAATGCTATAACTATGAAAGAATTGTAAATAAGAATAGAAAATTAATCCTGAAGGTAGCAAATAGTGAACGTATTGAGATGTATGGACCGGATAAACATGGTTATAATTATTGGAAATCAACAATGGTACGTATAAGAGGAGTTAAATATCAAGTATGGGTTACAATCACAATTAATAAAACTTCAAGCATATCTGATTTTGGGTTAAATCCTCCAGGATATTATCATGAATTTAATCATGAAAATAATTTATGGATACACAAACCTTGATATATTATGAACGTCAAAGATTTATCGAAGTTGTTGAAAATTTCTCTTACAAAAGAGGAAAAGAAAAATATTACCATAAAATCACTATATTATCTTTTTGCCAAAAAACCTTATAGAATAGATGTGTTGGTTAAAAATGACTTCTCATATCATATAAAAGAAGTGAAAAGTATTGGCAAGAATTATGATGGATTATTGTGGTATGTGTATAGTTCTGATCGGAACAATATAAATCAGAATTTGACTGTTTTCGGAAATGTGGCAGAGTCTGAAGCATGCAATTTCTTATATGATTGGTTTAAAACAGGTTCAAGGAATATTGAAACAAAATCTATTTTTTATTATGTTAATATTGATGACTTGGAGAATGGTGATGTATTTGAAATGCCTTTGACAGATAATAAAAAATGTTATTTCCAATACATTTGCAGGGATTATTGCCAAGAAGCATACGGCACAGATGTCATTGTCGTGTTTAAGAAAATATACGACAAGAATTATATAGCAAATTTTGCCGAGATAACTAATGATGAAATATCTCATATTTATCATACAACAGTAGGAGAAGGCTTAAAGTCTTATAAATGGAAGAAAGTTGGTAATTATTCTCCGAGAAGTATTGATGATGTGACTTTTATGTTGCTTGATGAAAACTACAGCGACGGGAATTGTAAAAAATGGAAAATATGGCGTATTGGAGATTTGGATTGTAAGTTTGTTTCAAAACTTCCCGAGAAAAATACCTTTATGTCATATATGATAAATTCCTTGGAAATATCTGTAGAAATAATGATTTCTTCGTATAAGTTAAAGATGAATGTCGTTACGGCAAATGAATGTTGCGAAGATATAATTAGCACAATGGATATTTATCAAAGGATAACGTTGTTTTTGAATAAGTACTGGGAGCGAGTTAAAATGTCAGATGTTGGAGAATGGTTGAATTTTAGCACTCGTATTGATTATGATGTGAAAAATGATACCATAGAGATATGTTATAATGATTACGGTATTCTATCGTATGTTGATTTTGTGACGCTTTTAGGGCAAAAACAGATGAGTGATAATAATGTAAAACTGCAGGCTGACGATGAAATGCAATTCGCTTATATGTTTAACTACCTGAAAGATCTTTCCTTGAGGCATTATTGGGATTTTGACAAACTATTTTATGACATTATGACTCAGGATACTCAGACAATGGATGATTGGAAGCAAAGTAAAGATGCTTTGCAGAAAGTGATAAAATCTATTGAAAATGGAAAAGTTGTGAGGTAATTAATTATATCTATGAAAATAAACGTCTATAAAATTCTAATCATGGCGTATTCAGTTATTTTGGTTTTGGGGTTCGTCAAGCAAGTGGTGTCATTCTATTACCATGATTTGGGTTATGCGGATATGGTATGGTCGTTGGTGCCTGACGATTTGGAATGTCCTCAATACGATATCCATACAAATGAAATAACAAACGGTGTAGCGGAATGGGAATACACGGATTATATCCCGGAAAGATTATACAAAGTTCATAAATGGTTCGATCGTAATTATAAAGACTGGGGAATGGATGGATACCTGATAATGAATATGATATTGTTCTTTCCGATGTTAATCTGTTATTATAAAAATAAAACAAAACCATATTTCCCTATAGTCATGTTTGTGACAGCAATACTTTTTGCTAAATTTGTGATGAAGTGGAATATCTTATCTTTAATTTTTATAAAATGAAACACATAGTTTTAACAATATTATTACTTTTATCAATAACGGGTTCTTCTCAAGTTACAGATGAGGAATGGCTTGTTGATTATTTAGGTTATAATATAATTGAAATAACAACATACGAGATGGAAATAGGCATTTCACCAGAGTGCTTCTCTGCCATACCTATCAGTTGTTATCTCAATCTGTATCAAGACGGATATTATTATATAGAGGCAAGTTATAACACTTCTGATGATATGGTTACGGGATTTGTTATATCGGATGGAGAATATGTCTTTAATGATAGTATCTTAATCCTAAATGATTCATACGGGAAGGCTAATATGAAATTCATAAAAAGAGGCGATGATTTATACCCAATAGAAGTCTATTATTTTATGAAAGAAAAGCCTATGCACTTTTGTCGTACGGAAAAAGTGAAAGATAATAAGCAATATATAGGATTCAGACATGCTACAGAATCGGAGGGCAAAGAAAGAATTGAACGATTTGCCTCGAAATATAACAAAGAAAAATATCAATTAAAATATGGTAAATATTCAACAGAAGATTGGAAGGGCACAACAGAATTATATTTGAGAAGGGAAAAGTCATATTTGTTGAGATGTATGGATTTCGTTATCTCAAGGGGAGAATATGAGGTTAAAGATAATATATTGATATTAAAAGATGAAGATTTAAATTGTGAATATGAATTGCTTATCGGGGAAGACTGTCTGATGAGCAAAAGGATTCCTACAGAATACGGATGCCTCTTAAAATACGAAAACGAGAAATAACATGCGAAACATCCTGAGTTTTAACCTTGTGAAAAAAATTACATTAATATTCCTTCTGCTTGCAAGTATGATTGCTAACGGTCAGATTTCAGAAATAATATTATATAACATATATGTTTACAGAAACTGTTACATATAACACTTGGAACACGACAAGCTCGTGGCTCACGGCTCATAGCTCGCGGCAAGGGCAAACATAAGCTCTGGTTCTTCATCAGAGTAAAAATAAAAACATTAACAAAAATAACAACTGACAACTTATGTCAGTCCTAATTTATAAACCTGTCAACTCATAACAGTCGTAAAACACAATGTGACAACCTAAATCAGCAAATCACAGCTTTAGGTAAAATTACGGAAATAGGTCTTAGAATTGTCACTAAAGCGGTAAAAAAGAAAATGGGACTTGAATAAAATTGTATCAAGAAGAATTATCAAAAAGCATAGAAAGGGAATTTGAAAAATATCTTGATGTATGGCGTTATAACGGAAGAAATGATTTCGGAAATAGGAGATGAGATTATGAAATTTATTGAAAACAAGTAGTCATCTCAAATTATATGATAAAAGCCAACTTAAATATGTACTTGATATATTTACCTAATATATCATTGACTCATTGTAACGATACGTACTTATGGCTAAGTCCCAACCTCTGTCTCAACTCGGACGGCGATACCGGAGCGTTTTTTCGGGTGAAAAATTATCGCAGAGAATTTTTTGCCCGAAAACCCACGGCTCGAACGTGGAGGTATTGTCCCTCCGAGTTAACTTCTTGAAGGGACTTGCATGTGAAGCGGGATTTTCACGCTACATACACTTTTTGTAGCCCTTTCTGTCTTTCATTCGTAAAAAACGGAGTACCTTTGCAGTATTATAAAAATATAGTATATGGCTTATTTTAATGATAAATTCAAAAAAGCAAGATTGGATCAGAGTCCATATCTATTCCATTTTATTAACGGATATGACAAATCACCATGTGAGACTTTGCAAAAGATTTTGGCAGAGAAACAACTTATTAGCAAAAAAGGATATATCTGTTTTTCCGCTTCACCTTTAACAGCTATTCAAAGATTTTTTGAAGTCAAAGTTAATAGTACAGGGCAACCTTTGTACCAACCTTGGGGACTGGGTTTTTCAAGAGATATATTAGTCCGAGATTTTGGTGCAAGGAATGTTATTTATACAGATGGAACAGAGGGAATACCTGGGAATCTTGGCTGGCGCACTCAAGAATTAAAAGTCGATTCGTACGATTATGAATATCTACGTGAATGGCGTATCAAAGGTGAAATATTTGATTTTTCAGATTTTCCTCAGGGCGAGATAATCGTTATAGCTCCAAATCAAGATGCTCTAAATTATTTGTGTGTAAAATTTGATATGGAATTTACCGGAATAGTAAATTATCACACCGGTGATGTAGAAGAGGATTGGAGTGAGGTATGGAAACGAGAATGGAAAGGCATATCTGTAGATAAATTAGAATCTAATCTCATAGATGATTTTGCTCTATCAGGTTCAACTATTTCCCAAGTAATCGGCGAAGATATGGTTGAAAAATTGCTTGAAGCTTCTCCGCTGAAATTGTTAACATCAAATAAGAAGAAATGAAAAAAGCCAACTTAAGCCTGCACTAACAGACCTAAGTTGGCTTTATCCTTTTTAGGGATAGTGTAACATCCTATGTGTGTATGCTCCACCCATGAATAGGATTTATCAATACAGCAAACGATTGGTCGGGCTGTCCGTGATAGAGCAAGCCTCCGACAATACCCGTTCTGCCATTTGGGTATACCTGTCGGAATCCAAATGAGTGCGGAGCCGAGTCATAGTAGAGCTCAATCTCACATGGGCAGTTTGGATTTTCCTCCCACTGCTTCAAACGGTCAATACACTTTTGCAGGGTATCGTTCTTGATTTCTTTTGCGTAGGCAACAGCCTTGTCATAACGATCTTGACATAAAACCTTCATACTCGATATATTTTAGGGTTTATAATAAATCTTCATATACTCCAAAGCCGTAGCAGTCGGCAATGTAAAAGTCCTCACAGCCGATTTCTGCAAGTGACTTCATATCTTCCAGCGTATCGCAATAGAAGAAAATGTCATCATCCTTTTCGGTATCGACATCCATTCCGATGGCAATACGAACTTCAATGGTATAGTAGTTATCCTTATAGCGGATAAGGCAATCGGCAAAGTGAGGCTCGATACCTCGCTCTGTAAAGAACTTCAGGCATTGGCGACTGATTTCTTTTCTGACTGTATCGGGCTTCTTCCAATCGGAGTCATCAATAATCTCCAATCCCATACCTTCCACGACCAAACAAGTGCCACCATTGATGTTTGTCATTAGTGTACGCTTGCCTAAATGTTTCTCTCTAATATCGGCCCAATTGGGGATATCCCATCTTTCGTTGGTCCATACTCCGCGATAATCTTTTGGCACACGGAGATACTCTGATAATGTCATTCTAAT
>JAZUCH010000024.1:0-11196 GCA_045639025.1 Bacteroidales bacterium
TGTTCAGGAACATTATCCTGAAGTTTTATTGACGACTCCAGAAGAATGCAAGGATTTCGTCTTGAATAACAGCGACCATGGAGGTGCTGACCGCGTACTCGAAGTGGCAGGCGCTGACGACACTTTCCGTCTCGCATGGGAGTGCGCTCGTCCGAATGCCATCGTAACGGTGGTAGCTCTTTACGACCAACCACAAATTCTTCCTTTGCCGGAAATGTATGGAAAGAACCTCACTTTCAAAACCGGCGGCGTCGATGGATGCGATTGTGAAGAAGTCCTCAAATTGATAGAAGAAGGCAAGATTGACACCACGCCGCTCATTACACATCGTTTTAAATTAAATGAGATAGAGGAGGCGTATCGTGTTTTTGAAAATAAGTTAGATGGCGTTATTAAGGTGGCGGTGATCTGATATATAGTTGGTTATGATTGTGTAATTATAAAAGTATATAGTTTAGTAAAAGTAAAAAAATATGAGAACGAATAATTATATAATAAAAATTAAATTTTCCCAAAGGAATTCGTTTGTCGGAAACATAGATAATGTTCCGTATAAAAATTCTGGAACATTTGGAGATTCTTTTATTTTCAAAAATAAAGAAATTTGTATAATTGCATCCAGATCTTCTATATATAATGAAAATGCCATACTCAATAATACTTCAAATAGTATTTATCAACAAATTTTTAAAGCCTTGCTATATTGTTATGCTATAAATTTATCCAGCATACAACTAAGATCCATTAGTATCACTAGAAAAACTGTGAGAAAAGAAGAAGAGGTTGTTACTTTACGATATGACAAAAATACACAACCCTTGCAAGGAAATATTACAAGTCTAATAAATTTTAATGCTACGAATTTAACTGTCCTTTTGCAAGAAGATGATGAAGCAGAAACATTCAGAAACATATTGTCTCATTGGCTTAAAGGAATGTCTTCAACTGATAGATATTATAAATTTGAGAGACTTTGGAGAACATTTGAGCAGCTATCCTTTTACAGCAATAGAGCTAGCGTAGATAAAAAGGAATTTGATGCCTTGCGAAATATGAGAAACTTTTTTATTGCCAATCCGAATTACTTCATACATACGAAAAATCTAATATCAACAATGACGTATGATGAATTACGCAAGTTCCAATGGAGAAAATTAATACTAAACAATTATCCTAAAGGTAGTACGCAAAAAGCTTACAAGGGATATCAAGATTATTTTGTTTTGGCAAACACTGACTATAGAATCATGAATTTATTAGATGAAACATTGGTGTTACGACAGAACGAATTGAACCATTATGGATTTATTGCAAATATTCAAAATCATATTACATTTTACAAACAACATCCTCAAAACGACGATATGCAACTCGTCGCATTATTATGTTGTAAATACTCGTATTTTTTACGAAATAAAATGTTTCATGGGGAAATTGTAGATAAAACATTTAGTTTTGTGCCTAATAATAATGATGATATTTTAATTGATAAATTAAATGAATTATTAGGTATAGTTACATCAGAATTAATAAACTCATTTAAGAATTTATAAATTCTTCAGACAAAGATGTATGGCAAGAACCTCACTTTCAAGACTGGCGGCGTCGACGGCTGCGACTGCGAAGAAGTCCTCAAATTGATAGAAGAAGGCATGATTGACACCACACCGCTCATCACTCATCGTTTTAAATTAAATGAGATAGAGGAGGCGTATCGTATTTTTGAAAATAAGTTGGATGGCGTCATTAAGGTGGCGGTGATATAATCACAAGATTAAATATATTAAAACAATGAAAGAAGAATGTTTGATATGCAGTGCTCCATTGAAGTATATAGAAAAAGACACGCTTATGGAGTGCGCTATTTGTCATAAAAAGGAAGAAAGCAATACTTGTTGCGAACAAGGACATTATGTATGTAACGAATGTCATACCAATGGTATAGATGCTATTTTAAGACTTTGCAATGCCGAAAAATCTAAGAATCCGATAGAGATTTTGGAGAAGATGATGGACATGCCGTTCTGTCACATGCATGGTCCTGAACATCATGTGATGGTGGGAGCGGCTTTGCTTACGGCTTATCATAATACAGGAGGTGACATCGTGCTTTCAGATGCGTTAACAGAAATGATGAAACGTGGCAAGCAAGTCCCAGGTGGTGCTTGTGGGTTCTGGGGAGCTTGTGGTGCGGGATTGAGTTCTGGTATGTTTGTCTCTATCGTCTCTCACTCAACGCCATTGACAGTCGAACCGTTTGCTCTGTCGCATAAAATGTCGGCTGCATCGCTCAATAAGATTGCAGAAATTGGTGGCCCACGATGCTGCAAACGCGATTCCTATTTGTCTGTTATGGCAGCCATAGATTTCGTGGAAGCGAATTTTGGCGTTTCTATGGAAAAACCTTTCATAGTGTGCAGGCATTTCGGCAAGAATAATCAATGTGTTCAAAAGCGTTGTCCTTTCTTTCCTAAGAATTAGTAAGGATTAATATTTAAATGCATTTATGAGAGTATTGATTTTGTGTACAGGTAACAGTTGCCGTAGTCAGATGGCACACGGATTTCTTCAGTCCTTTAATAGTGACTTGAAAGTGCATTCTTCTGGGACTGAACCAGCCGATAAGGTGAATCCAAAAGCTATTGAAGTGATGAAAGAAGTTGGTGTTGACATATCCGGTCATAGACCCCAAAGTGTAGAGATATATCTCAATGATGAGTGGGATTATGTGATAACTGTCTGTGGCGGAGCAAACGAGAGTTGTCCCAAATTCATTGGTACAGTTGGCAAACGACTGCACATCGGTTTTGATGACCCATCGGATGCGACAGGTACAGATGAATTTGTGATGAAAGAATTTCGCAGGGTGAGAGATGAAATCCAAGAGAAGTTTAAGGAAATATTTTTATAAGCATCCATACTTTTGTACAAAGCTTTTCATTGGAATATGTGTTGTCTTTACATATAAAGGTATGCGGTCGATTTGCGAACAGGTGTATGAAGTGGTGAGAGAGTGGTGCGGTCATTTGTATTATTGGCTATGAGAAATTTGAGATTTCATGGTTGAGAAAACAATAAAAAGATATTCATTCAAACCAATTTCATTCAAATCATGTCATCCAAAGATTACTTTTAGCAAACAAATTGGTATAAACAACGCATTGTTTCAAAAAAATCAGTTGTTTTAGTGCATTACATCTAAATATTATTTGTAATTTCGTGCTCAAAATTAGGCGCGATGTGGAAGATATAAAGAAAGGCTTAAACTGCATTAAAGAGATGCTTGTATAAAAAAGAAGTTGTAAATGGCTTTCTGAACAATTTGCTAAAGACCGAGCAGGCGTTTAAAGGTACACAATACATCACTGCTTTTGCTTGAATTATTGCTAAAAATGCGAAACTATTAGAGGTAGATTACATAGAACTAATTAGAAACAAAGATAACAAAGAAAATGAGTAGCGCAAGTAACAACCAAGGACGAGCATACGAATATATTTGTTTGCATTCTCTCCAGTCTGCTATAGGAAAAATCAGATTGGCTGAGATTGTTATTAATAGCAGTTACAATGCAGCAAAACACGCATGGAACACACTTACATCTAGGGAGCAATCTCTTTACGCACTAAGTGCCAAGTCAACGATTGATACATTTTTTGCTTTAGAACCAAACATAATAGAGAAAGGTGATGACTTGTTGACCCTTTATATCCAGACAGACCAACATGGTGAAGAAGCCGATGTTCGTGATATAATTATTGAACGAAAAGACATCATTTGGGAAATAGGTCTGAGTGTAAAACATAACCATATGGCTGTTAAGCACAGTCGTATTGCAAAAGAACTTGACTTCGGCAATAAATGGTATGGAATAAAATGCTCAGCATCTTATTGGGCTGACGTGAAGCCTACTTTTGACTTCCTTGAAGTTGAAAAAAGAAAGGGAACGTATTTCCGAGACCTGCCTTCGAAAGAGGAACAGGTATATGTTCCGCTTTTGAACGCATTTGTAAAAGAGGTTTCAAAGCAAGTAAAATTGGATTCCAATGTTCCTCGTAGGCTTGTGGAATACTTGTTGAGCAAATATGATTTCTACAAGGTTATCAGTGTTGATAGCAAGAGAATTACCACAATTCAGTCTTTTAATATGTATGGGACTCTAAATCAGCCATGCAAGACAAAATCTCCGGAGATAAAGGTTCCAGTTATTAACATGCCAACTACTTTATTGCATATCGGTTTCAAGCCAGGGAGCAAAACGACTGTTATAATGTGTTTTGATAATGGTTGGCAATTCTCTTTCAGAATTCATAATGCTAAAGATATGATTGAATCATCATTAAAATTTGATATTCAGATTGTAGGTCTGCCTGCAGATATTAATATTAAGTATAATTGTAAATGGTAATTATTGTATATGAATCTTATTAGTCTTTTTTCTGGAGCAGGAGGTCTTGATAAAGGTTTTCATAATGCAGGTTTTCACACTGTTGTCGCAAATGAAATTGATCCTAAAATTTGTCCTACTTTTAAGGCGAATTTTCCAAATACACACTTAATTGAAGGTGATATACGTGATGTTAATGAGAGTGAGTTCCCTGAACGAGTTACAGGTATTATAGGAGGTCCTCCATGTCAATCCTGGAGTGAAGCTGGTAGTTTGAAAGGTATTGAAGATGAGAGAGGTCAACTTTTCTATGAATACATTAGAATTTTAAAGGTCGCTCAACCTTTATTCTTTGTTGCAGAGAATGTTTCTGGTATGTTAGCAAAACGGCACACTGAAGCTGTTAACGGCTTTATGCGCCTTTTTAATGATGCAGGATACGATGTCAATCTCAAAATGTTGAATGCTAATGATTTTGATTGTCCAGAAGATCGTGATCGTGTTTTTTATATCGGTTTTAGAAAAGATTTGAATATCCATGACTTTGAATATCCAACTCCGTGTGAGCACAAGCCAACTCTTCGTGAATGTATTTGGGATTTAAAAGATAATGCTATACCAGCTCTTGAAAAGAATAAAACGAATGGTGATAAGTGTGCTGTCCCTAATCATGAATATTTTATTGGAGCATATTCGCCTATCTTCATGTCTCGAAATCGAGTAAGAGGATGGGATGAACCAGGCTTTACAGTTCAGGCGAGTGGTAGGCAATGTCAACTTCATCCTCAAGCTCCAAAAATGATCAAGGTTGGAAAAAATGAGCAAATCTTTGTGCATGGCAAAGAATATTTGTACAGGAGAATGACTGTACGTGAGGTCGCTCGAGTTCAAACTTTCCCTGACAATCATATTTTCCTTTACACAGATGTCAATATGGGTTACAAAATGATAGGTAATGCAGTACCTGTTAACTTAGCTTACCATGTAGCTATGAGTATTCGTCATGCACTTGATAAGCATGGCATCAACTATAAAGACTGATTATTCAATCCATTATGTGTCAAGATGTCAAGTGTGCTTGGTATCTTGTAATTTTAATTCGTAAATATTATGCCAAATGTACTAACAGCTATAAAAGCAATAGTAGAAAATATACAGAATTTTTCCATTGTTGCAGATGTAGACGGAGTTCAAAACAGGGCAAACCAAATGGGTGATGCTTTGGAAGACTTTGTCAAAAATGCGTTTGCCGACTGTCTTGGAGTTGGTGAAAGGCAGGTGATAAATCATAAAAGGAGTAATACGTTTTCTTATTTGGGGAATAGTAATAACCCGCCAGATGCAATGCTTCGGGAAGGAGATGCAATAGAAATTAAAAAAATAACTACACTTGGTACTTCACAATTGCAACTAAATAGTAGTTATCCCAAAAATAAACTATTTTCAGACAATCCAAAGATATGCAGAGCATGTAGGGACTGTGAAGAATGGAATGAAAAGGATATGCTTTATGTGATTGGACAAGTCTCAGGTACTGAATTACAGAATATATTTTTCATTTATGGTGATTTATATTGTGACACACATGATGTTTACGAAAATGTTGAAAATGTCATAAAGGAAGGTCTTGAATCATTGGAAGGGGTAGAACTTGCAGAAACTAGTGAGTTGGGAAGAATTAATAAAGTGGACCATTTGGAAATCTCCGATCTTAGAGTAAGGGGCATGTGGATGATAAAAACTCCTTTTCAACAGTTTGCTTATCTAACCAGAGAAATAATAGATTATACATTCAAATTAGTTGCTTTAATTTCAGAAGATAAGTACCAAAGCTTTAACAATATAGAAGAGTTTGAAAATTTCTGTAATAATAACGGAGTAGAAATTACTGATGAAAGAATTCCAGACCCTCAAAATCCAGCAAATCTAATTGAAACAAAACTTATAGTATATAGTTATTAATTTAATATGAACATAGTTTCTCTATTTGCTGGTTGCGGTGGCTTAGACTTAGGTTTTGAAAATGCTGGTTTCAACATAGTTTGGGCAAATGAATTTGACGAGTCGATACATGCTACGTACAGGCTCAATCATCCTAATACTATATTGAATACTGCCGACATCCAAACCATAACAGGAAATGATATTCCGGATTGTGATGGAATTATAGGCGGACCACCTTGTCAAGCATGGAGTGAAGGAGGAAAACGTCGGGGAATAGAAGATCCACGCGGTAAATTATTTCTTGACTATATTCGTATAGTCAAAGACAAAAGACCTAAGTTTTTTCTTATTGAGAATGTTCAGGGAATACTTGAAGAGAAACACAAACAATCTCTTGAAGGTTTTATATTGTCCCTTGAAGAAGTTGGTTATAACGTGACTTATGAGTTGCTGAATGCGGCAGATTACAAGATACCACAAGATAGATTTAGGGTGTTTTTTATTGGTATAAGAAACGACCTTAGCAATAAATTTGAATTTCCCAATGCTGCATGTACAGATAGAATTACATTAAGGAAGGCTATAGGGGATATTCTCGAGAAGCCTCGTGAGTATTATACAAATAAAGTTGAGTGTGAGAATCAGGAACGTTCTAATCATGATGTTTATACAGGTCCGTACGATGCAAAATACATGGCACGTAATCGTGTGAGAAGTTGGGATGAAGTCTCTTTTACGATGCAAGCACAGGCAAGGAATGCTCCCCAACATCCGCAAGCTCCGAAGATGACATTTATTACTCCGTCATTACGGGAATTTTCCAAAGGATATGAGCATCTTTATAGAAGATTAAGTGTAAGAGAATGTGCACGAATACAAACATTTCCAGATAATTTCAAATTTATCTATAGCGATGTTACCGATGGTTACAAGATGGTAGGAAATGCCGTTCCTCCAAGATTAGCATGGTATCTTGCAATTCAGATGAAAAAAACTTTTTCCGAAATTATGCAGTTGCAGAAAGAGGAAAAAGACGCAAGCAAGGTCGCAAAAGTAAAACAGATATCGATATCAAAAATCGCAAATGAATACTCCTTAGAAGTTGTCAATAATCTAAAAATAAAAATTGCAAATGATTCAAAAGTTATTGATGGTGACATTGACGTTGATTTAAGTAAGAGAGTCTTATTGAGTTTGGTAAAGGCAGACAATGTTGCTCGTTATCTTGACGGTTCAGCAAAAGTCTACTATACAGGTAAACAATTTCCTTCATGTATAGCGTTGAATAAACTCTTTTATTTTATGCCATATATAAAAAAGAAAGGTGTTCGTGATTTATACATAATAAGAGTTGCAAGAGTTGGAACAAAACATGAGGTCTATCCAGAATGTAACGATGATAGTATTCGTCTTGTCTTTGAAATAGAATATGTTAAGCAGTTATTTGCTGACTATTTGCCAATTCATCTCAATATCTGGCGAACTTTTACCGATACGACCTTGGGAGAATTGATAAAACTGAATGAGATAGAAGAAATCATGTAATTCAATAGAACTACAAAAGTATTATTCAAATTAATTTGTAGAGTAAAAGAAATGTAGGTTTAAATGGCAAATTCTATACCTTCCCATACTTCTTGACTTTATTGTTGAAAAAGTTTGTGGTGGAGATGAGAAAGTATAATAAATATAATGAAATGATATTGCTTTAAATTGTTAGTATAATTATATTTGTAACAATAAATCAAGCATAAATAAAGGAAAACATATACTACGAAAAATATTCAGGTGATTATAAATTTGTGGTAAGATGTAGATTGTTGCAATCAATTCATTGTGTTGAATTTGATGAAGAAATCTTATTTTGGAGTTGAATTTTACAGAAGAATTTTGGTGTAAAGTTGTATATTATCACCTTAAAAAATTATAATTATTTTTGATATTATGGCTATTCGACCAGATAATCATATTACAGGGGACAAAGCTATTAGAAAAATATCCGATAGTCTTATACCTGAAGAATGGACAATAAGTACTCCCGAATCAGATTATGGATTAGATATGCTTATTGAAGTAGTTCGCAATAATCAGACAACGGGAAGACTTTTTTTTATACAATCAAAGGGCACTATAGAATCATCAGATAATGGATATATAACATATTCAATGGATGTTGCCAGAATAGAAGACTATAGTAAAATTGAATTACCTGTTTTATTTGTGTATTATAGTAAAAAGGACAATAAATTCTGGGGGCGATGGATGAACTCCCTGTATGAAACATTGTCAGATACCCAGAAAAAACAGAAAACAGTAACATTACATTTTTTTTCTTATAATGAAATAGATACAGACTATTTAAGAACTATTGGTGATAGAATAGAAAGGTCAATAACAAATTGTGTATCTATATATTGTGAAAATGTTCCAACCCATTTTAAACGTTTTCATATTCAAACCATCAACGTGGCTCAACAATATATTGGGTCAGATATTGTAGATGATGTTCGTTTATCGTGTAAGACTGTATTTGTTAACTATGAAGGGAATCTCCAAAACGGATGTACAATCTTGACATATAGTAATGAGTGTGTTCGCATACCAATAGCCATTAAATCATTGGATTTTTTGTATTATCCAGAAGTTAAGCGTATTGAATGTCCTGATTGTTTGTTGGAATTAGTATATGTTATTGCTATATTTGGCTCTCAAATATCTAGTCAATCACAAGATTATATCCTGACGTATCCAATCCCCCAAGGATTCAACTACATTTCTTTGCAAATGTGGTTTGGTTTTATTGGTAGACTCTCAATACGAAAGTTTGTTAAATTACCAAAACTGTTTAATATCGCAGTGCAATATCACTATCACGAAATAGCACAGTGTGTTTTATTTGTGATTCTTATGAATAAATCTAAAAACAATCAATGTGATAAATTATATAATGATTTACTATCAGGATATTTGGCTTCTGATATAGAAGAATGTTTTAAAGGTCGTTTATTTTATAATCTTGCAAATTCAATAAAAAGTTCTGATGTATATGAATCGTTTTCATTTTATATGAAAGCTGTGAAGTATGAACATACATACAAGAACTTATATTATTGGCGACAAGAAGTTGCAGGGCTGTTTTATATTACAAAACACTTCAAATTTGCAGAACAATATTATAAAAAAGCTAGGATGTTATCTCCCAAATGTTGTCGAAATGATATTGAAATTCTAATATCAGATTGCCTCATTTGTCAAGGAAGAATAGATGATGCTTTAGAAGAAGAACATCTATATGTTGATAAAAGAAAGACAATTACTGGAGTTATAAATTTAAAAATGCAAATAACAGAAATGATGGCCAAACAACAGATAAATGAGTTCAATCCTGTATATTGGTTTAATAATGGTATTGAGGCATGTAATAATAACAGATTTGTAGAATCTCTAGAGTGCTTTCTTTTTTCGTGGCGATTGTGTGATTGGGATATTGAGGCATTAACGAATGCTTTTATTCAAGCCTTAAATGCTGATGATGTAACTAAACAGTTAGTTATTATTTCCGCAATTCGTGAAATATCGCCAAAAGAAAGTTATAAACATTTGGTTTCAACATTGCTAAGTAATGGTGTTGAAGATGCTTTGATAGATAATTTCAGTAAGTTATTTACCACACCTTTGAAATCTGTGTAAGTATTCTTGGCATGATTGCTTATACATTTTACTTTCTCGAGTATCATTTCTATTCTTAAATAAATATCAAAAAAGATTATAAGCATACAACCATATTGAAAACATTTTTTATTTTTGCGCTGGGTGATACAGAATATACCGTAGCTATGAAATCTGAAAAGTCACATCTATTCCTGACGGCTGCACTGATATGGGGTGTGCCGGGAGTCATCATCACGACGAAGGGGGTAATGGCATACGCTCAGTTGCACTCCCGCGCATGGTGGTTGTTGGCTATCACACTCGCCGTGCTTGCTGCATTTCACCTGATGTTTCGTAGAGTTGTGGCGAAGTATTTAGCCCACATCGAAGGGCTTACGGCTCCTTACCCGATATGGAAAACCTTCCCCTTGACCGGCTGGCTGCTTATGTTGTTTATGATGAGCCTTGGTATGAGTCTGCGACATATCCAAGGCATCCCCACCGAGTTTTTCGCCTCCTTCTATTCCGGCCTGGGCCCTATGTTGCTGCTCTCGGCCTCACGATTCCTAAGACGGGTGTAACGGCTCGCCTCAAAGCAATGTTTACTTCCCGATGCAACATGTAGAACTATTTAACTATGAGAGTCTTACGCTTAAAACGATAGAAAACCTTTTCTTGCTTGTTCCGCGGTAGAAAAAATGGCTGTTTTTGCCGTTCCAACGTTCGTTCTCAAGAGTCATGGAAAAACTGAGTTTTCCATCCAGAAGTTCACCTCTTTTTCTAAGTACAAAGGTACGATTTTTCTGTCGTATTATCGCCAACTGTTGTCAACTAAATGCAATGAGATAGTATATTCTCTCCTCGAAAAGAGAAAAAGTAATGAAGTGAGTTTTGATTTTGCTGGTGAAAAGAAAAATTATGGCAAAGCCATTTCTTCTTTTCCCTTCTTTTGACTTTACTTTATTATCCGTATATATGAGTACGACATTAAAGTAAAGTTGTTATTTCTTTTGGTGGCAATCATTATGGAAAATGTGAAAATCTACCCATATTTAGGGGTGGATTATGTGAAATACATGCTTAAAAGGTCTAAAAATGGCTTTTTTGAGCATATTTTTTGACTGAAACATTCCGTTATAAGAAAAAAATGAGTAAATTTGCGTTATAAATATCAGTATAATAAAGATAAAACTGATTATATATAGATAAACATCAT
>JAZUCH010000025.1:0-16105 GCA_045639025.1 Bacteroidales bacterium
ATAGACATTTGCAAAATTACCGTTCCAATTTAATGTGTAAACCAAAGGTAACTTAGAAGGTATTGCTTCTGTTGGGTTTCCTGGAAGTATGTAAATTTCTGTAGGAATATTACCATACATGCTATAGAAATCGCCGTTCAAGCTGTTCAAGACTTGGAAATTGATTTGTTGACCTGGCATAAAGTCGTAACCGATGTTGATACCAGTCATGAAGTTGCTCATGTATTCAATCATGTCGCTGTATTCATAGATTTCGATTGGGTTAGCATCGAATTCGAAGCCGCCGTAAGCAGCACATTGTTTACCAGCGAAGATAGACCATTTGTCGCTCAACTTAACGCCGATACCAGCGATATCGATAGAAGTTGGGAGGTTGTCGATGTTATCGCCGCCGTTGTTAGGGCGATTGAGACGTTGACGCCAGCGATATGAGAGCCATTCGTTGACATTGCCTTTTGACTCGATACGAAGCTGACGCATATTGAATTTGCCTTGCTCGAAACCATTGTCGTTGAACATAGCATCGAAGCTGCCGTTCATGTTCATGTAAAGATTGAACTTATCTGTCTTTTTCTTTACGCCTGAAAGTTCTTCATAGAGAGAAGTGCTTTTTTTAGGGCTGACGCTGAGGTCTTGAGCGTTAACGCCAATAACACATAAAGCGATAATTAATAAAGTGAGAAGTCTTTTCATAATGATTTATTTTAATTCATAATTCTTAATGCATAATTCATAATTGCTTGTTTTTACTAATTATGAATTATGCATTATGCATTATGAATTGATTTTAATATTGATTAAAGTATTCTTGGATTTGTTTCCAGTCGTTTGTCTTTGTCAAAGCGAGCATCAACAAGATACGAGCTTTTTGTGGGTTGAGTTGTTGTGAAGCTACGAATTGATAGTGAGCGTCATCAACTTCGTTGTCGAGTGTGCTTGGTCCTGTTGGGACGCGTGATGAGCGAACTACTTGGATACCTTTTTTACGAGCTTTTTCCAAAACTGGGAAAACGTCTTTGTGGATGTTGCCATTGCCTACGCCAGCATGGATGATACCTTGATAGTCGTTTTTCAACATTGGTTCAACCATATCGGCATTAACGCCTGCATGGCTGTAAACGATACCAACTTTTGGCAATTTGTCTAAGTTAGTTACGTCAAAAACAGATTCTGTTGTGTGTTTTTTAAGAGGTTCTTGGTTGTAGAAAACCTTGCTGTTGAATACGTAACCGAGAGCGCCAGCATTAGGAGCTTGGAATGTCTGAACGCTTGTTGTGTGCATCTTGGTAACGCTTTCTGCGCCGAGGATGTTGTCGTTCATGACTACGAGGACGCCCTTGCCTTTTGATTCTGGAGCAGCTGCTGTTACAACAGCGTTGTAGAGGTTACGAGGACCATCAGCGCTGATAGCTGTTGAAGGGCGCATAGCACCAACGAGAACTACTGGTTTGTCGCTGTTGACGGTGAGGTTCAAGAAGTAAGCTGTCTCTTCCATGGTGTCGGTGCCGTGAGTGATGACGATGCCGTCGACATTAGGGTCTTGTAATAATTCGTTGATTCTCTTTGCCAAGATGAGCCATACTTCGTCACTCATGTCTTGTGAACCGATACGTACCACCTGTTCGCCTTCGCAGTTGGCGATGTCTTGCAATTCAGGAACAGCCTCGAGCAAGGTAGCGATAGCCATCTGACCAGCTGTGTAGTTGGTGGCTGTTGAAGAGCCGCCAGTGCCAGCGATAGTGCCGCCTGTTGCAAGAATGCGAATGTTAGGTTTCTGTGCAAAAGCCATGGTTGCTGAAACCAATAAAGCAACCATCATAAGAGTTAATCGTTTTAATGCTTTCATATAATTTCAAATTTTAAATATTAATAATCGAATCGTTAATTTTGTTCAAATGTTTTATAAAAAAGATATAAAGTCGCAAAGACACAGAGTCTCAAAGTTACTTTGCGTCTCTGTGTCTTTAAGTCTTTGTGCCTTTAAAACAGGTAATTAAATCCGATATATACTTTCATTCCTTTTCCGTCTCTTGCATCGAGGGCTTTAGCTGCTTCTGCTGAAACGATGAAGTTTTTGTTCATGATGAGTTTCAATCCGCATCCTGCTGATGTGTGAAGACCTTCTTTGTCGCCGCTGTAGATAAGGTTTTTATCATCGCCAGGGAATTGCAAATTCGTCCAACAATCGTATTCCTCTTGTATTTTACCCCAAGCAGTTTCTTGTTCTGCGAGGCGATAACTTTGTGTCACCATACCTGCATCGAAGAATGGGTTAAGAGCTACGCTCCAGTTTTGGTTGATGAATTGGAAACCTGCAACTTTCCAGCGAAGTTCTGCGTTAAGCCAAGCGTAACCAGCGCCGATGACTCTGTTTCTGTTGATGCCACGTACTGAGTTAGCACCACCCATAGCGTCGGTCGACATTTTTTTATAGAACAACATGTTTGAGTTAAACATTGCGTAATAAGGAATATCACCAGCAATTACGTTTTGAGTGACAAGACGATAAGCAAATGTAAGATTTTCCGTTACGATAGGAATATATTGTTGCCATACAGCGTTGAAAGTAGCGTGGCTGTAACCGTCGCCGTCGATGAAGTCTGGAGCAGCTGTTACTGTCGCTTCAAAGTAAGCGCCTTTAGTTGGGTCGCTGTCGTGGTTTTTGGAATCGTAGATGAAAGCGAGTTTCAATTGTGTTACATTGCCGCCGTCAGCCTCATTTTCTCTGATGAGACCGCTTTCGCGATATAGTTCATATAATGTTATTTGTTCATCATAAAGATATTCTTCATTGTGAATATTGATTCTTCCCATTTTATAGTTGAAATAACTGAGACCTACGCCATAGTAGAAATGCTCCCCGAAACCGAATTTATTACGTAAGCTAGAGTTGAATCTGAATTGCTTACGGTCCATTCTGTTGAATACGCTGTTGAAATTAGGATCGAAATTCTCAGTCAAAACCTGTTGTCCGTCAGCCATTGACTGCTTTAACACATATAAATCGTCAAAATAAGGTGAAGCGAAACCGTTGAAACCATAGAACTCGAAACGTTTGTCGATGAAATAACCAGCATCGACGAAGAGACGTGAGTTAGGAATAAGGGTGTAATAGTCGCCATAAAAACGTAAGTTGAGAGAACCTTTGGTGTATGCTGAAACTTCAAGGTTCATCTTATAGTCGAACTTTGGATAACGGGAGCCGTCGCCATAATTGAAGATGTCAACGCATGCACCGTATTGGAATCCGAGGTCGGAGTTGAAACCTACCACAGGAAGCGGACCGAAATTCCATCCTTTCTTGATGAGTTCGCCTTTCTCGTTGTAGATCTTTTCTTTCTTATTTTTCTTTACATTTTCAGTTGTGTCCTGTGCTTGTAATGCAAATGTCATCAATAAAATAGATAACAATGTAAGTAAATGTTTTTTCATATAATTAAATTTATAAATTATTCGTAAGATTTTAAAGAAACTATCCGTTTTTATCCAAAAAATTTATATTTTTGTTCTGCCGAGCAAAGTTAAAAAATATTTGATATGCAACAGAAAAATAACGATCAAAATAGTGTAATTTTCCAGATAGATGGAATCCTTAGTAAGATGTCGAATCAAGTTAGTTTCTTGATTAGAAATGATAAGTTGATGAACCAACTTGACGTTGACCTTTTGATGGAAAACACTCGTAAACTTTATGATACATTATGCTCAGTGAAATGCAATATGGATGTCGATTCTATTCCGATGGAAGTGGAAAAGGCGATAGAGGGAGAAGAGGAATTCAGTAACTCGGGAATTCAGGTAATAGAGGGAGAAGAGGAACAAGTGGAATTTGAGGAAGAAGAGTTCGAGGGTTCTGTTACAGAGGAAGAAGATGACTTTGAGGATGATGAATTCGAAAGTTCTGAAATAGAGGAGGAATACGAAGAGTTTGAAAGTGATTTTGAAGAGGATATAGAAGAGGCTCTTGAAGAGGAAGAGGGATTAGAGGGTGAAGAGGGATTAGAGGAAATAGAGGAAGAAGAGGGATTAGAGGGTGAAGAGGGATTAGAGGAAATAGGGGAAGAAGAGGGATTAGAGGAGGAAGAGAAAATAGAGGAAGAAGAGGAGGAAGGGGCTGAGCTCGAAGGTTCTGTTCAAGGGGAACAGGAGGATTCGGGTATAAGGGCATATAAGAAGGTTTACACTATTGAGTCGCATACTCTTGGTGATAAATTGGAATCTGCTGAGGATACAAGTCTAGCTGCTCGTCTCCAGAGAAAACCGGTGTCAGACCTTGCATCGGCAATTGGCATTAACGATAAGTTTTTATTGCTTAACGAATTGTTCGGAGGTAGCATGGAGAAATATAATAAGTCGATAAGAGCCTTGAATAACTTCTCGACATTGCTAGGAGCTAAGACTTATATGAGTGAACTCCAGATCGAATTCCAATGGGATTGCGAGTCGGATGCATATAAGAAACTTGACAATTTGGTTGAAAGAAGATTTATGTAATATGAAATTATATTTAGTACCTACACCTATAGGTAATTTAGAAGACATCACTATGAGGGCTTTGCGCGTGTTGCGTGAGGAGGTGGATGTTATTTTGGCAGAAGATACTCGTACAAGCGGCAACTTGCTGCGACATTATAATATAAGCAAACCGATGTCGGCTTTTCATATCAACAATGAACATAAGGTGGTGAGAAGCTTCGCCGAACGTATCTTGGCAGGTGAGAAGATGGCTCTGGTGACAGACGCTGGCACTCCAGCGATTTCCGACCCGGGATTTCTCTTGGTACGCGAATGTATCAGACTCGGCGTAGAAGTCGAGTGTCTCCCTGGTGCTACAGCCTTCGTCCCGGCTCTCGTCAATTCTGGACTCTCTGCCGACCACTTCATTTTCGAAGGTTTCCTCCCTCATAAAAAAGGACGTCAGACCAAACTTAATGAAATAGCTAATAACCGTTATACAACAATACTTTACGAATCTCCATTCCGCCTCGTGAAAACGCTGCTGCAGCTTATAGAAGTGTGCGGGCCCGACCGTCATGTCTCCGTGGCTCGTGAACTGACTAAGATATACGAAGAAAACGTGAGAGGCACACTCGCCGAAGTGCTTGAATATTTCAGCAAAAAAGAAGTGAAAGGCGAAATTGTGATGGTACTCGAGGGATGTGATGGGGAACAATTGAAAATTGAAAATTGAAATTTGAAAATTGAAAATTAATAAATTACAAGCTATGAGAATAAAATCATTACTAATTGCAATAATGCTGTTATGCGTGACTGCTGTTTTTGCAGCTCCGTTCCAAAATGTAGAGAAAGTCTTGACCCAGCCTGATGGAACAAAATTGTATTGTTTCGCTTCTGGCGACGAGTTCTATAGCCGACTTCATGACGCTGAAGGTTATACAATAGTTCAGGCTGAAAACGGCTACTTTGTGTATGCAGCTGCCGATAGCAAAGGAGGTGTGATGGCAACGACACATATCGCTGGAAAAGTGAATCCTAAGTCGATGGGACTTAAACCTAACATCATGATATCTCAAGAAGAATATCAGAAAAGAAGAAAGATGATGGAAGTGCCTGAAGTTAGAAACGCAAAAGGTCTTAATCATGGCGTCTATAATAACTTGGTTATTTTCATCAAGTTTAAAGGTGATGGCGAATTCAAAACCACTCAGACAGAAATCGATTCAATGTTTAACTATGATGGTTATTACGATATTTCTATGAATAACTATTTCAAGAAAGCCACTTATAACCAATTGTCGATGAAGTCGTACTGCTATCCTATAGCTGATGGTGACAGAGTGCTTGCTTATGAAGACATATATCCAAGAAATTATTATCAGCCATATAATCCTACAACAAATCCTGAAGGTTATACTGATCAGGCAGAACGTGAGTTCCCTCTTTTGAAAAGAGCAGTTGAATATGTCGCTGACCAGGTTCCAGATGATTTGGATATCGACCGTGATGGCGACGGCTTTATTGATAACGTGATTTTCGTCGTGAAAGGAAATGTTGGTGATTGGAGCGACTTGCTTTGGCCTCACATGTGGTCAATGTATGGAGAAGAGGCTTACATCAACGGTAAGAGAGTTGGTACATTCAACTTCCAACTTGAGACATCTAGTTATTTCTCGGTCTCAACATTATGCCACGAGATGTCTCACTCATTGGGATTCCCAGATTTGTATCACTATAATACCATATCAGACCATCTCTCTCCAGCAGGCCCTTGGGATTTGATGTGCGGAAATGCTAATCCTCCGCAGCATTCAGGAACTTACATGAAATATAAATACGGAACATGGATAGATGATATTCCTGAGATAGGTTATGGCACATATACTCTTGAGGCTAACTCATGGGAAGGCGGAAGAAGAAACTGCTATAAGATGCCATCGTCGCATCCTGATCAGTTTTATCTCGTTGAATATAGAAATAAAGGTAATTTTTTTGAAAAGGGTTTGCCGTCAGGTGGCCTTCTTATATATAGAATAGACACTCGTTTCCATGGTTGCCAAAATCATAATGGCAGTGATAAATTAGATGAAGTGTATATTTTCCGTCCAGGCGGCTCATATAACCAAAATGGAACTATCAATGCGGCTGCATTCAGCAAAGATTTCGATAAAGTGATTTTCAACTACGAAACAGACCCATATCCATTCCTGAATAGAAATGATGAAGATGTGGTGTTCAATATTTCTGATATATCAGAGATGGGCAACCAGATGACTTTTACATATCGTCCTATTGAAACAGACTTGGATCCTCATAACCTTAAATTAAATGTCAATCATAAAGACAGACTCGTCGAATTGAGTTGGGATGAAGTTGAAGTGGCTGATTCTTACAATGTTTATCGTGATGGTGTTTTATTGGCTAATGTCAAGGAAAATCAATATAACGATGAGTATGATACATTCAGCTTGGGTTATCATGAATATTATGTTACAGCAAAAAGAGGAGCAGAAGAGTCGTATCGTACAAATGAAGAGTCGGCGCTGACAGGAAAATGTTCTGAATATATCATTGATATGGTATCGGAAGGTGATTATGGATGGCAAGGTGGCGAGATATGTGTGTCATTCGATAATGGTATGGATGACATGCATTTTACTATTTATTCGGGTGTTGAGGATAGCAAAAATATCTTGGTGCCTGAAGGTACTAAGATAACATTGTCGTGGTATTCAGGCTGGGATGACTCAAAGTGTTCTTTTGTAATGAGAAATAATGACGGTGTTGAAATATATGCATCTTCAGAATTGGAGGAAGGCGTTCTGGCTGAGATGGTGGCAGAAGGAAGTGAGCCATGTGTGGCTCCAATAAACTTGAACGCTATTGATAATGGCGAATATGTTGAATTGTCATGGAGTGTGATGGTTGAGACAGAAAAATTTACTGTGCTGCGTAATGGTGAAGTCATTGCCGATAATGTAGAGGGATGTGAATATGTTGATGATGAAGTCTATGCTTCAGGCATATATAAATATGAAGTGAAGAGTGTGAATGCAGACTGTGAGTCGGAGCTTTCGGAACCAATTGTTATGTCGTTGATGAGAAACTATTGCGACTCATTGTTGGCTGAGGCAGCTGTTGTTGAAAAGTCGGTTGTGATAAGCTGGAATGAAGCCTCAGTGAAAAAAATGTTGAAATATGATGATGGAGAATATGTCTGTAATATCGGTTCAAACTCATACAGCTGGGGAATAAGAATTCCAGCGCAATTGATGAAGAACTATAAGGATTCGAAATTGTCATATCTTGAAATGTATGACGCTTGTAAGGCGACATATACCTATAAAATATATAATGGAGAGATTGTTCACGACAGTGTTATGATATTATCAGGTGAGTTCGAAGCTAACGACACTAAAGAGTTTATGAGAATAGCATTGAACGAACTTCCTTTTGACAAAAGTAAAGATTTGTGGATTGTGCTTAAGTCGGTTGATGCTTCGTCAGAATCTATACCATGTTGCAATTATACCGGAGATGCTAATGGCGGATTGGTGAAGGTCGGTAATAAATGGGTGCCAGCTACCGAATATAATATGCCTTATACATGGATGCTGAGAGCTTACACTATTGAAGAAAATGAGACGGCTCTGACATACAACTTATATAAGAATGAAGAGATGCTGACCTCGGGCTTGTCCGATTTGACATATACCGATAACGAAGCAGAAGGTGATGTTTGTTACAAAGTTGAAGCTGTCCTAAATGGAAAGTCAATATCTCAATCGGATACACTTTGCTTAAGCATAGCTGTAGAACCAGATGAAGTAAAAAAGGATTTGATATTCCCTAATCCAGTTAAAGATTATCTCACAGTGATTTATGAAGATGTCTTGAATGTGAAGATTATAAATATTACTGGAGCAGTCGTCTTCAATCAAGATACAAATAGTGAGAATTTTGTCATAGACATGCGCCCATTTGAAAGCGGCACATATATTTTGCAGCTAACAACAGAAACAAAAGTCATAACAGAAAAAATCATCGTACATAATTAGAGTTAAAAAAAAAAACTTATATTTGTGCCCTAGTTAGATAATAAATTTTAAAAAAAATAACTATTATGAATCCAACTCATATTGAACACATTGGAATAGCTGTTACAAGTTTAGAAGAATCTATTCCATTCTTTGAAACACTTCTCGGAACAAAATGTTACAACATTGAAGAAGTAGTAGATCAAAAAGTTAAGACTGCATTTTTCAAAATAGGTCAAACCAAGATTGAATTATTGGAACCAACATCACCAGAAAGCACAATCGCTTCATTCATTGAAAAGAACGGTGGCAAAGGTGGCATGCACCACATCGCATTCGCTGTTGAAAACCTCGAGGGTCAACTCGCAGAAGCAGAAGCTGCTGGCATCCGTCTTATCGACAAGGCTCCACGCGGCGGCGCAGAAGGTTTGAGCATCGCTTTCTTACACCCAAAATCAACATGCGGTGTCTTGACTGAACTTTGTGAAGATAAAAACAAATAATAATATAGTAATCAATTAAATTCCTAATATTATGGTAATTGAACAAAAAATTCAAGAATTGTTAGACAAACGCGCTGAAGCTCGCTTAGGTGGCGGTCAAAAGCGTATCGATTCACAACATGCCAAAGGAAAATATACAGCTCGCGAACGCATCAATATGTTGCTCGACGAAGGTAGCTTTGAAGAATTTGACATGTTCTTAACTCATCGTACAACTGACTTCGGTCTTGAAAAACAACAATATCTCGGTGACGGTGTCGTAACAGGTTATGGTACAATCGACGGCCGCGTTGTTTACGTTTACGCTCAAGACTTCACAGTTTTCGGTGGTTCATTGTCAGAAACAATGTCAAAGAAAATATGCAAGGTCATGGACCAAGCTATGAAAGTAGGTGCTCCTGTTATCGGTATCTGTGACTCAGGTGGCGCTCGTATCCAAGAAGGTTCAAGAAGTTTGGCAGGTTATGCTGAAATCTTCCAACGCAATATCGACGCTTCAGGCGTTATCCCTCAAATCTCAGCTATCTTCGGTCCATGTGCAGGTGGCGCAGTTTATTCACCAGCTTTGACCGACTTCATCTTGATGACAGAACAAAACAGCTACATGTTCCTCACAGGTCCAAAAGTTGTTAAGACTGTTACAGGCGAAGATGTAAGCACAGAAGATTTAGGTGGCGCTCTCGTACACAACCAAAAATCAGGCGTCAGCCAATTCATGGCTCCAACAGAAGAAGAAGCTCTCCAATTAATTAGAGACCTCGTTTCTTATCTTCCACAAAACAATTTAGAAGAACCTCCATACAAACCAACAGACGACCCAATCGACCGTAAGGATGATTCATTGAACGAGATTATCCCTGATAATCCTAACAAACCTTACGATATGCAACATATCATCCATTCTATCGTCGACGATAACAAGTTCTTGGAAGTACATAAAGACTTCGCTAGAAACTTAATCGTTGGTTTCGCACATCTCGATGGAATGCCAGTTGGTATCGTAGCTAACAACCCAGCATATTTTGCAGGTGTTCTCGACATCAACGCATCACGTAAAGGCGCTCGTTTCGTACGTTTCTGCGACGCTTTCAACATCCCTATCGTTACTTTAGTTGACGTTCCTGGTTTCTTGCCTGGTACAGTTCAAGAATACGGCGGCATCATCTCTCACGGTGCTAAGATGTTGTTCGCATACGGCGAAGCTACAGTTCCAAAGATTACTGTTACAGTACGTAAATCATACGGTGGTTCACACTTGGTTATGGGCTGTAAACAACTTAGAGCTGACATCAACTACGCATGGCCATCAGCAGAAATCGCTGTTATGGGTCCTTCAGGCGCTGTTGAAGTTCTCGACGGTAAAGAAATCGCAGCAATCAGCGATCCAGTAGAACGCGCAGAACTCGTCGCTAAGAAAGAACAAGACTATCGCGATAAATTCGCTAACCCATACGATGCTGCTAAATTCGGTTATATCGACGATGTTATCGAACCACGCAACACTCGTTTCCGCGTCATCAGAGCATTACATGCTTTAGAAACTAAAAAAGATACTAATCCTCCTAAGAAACATTGTAATATCCCTCTCTAAAAAATTAAGACGATGAATACTTTATATTTATCCTTGTTATCAATACAAGATGGTCTTCAGTTGAAAGGTTGGATCGTGACAATAAGCGGTTTCTTGATAGTTGTTGTCGCCTTGGTGATATTGTACCTCATTTTCGCAGGCGTATCTAAAATCATCAACCTCGATTGGAATAAGATTGTCAAGAAGGATAAGAAAAATAATAAAGTAGAAGTTAAAGAGGTGAAAAACATAAATCCAGACAACGATGATGTCATGGCCGCTATTGGCCTGGCATTGTCCTTGTCGATGGACAGCGTTCATGATGTTGAGTCAGACATTCTTACAATAAAGAGAGTGGAACGTCACACATCACCATGGAATGCGAGGATTTATGGGATGAATAATGTAAAATGATTAATTAACAAAGGTAAAATTTAAGAGGATGAAGACTTCTAAAGATAAAGTTTTAAAAGATGATGTCATCGCTGCTATAGGCTTGGCTTTGTCAATGTCAATGGAAGTTCATGATGAAGAATCAGGCAAGTTGACTATCAAGAGAGTACAATGCCGTTATTCTCCATGGAGTTCTAAAGTTTTTGGAATGAATAATTTAAACAGATATTAATATGAAAAAATTTAAGTTCACAATAAGTGGAAATCAATATGAAGTAGAAGTTCAAAGCTTCGAAAACGACAAAGCTCAAGTTGTCGTCAATGGTACACAATACGAAGTTGATGTTGAGCGCGAAAAAGAAGAGGCTAAGCCAGTTATCGCTCCACGTCCAGCAGCTCCAAAGGCAGCGGCTCCAGCAGCAGCTCCAGCAGCAGGTGGCAACGTTGATGGCGTTAAAGCAGTCGCTCCGCTTCCAGGTACTATCATGCAAATCTACGTCAACGTTGGTGATGAAGTAAAACGCGGTGACAAGATTTTAATGTACGAAGCAATGAAAATGGAAAACAACTTCTTGGCTGAAGTTGATGGTGTAATCAAAGATATTAAAGTCAGAGTAGGCGATAACGTTCTTCAAGGTGCTGTTTTAGTTGTTATAGGTTAATTTCTGTAATTATGAAACCTAGGGTAAATACAATTAAAAGAAAAGCCCTCGTCATTTTTACATTAGTAGCTGTGATGTTCGTGCTTCATGCTTTTGTGACTTCTAACGCCACAATGGCTGAGCGCGTCTTCACAGGTGCTATGACAGAAAATGTCGTGAATGAAATAAATATGGCAGAGACATCTGCTGAAACATCGATAGGAGAGGAGATAGGTGCTGGCTTAAGCAACTTCTTCGCTTTTACCGGTTTTAAAAACGCAACAAGAGGTAACTTGGTTATGATTCTTGTTGCGTTCGTCTTTATATTCTTGGCTATTAAATATGATTTCGAACCTATGCTGCTCATACCTATCGGTGTGGGTATCATAGTGGGTAATATTCCTTTCCTACAGACTTACACATTTAACCTCACTGATGTCTTGTCACATCTACAGGAACTCGCTGACCAGAATGTGCTTCAGTCTGACATCCAAAATGCGCAAGCACTGATGGTAAGTGTTTTTGGTGGTGAGAATGTTAAGTTAGAACTCAACGAAGCTATTGCTCGTTTCAATGAGATGTATGCTAACGGCTCTATCGTTCTTCCACAAGGCATGGACGAAGCAGCAGCTCTCGCTGCTATCAATGAGGCGTTCAGCTTGAATATCCAAACAGGTATCTATCAAGAAGGTTCCGTTTTGAATTATCTTTATTTCGGCGTACGTCAGGGTATTTATCCTCCGCTTATTTTCTTAGGCATCGGTGCAATGACAGACTTCTCCTCGCTCATCTCACAGCCTCGTCTTATGATATTAGGCGCTGCTGCTCAGTTGGGCGTGTTCCTTACTTTCATAGGCGCATTATACCTTGGCTTCGACCTTAAAGAAGCAGGTGCTATCGGTATCATTGGCGGCGCTGACGGCCCAACAGCTATCTTCTTGTCATCAAAGATGGCTCCTCATCTCCTCGGACCTATTGCTATCGCTGCTTATTCTTATATGGCTCTCGTGCCTCTCATCCAGCCTCCTATCATGCGTTTGCTCACAACACCTAAGGAACGTGTCATACACATGAAGGCTCCTCGTATGGTAAGCAAGACAGAAAAAGTGTGCTTCCCAATAGTTGGTCTCCTTCTAACAACATTTATCAGCCCTTCGGCATTGCCATTGCTCGGTATGTTGTTCTTCGGTAACCTCCTCAAGGAAAGCGGTGTGACAAAACGTCTGGCCAACACAGCAAGCAACGCTCTCATCGACATCGTCACGATTTTGTTAGGTCTTACAGTAGGTGCTTCAACACAAGCCGACGTGTTCCTTACAAAAGAGTCATTGTTGATATTCGGATTGGGTGCATTGTCATTCATGATAGCAACAGCAGCAGGTGTTCTCGGCGCTAAATTCATGAACCTCTTCTTGAAAGAAGGCGATAAAATCAACCCTCTCATCGGTAATGCCGGCGTTTCTGCTGTGCCAGACAGCGCTCGTGTTTCTCAGGTGGAAGGTCAGAAATACGATCCGTCAAATCACCTTCTCATGCATGCTATGGCTCCTAACGTATCAGGCGTTATCGGTTCGGCAGTGGCAGCAGGTGTCTTGATGAGTTTCTTGATGTTATAAGAAATGACAAAAAACAAAAAAGAGATGGAAAACCCCATCTCTTTTTTTGTCAATAAATAAGATTCAAATTATTCGAATTTGATGTATTCCTTGTCAAGAATACCATTTTCGTTAATCCATTCTGGAAGACAATAAGCAAATCCACGGCCGCCATATTTCACCTTCTTGAGGTCACTACGTCTGTTGGTCAGCTTGACGAGACATTGGTTTATCTTTGCTTTGCTTTTAATTTCATCAATAAAAATACCTACTTCTTTTGATTTTGCAAAAGCTTTTTCATAAATGTCTTTGCTCAATTGTGCCTTGCCGCTTTCTGAAACAATGTCTAATATGATTTTATCCCATTCTGAAAGTGGATAAGGCTTGCGTGGATTGATTTCTTTTCTTCTTTGTCTGTTTGGTTTGGTTGAAAAATTGACGTAGTTTTCTGTAGCAGAATATACATTGTTTGTGTTCAATGCTTCTTCCAATTCGGATATTCTGCTTTCACAAAATAAAATCTTTGCGCTAAGTTTTCTTATCTCTGATTTGTAATCTGAAATAAGATCCATGATGTCAGATGCTGTAAGTGTGTTTTTAATCATCTTTATCTAAAATTTAAAAGCATATTTCAAAATGCAAAAATACAATAATATTGTTACGGATGCTTAATTTTACTATATTTTTCAACGATTTTGTAAAAATGTTCTATAAAACCATTATTTTTGCAAAAAAGTAAATATATGGCGCAGAAAAAAGTACCTCACACTTTTGTTATAGTGTTCTTTATCATTGTGATAGCTGCAATGATGACATGGTTTGTTGAACCTGGATATTATATAAAAGAAAATATTATAGAAAACGGAGTCGAAAAAACAGAATTGAACTTCTATTATCAAGATGATATTTCCGAACAATTGAAGGCTGATTATCACTCCGAGCCTCAGACTTGGCAAGTGTTTTCGGCACTTTTTAAAGGATTTGAAAAACAAAGTTCTATCATCGTTTTCATCTTGATAATAGGCGGAGCGTTCTGGATAATGAATAAAAGTCACGCCATCGATATGGGGATATTCTCGTTCCTTCGATTTACCCGAAAGCTAGAAAACATAAAAATATTTAAGACACTCGGCGTCGATAATATTATCATCACTTTGATAATGCTGCTCTTCAGTCTGTTTGGAGCAGTCTTTGGGATGAGCGAGGAATGTATTGCTTTTATCATTATCATTATTCCTCTTGCAATATCGATGGGCTACGATTCTATAGTGGGCGTCTGTATGGTATATGTGGCAGCGCATGTCGGCTTCGCCGGAGCGATATTGAATCCTTTCACCATTGGCATCGCTCAAGGAATTGCAGAAGTGCCTCTCTTCTCCGGAATAGGTTACAGAATTTTTTGCTGGGTGGTGATAAATGTGATTACGATTGCTTTCGTTTTGTTTTATGCTAAAAAAGTCAAAAAGAATCCTAAGTCGTCGATAATGTATGAAGAAGACGCTTATTGGCGCACACATAGCATAGACGGACAACAAGAACATGAAGCTATAAAATGTAAAAATGCTTGGTATGTTTATGCCGCGATTCTCGTAGCAATGACGATTTTCTCTTTCTATTATCCGACAACCACATTAAATGTCGGCAACTCCTCAATGACAGCTCCTTTTATCCCGATTTTGACAGCAATCTTCGCGATATTAGGACCATTCTCGTTGAGAAAGACTGTCCATAACTTCATACTTCTAATTTTGCTTTATACGATAATATATCTCATTGTCGGCGTTATGGGATATGGATGGTACGTGATGGAAATAGCTACTTTGTTCCTCGTTATGGGTATTGCGAGCGGCTTGGCGATAGGAAAGACAGCCAGCGATATAGCACGACTTTTCATTGAAGGCATGAGCGATATTTTGTCGGCAGCTGTCGTTGTTGGTCTCGCTGGCGGCATCGTGATAATACTTCAAGAAGGCGGCATCATCGATACAATTTTATACGGGCTTTCAAAATCTATGACAGATTTAGGAAAGATAGCATCGGTGGAAATCATGTATGCGATACAGACTATCGTCAATGTTGTTATTCCGTCAGGTTCGGCAAAGGCAGCGATAACGATGCCTATCATGGCACCGTTCAGCGATTTGATAGGAGTATGCCGTCAGGCAACAGTGATGGCGTTCCAGTTCGGCGACGGATTCACCAATATGATAACACCAACATCCGGAGTGCTTATAGCAGCGCTTGGAGTGGCAAGAGTGCCATATCAGAAATGGTTCAAATGGGCTTGGAAATTCATACTGCTGATGATAATATTAGGAGGCTTGCTCTTAATCCCAACAGTGACAATGCCACTTGAAGGATTTTGATTAATTAGGAATTTTTTAATAAGAAACTCAAAATCTCAGAAGTTATGTCAACAGACAACAGTCAACAGACAACAGACTTTGTGCACGGTGCCTGAGCCTGTCGAAGGCACAACTCTCGGCGCTTCGACAAGCTCAGCGACCGCATACCCAAGGACTGTTGTCCGTTGACTTTATCTGCCATTTCTAAGGTTCTAGAATTCTAAATTTCTAGAATTCTCCCTTGCGTTAGGGATTGGAGCGGCATCCTTTTGGAGCGGAGCGGAAAAAGATATAGCGGAAAGCCCGACGGCGGAGCGAAGCGGAGACGGAACGCCCAAAGAAAGAAGACTACAAGTCAACAAGACTACATGACTACAAGTTGTTGGGGTGATGTGGTTTTAACAGAAAAAACATTTCGTGTAGTTTCGTGTGGTTTCGTGGAATCTCCAGAACCGGCGCTTCGACAAGCTCAGCGACCTTGATTTAGGATTTCAGGAATTTGGGGTTTATAGGAATTAGAGGGACAGAGGGGCAGAGGGATTAGAGGGATTAGAGGTGTTTTT
>JAZUCH010000026.1:0-76217 GCA_045639025.1 Bacteroidales bacterium
ATGCTTAATTTGGGGTATATGGGCAAAACATACTCGTTCAAAAGCTAGTCCACACCAATTATTGTATAGGCTAGTTCCTGCACTCTTTGACCAAAAGTTAGGGTCGTGTCTCTTATTTTCAAGAATGAATTTAAAGTAGAATAATGTATAAAAATCTACCAATTGAAACATCGCACCTTTTGACAATTTGCCTATTTGATTGTATTTACGGATAAAGCCACAATGTTCCAAGTCTTTCAGAATTGTGGTTAGCATTCCTCCTTGTGTCAAATTTGCTTCTGTTGATATTTCATCCCTGGTCATTCCAATCCTTTTCTTACCCAAAGCATTGATTACGCTTAAATAGGATTCCGGCTTTTTGAACAACGAACGATATAAGGCATCAAATTCATCCTTTAACTCGCCATCCTCGGAGAAAAAGATACCGTCTATATTCTGTGGAAGACTTAAATCTTTTCTGAGCAAAGACCAATAGAATGGAATTCCTCCCATAACCATGTAACATTCCAACAATTGACGGTGTTGCATCCCCAACTTTCGGATTTTAGCATATAACTCACATTCATGAAGTGTAAATTGTTTGAGATTAATCTTTTTATTGAGTCTATTATGAAGTCCACCATGATTGTGTATAATTTTATCTACAATCCATGAGGTAGCGGAACCACATACAATCAATAACACGTCCTTGCGCGCAGATGCATAGGCATTCCAGAAATGTTCTAATGCAGGGATAAAATTACTCGCTTGAGTATCCATCCATGGCAATTCATCAATAAAAACCACCTTCTTCTTTGCACGCGACTTACGAATTAAATCATCCAAAAAAGAGAATGCTTCAAACCAATCCTTAGGAGTCGTTTTCCCTTTTAAGCCATGTTTTTGAAGAGACTTTCCCCATTCTTCCAATTGTGAGCTTCGCGGTGCGTTTGCAATTCCTGAATGTTGAAATGTAAATTTGTAACTGAACGCCTCTCGCACAAGAAAAGTTTTTCCCACACGACGCCTTCCATACACAACTACAAATTGTGAATATTCGTCGTTATATGCTTCATGAAGCATTTTTAACTCATTTTCTCTTCCTATAATCATATATATCACTTTTAGCCGTATGCAAATCTACATAAAATTTCTCAAAACTCAGCGAAAAGTGTATTTAAAAATAAGATTTCGCAGAGTATTATTTTTTACAATTCACATTATAATACTATCAATCAATATCATACAAAAAATCAAGCATACCGCATCCCACGGTTCTGACTTGCAAGGCAATACAATATGGCTTCTTCTATTTTCATATAATTTTCACAGACTTATATATAACCTTCTTGATCATAAGCCTTTCGTTCTTTATTGATAATGTCTATTAATTGCTGCAACTCACAAATATCCGACTTTATATCTTTATAACGGCAATATTGTTCATCATATCTTTTTCTTGAGCCTGATTTAAGTCTGGATTCGACATCGTTTGGAATCAGATATGAAGAACGCTCTTTGCCTATGAACTGCTGGAATTCAGAAAGAAAAATATTTATCCCAGCCAAATCAAAATCGCCAAAATGAAGATAATGGTTTGGAATTGTACATAACCATTTTCGGAGATCAGTAGATTGCGGATATCGGGAAACAAAGATTACTTTTTTAGAAAGTCCATGCATTATAAGATATTCCTCAAAGAACACTCTTTGTTTACGAATCATTCTAAAGTTTTCCATGTTCTCCACTCCAATTACAACAACATCTTCAGGTATCAAAAACTGCTTCCAGTCTGCTATAAAAATAAAACTACCTTCTTGTGGATTTACTAAGAATTGTTTACCATTTAACAAACACTCTATATTCTCATAGCTATTTATAAGAAATCCAGGGCAAGAACGAAGCATTATAAGTTTGGAATTTCCAGTTTCCTTTGCCATAGATGCACGAGTATCTGATACATCTACTTCAAGGATACGATAAACCTCATCCTTATCAATAAGAAATCTCTTCAAAGCCTCCGCGTCACGAGCTCGATATGATTTTCTTGAGCCACGTGAATTGACTAATAACAGACCTTCAGCCAACAGTTCTTCTAGTAATTTATTACTTATCTTCGAACCAGCGACTTGTTCTCCAGCCATCAATGCTTGTATAGATGCACTTATTGCCATAACTTCAGAATTAATTAATTCGTTTCAATAATTTTTCAACTCTTGTTTTCACTCCTTGTTTACTCAACATGTATGTATAACGGTAGTCGTATGGGTTGTATGATGTTGGAGAACTATTGATCAAATAAATATTACGTGAATTTGCGAATTGCAAAATACCCTTGATATTATTAGGATGTAAACGGCCTATTTCATCCATCATACAGTGTACTATAAAATCACCGTTCTTTTTAGCCGCTTTCTTTTTAAAAACATTGATAAGCATAATATTGACCATTGCTTTCACTAAAATATCAGTACCATCGGAGCCAACATTATTTATACGTTCCACCCAATTTGTGTCGTTATCGTTTTCCTTAACACGAAATTGTAAGCGGAAAGTATCACCTAAAGATACAGTTGGTCTATTGGGTTCATTTTGCAACTGATGTGATAAACTCTTAAGATAATCCACCACCTTGCGATTTACCTCATCTCTATTATCACTTGAGAATAGATTTAGTTCCCCAATAGAGAGGGCGTTCTCTACCGCATAGTTATGAATAGACATCAGCAACTGCATGAGTTTGTCTGATGATTCATTTGCTCTTAATTCAATACTTTTAATAACACCAGCAAAGTTTTTTTCTACAAAATCGCGGTTAATGTCTAGTATTATGCCATCCACATCCGAACGACGTTTCATCAGTGCACCTATTTCTGCCGAGATTCTTCCCAAAATATCTTTATAGTGCTCGCTAGTTCTTCTACGGAATTCCTCTATTTTATTATTATCAAGGAAATCTTGCAAATCGACGGCAATCTGGAGATAATCATTATCGGTTACAGGCATTGTATTGAAATGAAATGCGTTCTGAGGTTTGAAGTTACGATTAAAACTCACGACTACATCTTTAAGCTTATCTATTGTCTCACGTTTTTGATTTACTGTTCCTCTAAGTTGGATTAATAATTGCTGACAATCTAGATGAGTTGACTTCATCTTGGAATCAGAGAAATATGTAATTGGCACCAAATGTTCATTCTCTATCATCTGATGATATAGGTTCAAACCTTCTCTCCTATGTGATAATTCTTTAAGAATATCTTTATGTTTAGCTTCCAACTCATTTTTTTTCTTTTCAATACGTAATCGTTTATCATCGTAACGCTGACGTATCATTGTAATATGTTGCTCAATATCCTTTATAGCCTTTTTGATTTCAGGTTCTTTTGCGAAAAGATTTTGCTCTGCGTCACGATATCTGATAACGCATGTACGATCATTTTCAATCTTTGACAATAATATATTCAAATCATCCAAGGATTTACGATATTGCTGAAGGAGGTTCACGTCAACACCTTTGCCTTCAAGTTCGGCTTTCTGCTGCTCTTCAAGTTGAGATTTTTGAATATCAAGCTCTTGGCATCTAGCAGCAAGTTCTACTTCTTGATTTTCTTTAAACACACGCAGTTCTTCATCAAGAGCTTTCGATGACTTGTTGAATGAAGAATCAATGTCTTTAAGTTCCTTTTTATTTTTAATCTCATGCTTTTCTCTATTTTCTTTCTCAGCCTGGACCTTCAACAAAGCATCATTGAATATACGTTCACGTGCTTCTTTTTCTTGGGAAATCAATTCTTGTTCTTCCATCTCCAACTTATGTCGCATATTTTGAAGATTCTGCCGTTTGATTGGCATCTGTTCCTCCTCAACCTTTAACAATGTCGCTTTCTGGCGAAGCGGGTTGAGCAATGAAGCATACTTCTTTCCTAGTTTAGATATATCTTCTTGAAGGGTAACAGGCAATTGCATGAGCTGACGATTAATCTGCCGCACTTGCTCTTCCAATGTCTTTTTCTCCATTCTGTATTCATCAGGTGTTCGATGCACCGAATCAATATTATCCAAATTCAGTTTTACGCCAAACAAGCTATCATATGCTGAGGTCAATTGAGGCTCAAGTCCTTGTGAGTAAAGAATACGTTCTTCATCCACCACCTTACCTAAAGTGTCTTCCCATCTGGATACATTATCACAAAGCCATTGATAAAGCGAACCATCCAGATGAGCCAGCAAGTCATCTATTTTTGCAATCTTATCATGACATTGTACAAGACTTTTATTAAGACGTTCCTGGTCACGTTCAGATGATTGTTTTAACTCATTTTCTTTCATCTCACATTCTGCAGTAATCTGAGCTATCTGACTTTTTACAGCAGTCTGCTGAGCTGCATTCTCTTTTTCTTCCAATTTCAATTGCTGCAATTGTTCATTCACCAGCTTAATGTCAGAAGCCCTTGGATGCCACTGTCTAAGTTCCTTCAATGCGTTGTCGGCCCTATGCTGTTCAGCATACAACATCTGCAGACGTTCATCAGACTCATGTCGCCAGCTATTGAAAGCGTCCAACAGCTGATTCCTGCTTTTCGTACGCTCATCTTCCAGACGCTTCCTCTCAATTTGAAGACTTGTTTGTTTCTGATAATAATCCTCTTTATAAGTATTTTCTAATGTCTTACGTGCAATATCAAGTTTAGTCTTTGCTATATTGTATTTTTCCTCTATCGAAGCATGAGTTTTCAATAGGTTATCCAATAGGTTTTGTTTTTCTGCCACCTCTTGTCTAATAGAATTTTCACGACTTGCAAGAGCAAGTTTATCATTAATACCTAAAGCATCAAAATCCTTTCTTGCCTGGGATATTTCTTTAAGTTTACTCCTATTTGCACCAAGTTCTTGATTAAGAGAATCCTTTTCTTTATCATAATCTGCCGTAAGTTCTTTCTCACGACAACGTTCTTTTTCAATTTCAGTTTTAAGTTCGTCTGCTTTTACTTCCAAAAGCGGTATCTGTTGCCCACTATCCTCCACCGCATAATTAAGCATGTGCCATACATCTAATAATTGCTGGTCTAAAGCTACGATTCTACGACCTTGTTCTGCTATTGTTGTTGCTTGTTGACGAACCGGATAAATACCATCACGTGAAGAACGGAACCAACAATCAATTTCATCATACTCGCGCTCAAAATCTGTAACGAGTCGTCTATATATCTGAAGTTCTATTGGCATATCTTCATCAGCCATAGATTGTATGATAGTATTCTTCACAAAGTCTGCATCTAGTTTTGTATTCAAAAAAACATTTTGAATGCTTCTAGGAATATTTTGATAATGCGAACTTTGCACCAATGCGTAACGCGTGTATTTATGGTCATGAGTGTTACCAAAAATAATATCTTTAAACAACATACCAGAGTCTATTCTTGCAGAAACAGCTACATTCTTATCGATTCGCTCACGAATCTTCACCCAGTCGCTCAGCACTTGATTATCTTTGGTAATAAACCATTCTTTTTGATAAGGAGCATCAATGAATCTCCATGAAGCGCGTCCTTGGTACCTGCTGACAAGTATAGTATATGCACCGCTTTCACGCATCACCTCATAAAGTATATATGAATTTGATTGACGGAAATAGAACTCATCAAACGACTTCTGTCCCTGTTGAATTCCTAAACGATGCTTATCAGCATTATAAAAGAACAACAATGCTCTCAACAACGTGCTTTTACCTACGCCTTGAGTTCCAGTGAAATGCACATTGCCATCTATTGAAATCTCCGCATAAGGAATATTGGCACTATTTATAAAAATAATTTTATTCAGGTATTTCATCTTCATTTGCTATTTGAATCATATCAACCAAATCTTCGGCATAATGGAAAGCCGAAATAACCTTATATGTCTCGTCTTGTTCGCTAATACACTCTGCAAATCCCATTGTCTGCAACTCTTGCAATAGCTTGTTTATGATTTCAGCATTAGAACTAGCATTATATTTCTTAAACAGATGACTTGCCTTTTCTTTTAGTTCTATATCCATACTTAACTGTTCCATAAGATGACTTTTACGGAACTGATACCCTGCAGTAAAAGATTGATTGTAGCATTTTAGAAAGTCTAGATAATCAAGCCATTTTGAAAAACTTTCAAGTTTCTGTTCTATAGTCTGTTTAGTTTCACCTAAACGCGAGAAATAGAAATAGCCATTGCCGGATTCTAGTTTTAATCCTATTTCCTTGAAATAATCTGTATAATCTTCCAAGTTTTCTTCAATATCATTAAAAAGATGACGTGTAGATATGTCTATACTATCTACAGATAGGAATTCACCTTTACTAAGTCTTTCGTATATTTTCTGAGTATTATTTCGCATAAATTATCGGATATTCAATGTCTTGATATGATGCATAGTTTTCAGTTATTCTGCATTCATCTGGATGCAAGATAACCAATTGACAAAATAGAGTTGCATGTTCTTCAATGCTACGTTTCACTTTATAATCGTAATTCAGAATAAATTCAAATAGATTATAACTTGATGCTAAAAACGCATTCCAAACTTCTGTAGAATCCACATCATTAAGTTGCTGAACATGTTCTTGCAACTCATCATCTGTCAGTGGTTCTGCTTCTGTTCTTAAAGTTTTTTTTACGTTATTTCGTTCTGCTATTCGCCTTAGCAATTTTATTACATCGTCGTTTCTACTAAGCATTTCTATAGACAAACGTATTTTGCTATATTGACGATTTTCCATCCAAACAGGATTTATATCTTCTAATACTTGAGTAATATTTGTATCCGTCTTAATTAGCAGCTGGTCCTGCAAATACTTTAGTTTGCGTATTTTCTTATATAGTTTATTTTGCTGGTCTATCTGATTAAGATAAACAATAATTTGTCTATCAATCTCCATAAGAGCATGATATGCTTCTACAAAAGAATTCTTCACATCGCTACAAGTCTTTGACATGTGAGAATCGTTTGTCATAAGGAAAAAAGCATGTTCTTTATCCATCAGCTTTTCACATTCTCGTATCATTGATTTGATACTATTGCTTTTTTCATCAAGATTTTGCAGTTTTTTCTTTTTAATAACATAATTTGGCTCTTGCTTATATGCATTATCTACATTACGCTTTAGATCCACAACATTCTTCAATGTTCTGAATCCAGTCTTTTTCAAAAGTTGCCTTACACTATCTTGATATCCAGCCTTACGATTAACATTTGTCTCCTGCAAAAAATATACGATATATTCCTTTAGTGTATTAATACATTCTTGTACACTCAATACACTAATTTCTTCATTGACATTCAAAACGTCTTCAAAGAAATTCATATAGTCACTTTCTATCTCAATAGTATTAGCAGTTTCCACCAACACGCCATAGTCCACTAATTTTCTTAATCTGCTTTCATTACCTCCAACAAGGTCAATGGCAAGTCCTAACGGAAACTTCATTAGTTTTCGTTTCTCAAACATCTCACTCAGCAGAGCTTGCTCACGTGAAAGTGTTTTGGTCAGTTCTTCTATGCTTCTAAAATGAGTAAGGACATCCATATCACTCCACCTCCGAATAAACGTCAACAGAGATAACACCTTCTTCCATATCGTAGGTCTTCCACTCTCCTACCTTATGATTATCAAGATATTTTCCTTCTTCTTTCACTACGCCGTTAGGATAATAGAAAGCGTAGTCACCATTTAATTTGTCGTTTTGGTAATTGGCTTTTTCCATGATTCTTCCGTTGTCGTAATATCTGTTGCAGACACCGTTCTTCATGCCGTTTACATATTCTATCTCTTCTATAACCATTTGTGTTGTCGAAGAATATGCGACGCTCTTTCCTACTATCATTCCGTTTTCATAATTCTCTGTCAGGATAAGAGCGCCTGTTTCCTCACTGAAATATTCCCATTTGTCGTGCTTTTTCTTGTCCTGATATTTTCCTTTGGCAATGACTTTGCCATTCGCTGCATACATCTCAGTCTCTGTGATATTTGATTTTTTCAAGTAATTGTTCTTGGCGATGAGAACGCCTTCTTCTGAATAATATAGAAACTCTCCTATGGGTTCGTTGTTTTTGAATTCTCCTGTATATCGTATTTTTCCATTATCATGAAAATCAATCCATTTACCTTGTCTGCGACCCTGATTATCGGTTTTGTTATAATCGTTTTGCGCGTTGATGTTTTCTAATGAAAAACCAAATAATAATGTCAATGTTAAAGTTAATAATCCTAATATTTTTTTCATGATTTCATTTTTTTGCAAAGTTAAAAAGTTTTAAGAAATAACGTATCTTTGCGCCAAAATTGTAGGTTATGGCAGAATATTCTTCCATCTTATTGGAAAAAGCAGTCGATGAGTTATCAAAGTTGCCGGGCATCGGAAAGAAAACCGCCTTGCGACTCGCCTTGCATTTGTTGGGCGAAGAGATGATTAAGACGGAACAGTTGTGCAAGTCGTTGAGCGACATGAGAAATAACATCGTCTTATGCCGACGCTGCTATAACATAAGCGATGAGCCTTTATGCTCTATTTGCTCTAACCCCAAACGCGACGAAAACATCTTATGCGTCGTAGCCGACATGAGAGATGTCCTAGCCATCGAGCGCACATGCTCCTTCAACGGATTGTATCACGTACTCGGTGGCATAATAAACCCTATCGAAGGCATCTCGCCAAACGACTTAAGAATCAACGAACTTCTGGAGAGAACCAAGAAAGAAGAGATAACTGAAATAATCTTGGCATTGCCTGCCACAATTGAAGGCGACACCACCAACTATTATCTGTCGAGAGTGTTAAAGGATTTTAACGGAACGATAACAACCATCGCTAAAGGCATTTCCGTTGGCGACGCTCTGGAATACGCAGACGAAGTGACCTTGGGAAGATCTATCGCAAATAGAATTCCTTATAATAAAGGTTGAGAGGGATTAGAGGGTTAATAGGAACTTTTGCCTTTTGCCTTTTGTCTTTAGTCTTTAGTCATTAAACTCTTCCATATCAAAGAGGTCGAGTTGGTTTTCTGTAAGATATAATTCTTTAGGCACTTCATACTCGTAATGTGAGATGAAACGTTCTATGCTTTTCTTTATCAATTTGATTGGCGTAGTCTTTCTCGCCTTGCAATAATTTCTTAACGATTTATATTGACCTGATGTCAATTTGAAAGTCACCGCATGATATTTGTAATTCCTGCGGCGACTTTTTTTCCTATTTCTAGCTGATGACATAAACTCTCAGTTTTCGGTTTTAAATTTTCAATTTTTCATTGCCTCATCAAGCATTATTTGTGCCAGTCGTTCTGCCTCAGTCTCTGTCTTGCCTTCTGAATAAACTCTGATGATAGGTTCTGTGTTTGATTTACGAAGATGCACCCAGCCTTCTTCGAAGTCTATCTTCACGCCATCAATGGTTGTGACTTTTTCATTCTTGAACTTGTCAGCAATTTTTTCCAAAATCATATCGACATTTGTAGAAGCATCCAACTGAATCTTGTTCTTAGACATATAATATAATGGGAACTTAGATTTCAGTTCTGAGCATGTGCATTGTGACTCACAGAGATATGTGAGGAAAAGGCCTACACCTACGAGAGCGTCGCGACCATAATGCAATTCTGGATAGATGACACCGCCGTTACCTTCACCACCTATGACAGCATTCACTTCCTTCATTTTTTCTACCACATTGACTTCACCAACAGCTGCTGCAAAATATTCTGCTCCAAATTGTTGTGTAACGTCACGCAAAGCACGTGTTGAAGAAAGGTTTGAAACTGTATTACCTTTTTTATGTTGCAAGATATATGATGCTATTGTCACAAGAGTGTATTCTTCACCGTACATCTCACCTTTTTCATCGATGAAAGCGAGACGGTCAACGTCAGGGTCAACAACGATACCGAAGTCGGCTCCGCTTTCTTTGACCTTGGCGCAAGTCTCCACCAAATGAGCAGCGAGCGGTTCAGGATTATGAGCGAAGTTACCTGTCACTTCGCAGTTAAGTTCAATAATATCATTGACGCCCAACTTTCTGAGTAACATTGGAATTGCTATGCCACCTGTTGAATTGACAGCATCCACTACGACTTTAAGATTTGCATTTGCGATTACATCTTTCTTTACGAGAGGAAGGTTGCAAACCATATCTGCATGACGTTCAATCCAGTCATTTTCTACAGAATAAGTTCCTATTTCATCGATATAAGAGAATTCATAGTCATCGGCAGCTGCTTTTTCTAGTAGCCATTCTCCATCTTCCTTAGAGATGAATTCACCTTTGCTGTTCAACAACTTAAGAGCGTTCCATTCTCTTGGGTTATGACTTGCAGTAAGAATCACGCCGCCATCAGCTTTCATTTCTGTTACAGCAACCTCAACTGTTGGAGTTGTGCTTAATCCGATATCGATGACATCAGCACCCATAGCTTGCAAGTTACCGCAAACCAACTGGTTCACCATTGTTCCAGAGATACGTCCGTCGCGACCTACAACGATACGAGGACGACTTACGCCAGAGCGACGAATAAGACAAATAAAAGACGATGTAAGTTTGACAATATCAATAGGTGTAAGACCATTGTCAGCCTTGCCACCGATAGTTCCACGAAATCCGGAAATAGATTTAATTAAAGGCATATTCTATTTTATTTTTTTGCAAATATAAGGCAGTTTTTTTTAAATTTGCAAAAAAAAGATATGGGATTTGACGATGATAATTTCTTAGACGATTATGAGATTCAGGAATTGATAGAAAGATTTGAAAGTCAATTAGAAAACGATAGGCTTTCTTTTTTTGATGTCGATGAATTGAACATTATGATTGATTATTACATTCAGCATGATGACATTGAAAAAATAAACATCCTTGCTGATATGGCCATGAAGTATCATTCAGAAAGTCCTATTATATATAGCATAATGGCAAAAAAATATCTTTCAGTACAAGATGCCATAAACGCGTTAAAGTATCTTAAAGAAGAAGACAACAACACTGAAGACCCTGATTATTACGTCAATTTGGGGTATTGCCATGGCTTGCTCAACAACCACAAACAATCTATTGTCGCTTACAAAAGAGCCATAAAACTCCTTGGCAACAACGAAAACGTCACCGACATCTACGGTTCAATCGGAGGCGAATATATGCTGCTGAGAGATTATGAGAAAGCTCTTTATTATCTTAAGAAAGGTCTAACAGACAACATCGATTACAGCGAACAGTATATGCAGATTATGAACTGCTACTTCTATCTCGAAAGAGGTTTTGAATGCGTTGATTTCCTTAACGCCGAGGTTGACAAGAACCCTCACAACCTGGAAACTTGGATGGCATTGGGCAATTGTTACCTCAGACTCCATCTCTTGGAGAAAGCCATCGAACAATATGAGTTCGCATTAGCCATCGACCAGCATTACGACAGAGGATATATCAATATCGCAACAATTAATAATGAACTTGACAAATATCAAGACACAATAGAAATCATCGAAGAAGCTTTCAGAAATAAAGTCAAACAACCGATTCTGTATTGTCTTTACGGCGAAGCACTTGCTAAGACTGGCAACAAACTGGAAGCTATCAGCAACTTCAAGAAAGCAATAGAACTTGATGAAAATATCGCAGAAGCATACGCCGGATTGGGATTCATTTTCTGCGAAGAGGAAAATCATAAATCAGCAATCAAGTTTCTGAAAAGAGCCCACGAACTAGCTCCATTCAACACCGACTATCTCTTCGTTCTCGTTGAAGAGAACAACAAACTTGGAAAATACAAGAACTCCATCAAATATCTCAAAGAAATAGAGGAATTATATCCTTTCGATGTCAATCTATATATTGCATTTATGGAAGTTTATATCATGCAAGACGACATCGACAAGGCGGTGAAATACATTGAGAAGGGTTTGAACAAGCTAGGCAAACAAGCTCCTTTGTTATATAGACTGGCGTTCATCAATTTCATACAAGAAGAAGAGCAATTAGGATTGATGAATCTTGAAGAAGCATTGGAGATTGACACCGATGGAGTTCAGGAGTTCATCGGCTTCGACCCTAACTATATCTTAAACAACGAAAACATCGTAAACTTAATAAACGAATATAAAGATAAAAACAACAACCTATTCTAATATGAATCAATACATTGCAAACTTTTTCAAAGGACTTGGCGTAGGTTCTGCCAATGTCATCCCAGGAGTTTCAGGCGGAACAATAGCCTTGATAACTGGCATTTTCGAACGTTTGATAAATGCGTTAAAATCTTGCAACCTAACAGCTATCAAACTGTTTTTCACAGGTAAGTTCAAGGAATTCGCTCAACACATCGACTTATGGTTCCTCGTTTCAGTGGGCTCTGGAGTCTTGGTAGCAATACTCTCTATAGCAAGATTGTTTGAATTCCTGTTCGCAGAATATCCTATTTATTTATGGTCATTCTTCTTCGGAATGATATTGGTATCAATATATTACGTAGGAATAACAATAGAGAAATTCAACTGGAAAGTACTGGTTTTCTTCGTGATAGGAACAGCAATCGCTTTATTAATCGCTTTCGGAACACCGGCAAAAGAAAACAGCAATTTCATTTATTTGATGATTTGCGGTGCTGTCGCAACTTGCAGCATGATATTACCTGGACTCTCTGGTTCTTTCGTTTTAGTCTTGATGGGCAACTATCAACTCATTATGATTGACGCAGTAAATGATTTGAATCTTAAAATATTACTTCCTGTTGTTGTGGGAGGCGTTGTTGGCTTGCTCGCATTCTCACATCTCTTGTCATGGATATTCAAGAATTACAGAGACATAACCATCGCAGTCCTGACAGGTTTCATCTTAGGCAGTATGCCAATCATCTGGCCTTGGAAAAACGACGTCATCACTTATTTCGGCAGCGAAGCTAAAGTAACAGGTTACGAATATTATTTGCCAGAATTAAACCTCGACTTCTCTATAGCATTAGTAATCATGCTTATAGGTGCAGCATTAATAGTGCTGACAGAGAAGATGGCGAAGAAGGGCAATAATGGCTAATGACTAAAGACTAAAGACTAAAGACTAATGTCAAAAGGCTAAGGGATATATGTAGTGATATGAAAAGTTTTGATAAGATATATGGTTTGGTTGGGAAGAAGCTTGGTCATTCTTTTTCAAAGGATTATTTCACAGAGAAGTTTCTGTTAAAAAATCTTAACTATTCTTATCAAAATATTGAAATTCAAAATATTGAAGATATAATTCCATATATCAAAGGACATAAAAATTTAAAAGGTTTTAACGTCACAGTCCCATATAAAGAAGAAATCATTCCATTTCTTGATGATATTGACATAACAGCAAAGGAAGTCGGCGCAGTCAATACCGTCAAAATTTATGATGACGGAAGTCTGAAAGGTTTTAACACTGATGTGCTTGGGTTTGAGAAACTTCTAGAGAAGACTACAAGACTACAAGACTACAAGCAGATTAGCTTTGATTTTGGGGAGTGGCGGGGCGTCGAAGGCGGTTCAATATGTCTTAAACAAAAAAGGTGTTCCATATAAGATTGTGAGTAGAAAATTAGGAATTAGGAATGAGGAATTAGGAATGAGTTATGAGGATATTAATATTAAAGGTTTTGAACATTATTCCATTATAATCAATGCGACGCCTGTGGGAATGTTTCCAAATGTAAACGAATGTTTAGAACTGCCCTACTCTACTGCCGACGAGCATAATGTCTTCATAGATTTGATTTACAATCCTGACGAGACATTATTCATGAAAAAAGGAAAAGCGCAAGGCTCGGCAGCATATAATGGATTAACGATGTTACACGAACAAGCCGAAGCGGCGTGGAATATATGGAGAACTTTAGAACTCTAGAATTTTAGAACTTTAGAATTGGATAAATCAATTATAAACATATAACTATCAACTAATCAACCACTATTAACTATAAACTATTAACTTTAAAACATGGATTTCAGCAAGCAGATAGCAACGGAATTTTCAGTGTCACTGACAGTTGCAGAAAATGTGATACGTCTTTTAAGTGAAGGATGTACAGTTCCTTTCATCGCTCGTTATCGTAAAGAGATGACCAACACCATGAATGAAGAGGTTGTAGCAGCAATACAAAAGCGCCTCGAGCAACTCGAAGAACTCGAAAAGAGAAAAGAGGCAGTCTTGAAGTCGATAGCGGAACAAGAGAAACTCACTCCTGAATTAGAGGACAGCATCAAGAACGCCAAGACGCTGCAAGACGTTGAAGACCTTTATCTTCCATATAAACCTAAACGTAAGACGAGAGCTGAGATTGCACGTCAGAAAGGTCTTGAGCCTCTAGCCAAGATAATCATGTCGCAAAACAGCGACGACGTTGAAGGTCTCGCTGAGAAATACATCGACAAGGAAAAAGGCGTCGAGACCACCAAAGACGCTCTCAAAGGAGCCTGCGACATCATGGCAGAATGGATTTCCGAAAACATCAAAGGACGTAACAACATCCGTAAGATATATCATAAAGAAGGGGTCATCTCTTCTGCCGTAGTAAAAGGCAAAGAGGTAGAAGGCAAGACATATCAGCAATATTTCGACTGGAAGGAATCTATTGCCGAGGCTCCAAGCCACCGATTGTTGGCGATGTTCCGTGCCGAGGCAGAAGGCATGCTGAAAGTGAAATTGAAAATCAATGATGAAGAAGCGCTTAAGACACTCGACAACATCTTCATCAAAGCCGACAACTCATCTACTGATTTGGTACAAGATGCTATTGATGACGCATGGAAACGTTTGCTGGAGCCATCGTTAGAGACAGAGATTCGTGCTTTATACAAAGAGAAAGCTGATGAAATAGCGATAAAGGTTTTCGCCGAGAACCTTCGCCAGCTTCTCTTGGCAGCGCCTATCGGACAGAAACGCGTCCTCGCATTAGACCCTGGTTTCAGAACAGGTTGTAAAGTTGTCATTCTCAATGAATATGGCGCTTTGCTACATAACGAAACCATCTTCCCTCACCCACCTCAAAATGAAATAAGACAGGCGACAAATAAAATACGTTCGCTCGTCAATGCATACAAGATTGAAGTCATCGCCATTGGCAACGGCACTGCAGGACGAGAGACAGAGGACTTTATACGCGGAATAAAATTCGACCGCGACATTATCGCCGTCATGGTTAACGAAAGCGGCGCTTCCATCTACTCCGCTTCTAAAGTGGCTCGCGACGAATTTCCGGAATACGACATTACTGTGAGAGGCGCAGTAAGCATCGGACGCCGTCTTATGGACCCACTCGCCGAGTTGGTTAAAATTGACCCTAAATCTATAGGCGTAGGTCAATATCAACATGATGTAAACCAAAAGCTTCTGAACGAAGAACTCGGTCATGTCGTAGAGAGTTGCGTTAATGCTGTGGGCGTGGAACTTAATTCTGCCAGCGAACAACTGCTCTCATACGTCAGCGGCGTCGGTCCTCAGATTGCTAGCAATATTGTTAAATATCGTAACGAAAACGGCGGTTTCAAAAGCCGCAAACAGCTTCTGAAAGTACCTCGTTTAGGAGAAAAAGCATACGAACAATGCGCAGGTTTCTTGAGAATCCACGATGCAGCACAACCATTAGATGCTAGCGCCGTGCATCCTGAGAGCTACCACATAGTAGAAAAAATGGCGAAGAAACTTAATGTGGAAGTAAGAGATTTGATTGGAAATAAAGAACTTATATCCAAAATAAATCCTAAAGACTTCATCGAAAACGACTTCGGCATCGAGACAATAAGCGACATCATCAGCGAATTGGAAAAACCAGGTCGCGACCCTAGAAAAACATTCGAATTCTTCGAGTTCAACAAAGACATACGCACCATCAACGACTTGAAAGTCGGAATGCAATTGGTTGGCATAGTAACCAACATCACTGCCTTCGGATGTTTCGTTGATATAGGTGTACATCAAGACGGTCTCGTTCACATCAGTCAGATGTCGAACCAATTCATCAAAGACCCTAATGAAGTAGTGAAACTCAATCAGAAAGTGAGAGTTACGGTGACAGAACTAGACGTCGAGAGAAAGAGAATAAGTTTAAGCATGAAAATTAATGTAGCAAAATAATATAAGGAACACATTAACGTTAAGATGATATGAAAAAGATTTTTACAATATTGATAATGTGTGCTTTTGTATTGTTATTCAAGACAGAAGCCCAAGCTCAGATAGTTAAAGGCGAAGGATTCATTGGATTCAATCTCTCGCAAGTAGATGGTGACCAGGTGTATGGATTCAGGAATATAGGATTGCATGGCGGCATTGGAGCTTTAGTGCCAGTATATCAGAAAAACAACTTCAATATTGACGTTTCATTAGAAGTCGTTTTTAACCAAAAAGGAGCACATCAGAGAGCCACATACAACGACACTATCAACGGACAGACATACAACGGAGCTTACGATTTGAATCTTACATATTTAGAAGTACCTGTTATAGTATATTTTACAGACAAACAAATCACATCTTTCGGCATTGGAGCTTCTTACGGCAGACTTGTAGGATTGAAAGAATTCGAACATGGAAGAAAGACAAATGTGAATTTAGAATATACAGGAGCCGACAAATATAATCTAGGTGATTTCAGTATCCTTGCCGATTTGAAATTCAGAATACACGAGAGATTCAAATTAGGAATACGCTATCAATATTCCATGGCGAAAATCAGAACGAGAGACTTCTACCTCATCAACGGAGATTACGACTGCAGAAGAGACCAATATAATAATGTTATCACAGCCAGACTGATATACGTATTTAACGAAGACAGAAGCCAATACATCTACGACGAATACCAGTTCACCGGCGACAATCCTAGGATACGTCAGAAGGCCATCGACAGAAAACTCAAGAAGTTAAGAAAACAAAGATTGAAAGCCGAAGAAAAGGCAGCAAAAGAAGGCAAGAAATAAATCAATAACAAAGTCGCGTCATTTTAATGCAAACTGACGCGACTTTAGTTTTTCTATGCCCAACAGAAAAAAACGACTCTCCACTTGTTGTCTTGTTGTCTTGTAGTCTTGTGGTCTTAAAAAAATGAAGTGATAATATCCTTAATCACTACAAAACCAACCACCAAAGAATATACTACCTTTAATAATGTTCCTGCAACGAATCCCACAAAAGAGCCTATTGCTGAACGCCATGCTAGTTGGTCATCAACACCCGACATCTTCTCTCCTATATATGCACCGAAGAATGGTCCAGCCAATATACCGATGATACCGAATGGTCCTATCACTACTCCTAAAATCGGCAAAACAACAACGCCGACTATCAGTCCGATGGTGCTTCCTCTAACACCAGCTTTGGTACCGCCAAACTTCTTTGTTCCCCATATAGGGACAAAATAATCGACTATTGTTATCACAGCACATAATATACCATATATAATTAATGCCTCATTAGAGTATGTTATATCGGTAAAAAAATGCAATAAAATCATCGCTGCATAACTGATAGGTACGCCAGGTAATCCAGGCACTACATCACCAATGATTCCAACAATAATGAAAATAACTGCTAATAAATAGATTAGATATTCCATAACTTCAATTTTTAATACTACCTAATAAATTTTAACTTACTACACATTAATTTTTAACTACGACAAAGATACATTTTATTTTAAACCTGCGAAATATTTTTCTACTTTTGCGATACCAACAAACCTCAATTTACGATGAAACGATTGCTATTTTCGGGCTTATTTGTCCTAGCTTTATTCACACACGTATATGCGTGGGACTTGCTTCAAGCAAGCGGAGGAAGAACAATCTCTCTTGGGAAATGTTCCGTTGCTTCAAACGACTTCTGGTCACTGCATAACAATCCTGCAGGAATTTCTTCATATAAAGATTTATGCATTGGCATTTCATACGAAAACCGTTTCTTATTAAAGGAACTTGGATATAGTAATATTGGAGCTCTTTTGCCATTAAACATTGGTGTAGTTGGAATATCCGCTTCTCGCTTCGGTTTTGAACATTATAATGAAAACATAATTGGAATTGCATTAGCAAGAAACTTCGGTCCTCAACTGAAAATAGGATTAAAACTAGATTACATATTTTTAAAGTTCTCTGGAGATTACGATAAATTCTCCTCTCCCACTTTTGAATTAGGCATACAATATGAAATAAATGAGAATCTGAGTCTCGGGGCTTATCTATTCAACCCTATCCATGTCAAAATCAGAACTACCAACAACTACAAAATTCCGATAGTCATGAGATTAGGATTCTCTTATTTCATTAATGAAGGATTTATGCTTACAAGTGAAATAGAAGAAATCTTCGAAGATAACTTCTCATATAGATTTGGCATAGAATACGAATGTTATGAAAACTCTTATATAAGAAGCGGATTTCAACTAAATCCTGAACTATTCACATTTGGTATTGGATATAATTACAAATACTGCATCGTCGATATAGCCGGACAAATTAATCAAGATCTTGGCACTTCTCTTAATTGCAGTCTTATTTTCATACTTAAAAACAAAAGTTAATAAGGAGACTACATTATGAGAAAAATACTCCCAATATTTATATTTTCAATCTCATTTCAAAATGTATATTGCCAGCATATCGACGAATTGATAATAGAACATATTGAAAGGATGTCGGAAAATAACGAAGATGAAAATTATGATTATTCAGAAATTATTGAGTCTTATTGGAACATTATCGAAAATCCTATAAACATCAATAGCGATAATATTGAGATGCTCGCTGAATTCAAGTTCTTAAGCGTTTTTCAATTAGAATGCATAAAAAAATACAGAAGAAATTATGGTGATATATTATTCATAGAAGAACTATATGAGGTGGAAGGCATAGATGAAAAATGTATAGAAGTAATTAAGCCATTAATATGTTTTGAAGATAATAAGACTTATGACAAATTTGTTCTAAAAGACATTTTCAAATATGGGAAAAACAAAGTACTTTTCGAAACAAGCCAATGTCTAAACAAAAAAGAAGGATATAAAAAAATAGACGATTCTTTGCTTTATAAAAAGCCAAACTCAATATATTTAGGCAGTCCGCAAAAGTTATATTTACGCTATAACTTCTCATACAAAGACAAGATTGAAGCAGGGTTTGTTATGGAAAAAGACCCAGGAGAATATCTGCTCAGAAAAAACATAAACGACTCCATAAGAACAATGTTAGGCAAACAATGTTATTCAGGATTCGATTATTATTCACTTCATTTTTGTATTTATAATTTTGGTTGGTTGAAGACCTTAGCCATTGGAGACTATAAAGTCTCCTTTGGTCAGGGTCTGACTATGGGGAACGGAATGTCGTACGTTGCAAGAGGTGAAAGTCTGTTAAGAAAAAACAAGAAGATTAGCGCAAGCAAATCTGCAAACGAAGGATATTATTTAAGAGGTATTGCAAGCACATTGAAATACAGAAATTTAGAACTAAGTGTTTTTTACTCCAACAAACACATAGATGCTAACGTGCTAACTTACGACACTCTTAACGAAACAGTTATTGAGGTCACTAGTTTGTATCAAAGCGGATTACATAGAACGTATAACGAAATTATTGACAGGAAACCCATAAGGCAACAGTTGTATGGTTTTAACTTGTGTTATAAGAACTCCAATTTTAACATTGGATATACTATTCACAAAACAGACTTAAGCGCTGCACTTATTCCAGAAAACAATATTTATAACACATTTAATTTCAGAGGCAAAAGCATCTCAAATCAAAGTATTGATTTTTATTATATCATGAGAAATATTGCCTTGTATGGAGAAATAGCGATGAGCTGTAACAAAGGATATGCCGGCCTGCTAGGTGCAAATTTCCAACCAGCTAGTTATATAGATTTTACAGTATTATATAGAAATTATGCAAAGGATTATCAGTGTCTTTACAGCAATGCCTTTGCTTCTGGGAGTAAGACAAATAACGAGAAAGGCTGCTATTTCAGCAGTGCGATTTCTTTAGCAGCAAATTGGAAACTCATAAACAGCATCGATTTTTTTAAACATGATTTTTTTAAAAACACAACTCACTCTCCTAATCATGGTTATGAATTTGATTCTAAATTGAATTATTCTAACAATAATATACAATCGTTTTTAGAATACAGAAACAAACATAAAATGAAAAATACAAGTCACACTGATTTATATCAAAAACATCTGATTCTTGAGAAGAACAATATGATAAGATTTCATATCTCCTATCAAATAAGCAAAGATGTAATTTTAAAGAACAGAGCTGAATATCATTTTAATTATCATGAAGATGGAAGATATAATTCATATTTGATATATCAGGATATATTGTATGCCCCTCCTGAAAAGAGTTACAACATAGCCTTCCGGTACGAGTTGTTCAATGCAGAAAAAGGCAGCATTTACTCATACGAAAATGACGTTCTTTATGCATTCGCTGTTGGAGGATTGTCTGGTAAAGGCATCAGAACTTATCTAGTAGGGAAAATCAAAACGATGAATTGTATTCAGTTTTCAGGAAAAATAGGATTCACGTTATATGACGACAAACATGAAATTGGAAGCGGTTTGGAAAAAATTGAAGGCAGCTGGCGTTCTGATGGAAAACTACAAGTCGTATGGAGTTTCTAGGCTTATGTAACTTTATTATTATCGTTTATAGAAAATTTTAATTCATAACACTTTATACCGTCTTTTATTCAAGAAAAAAACTTATCTTTGTAACATAATTTAAAATCATATTACTATGCAATATTCACAACAATCAGACAATCGAAACAACAATGAATTAAAGAAGTACACCCCTATTTTTATAATAGTCGGTATCATTTTCTTATTAATAATGTTCTGGGGACGTATCACCAAAACAATCCCTGCTGGTCATGGTGGAGTGTTATTCCGTTTGTTCGGTGGCGGCGTTGACACATCAAAGACATACGAAGAAGGTTTCCATTTCATCGCACCATGGAACACGATGTACGTTTATGAGACACGCCAACAAGAAACATCTGAAGAGATGAGCGCATTGTCATCAAATGGTTTGGAAATCAAGATTGAATTCTCTACTTGGTATCAGCCACGCTGGGAAGAGTTAGGTACATTACACGCAAAAATAGGTACAGAATATCTCACAAGAATCGTCATCCCAGCTATGCGTTCTGCAGCAAGAAGCGTTGTTGGCCGTTACACACCAGAACAAATCTATTCAACAAAACGTGACGTTATCCAAGAAGAAATTTTTGAAGAAACAAAGAAACTTTTAGACGAGAAATATGTTCAATTAAATCAGGTTCTCATTCGTTCAGTCACCTTGCCTCCAACAATCAAATCTGCTATTGAAAGTAAGTTAAAACAAGAACAAGAAGCTCTTGAATATGAATTCAAACTTGAAAAAGCAGCTCAAGAAGCAGAACGTCAACGCGTAGAAGCTGAAGGTAAAGCAGCAGCTAACAGCATCTTAAGTGCAAGTATCAACGACAAGATTCTCCGCGAAAAAGGAATTGAAGCAACATTGAAACTTGCCGAGTCTCCAAACTCAAAAGTTGTTATCATCGGCGGCAACGACGGTATGCCAATCATTTTGGGCGACGTGAAATAAAGAACTATAGAACTCTAGAATTCTAGAACTTTAGAATTAGGATTTAGGACTTCAGGAACATAACAATTCCTAATTCCTAACTCCTAATTCCTAATCATATAAGTATGGCAAAGGAAAAAACACAAAATAAAATCCACATCAAAAACAAAAGAGTATCTTTTGAATATTTTGTCATTGACACTTACATTTCAGGAATCGTTCTAACTGGCACTGAAATAAAAAGCATACGAGAAGGCAAAGCCAGTCTGGCCGACTCTTATTGTGTTTACAAAAATAACGAACTTTTCGTGATAGGCATGCATATAGCCGAATATTCACATGGAACGTACAACAACCACGATCCAAAACGTGACAGAAAACTTCTTCTAACACGAAGAGAACTAAGTAAACTGAAAACAAAATCAAACGAGAAAGGTTTCACCATTGTACCTACAGACCTATTCATCAACGACAAAGGTCTGGCTAAAGTAACTATTGCATTGGCAAAAGGTAAGCACTTCTACGACAAACGAGAAAACCTTAAAGACAAAGACAACAAGAAAGAAATTGAAAGAGCAAAATATAATTATTAATATGAATAAAATAAACCTAATATTTGTTGTAATAATAACTTTATTATTCTCATACAAATCTAACGCACAAAACAATACAGGAACAACACCACTGCAGAGAAGCAATTCTCAGGAAATGGTATCATCTTCTGAAAAAATCAATTGGCTGACATTTGAAGAAGCAGTAAAACGAAATACAGAAAAGCCAAAGAAAATCTTTATTGATGTTTATACCGATTGGTGCGGATGGTGTAAGAAAATGGATCAAACAACATTCTTGGACAAGGATGTTATTGCTTATATGAATGAAAACTTCTATGCAGTTAAGTTTGATGCAGAACAAAGCGGAAGCATTGAATTTATGGGACATACATTCATAAACCCCAATCCAATGGGAAGTAAAAAAGGAACACACCAACTAGCGAATGCATTACTACAAGGAAAAATGTCGTATCCTTCTTATGTATTCATGAGCGAAACAAATATAGGCATCACTGTATTGCCTGGGTATGCTAATGCAGAGCAATTATTAAATGCATTAAAGTACATCGCAACCAACGCATATCTCGATACACGTTGGGACGATTTTTTAAAACAGAGCAATAAATAAATTATCCATACGTAATAAAAACACATTACGGAATTATTATGCATAAATACATTTGGATTTTCATTATAGGAGTTATATTATGTTTTGCATCATGCAAGAAGCCTGTCAACTTCAGTGACAACCAATCATTGAAAGTGGCTTTTTCAAACGATACAATTACATTCGATACCGTATTTACCACTTTGGGTTCGTCAACACGTCATCTTATGGTTTATAACAACAGTGATGAAAATCTAAAAATCAGTTCTATACGCTTGCAAAACGGCAATCAGTCGCAATTTGCCATCAACGTTGACGGTGAAGCCGGATATGATTTTTCCGATATAGAAATTTATGCTAAAGATAGCATTTACATATTCATCAAAGTAACAATAAACCCAAACGACCAAAACTCACCATTCTTTGTTGAGGAAAAATTATTGTTTGAAACCAACGGCAACAAGCAGGAAGTCAGCCTCACCGCTTTTGGACAAAATGCGAACTATATCGTAGCAGACCAATATATCAAAGGATACCCTAAATTTAAAATGGTAGCAGACAGTCTTCAAGAAACACATTGGACATCCGAACGTCCTTATGTCATTTATGGCTATGCATTGATAAACTCTTATGGAACTTTGGTTATTGAAGAAGGCACACAAGTCCACATCCATAGCGGAGGCGGTCTGTGGGCGTACAGCGAAGGCCAGCTTCGCGTTGAAGGAACTGCAGAGAATCCGGTTGTATTTCAAGGCGACAGACTTGAACTTGCATTTACCGACGATCCTGGACAATGGGACAGAATATGGCTGATGGAAGCTCGTGAAGGCTTCGGACATTCTATAAACCATGCCATTATTAAAAACGGATTCATCGGCATTCAGGCACAACGTTTTTTGAAAGACAACAGAGCTCCATTAAACATAGAGAACACGATTATCGACAATCACACAGGTATGGGCATATACGCTAATCTATACAATATCAAAGCAGGTAATTTTGTAGTATCTAATTGCGGAAATTACGCCATAGCATTAACAGGAGGTGGAGAATATATTTTCGAGCAAGGTACTGTAGCCAACTTCTGGAATCAATCAACAAGAACAACCCCATCATTGCTGTTCAATAATGTATATACAAATCCTACCGACGGCATCTCATACGCATACAATTTCTACTTTCAAATGAACAATTGTATTATGTATGGAAATCAAGATGATGAATTCGCCACAGACTTCTACCCTGGTCCAGACACCACTTATTTCTTTAATAGCAGTTTATTGAAAACTAAGAGACAAAATTCAGAAGCATTTACAAATTATACAAATTGCGTATTTAATAAAGACCCTAAATTTGTCAACAACCAATACAACTTCCATCTAGATACACTATCACCTGCTATAGGAATTGGAAATCCTTTCTATTCAGTGGGAGCACTTCAATACGATTTAGACGGAGTTTCAAGAGAAAATGCTCCCGATGCTGGAGCTTATCAGTATGTCACTATTACTAACGAAGAATAGTTGCTGTATATATCGTCTCATTACCAACCATATCGGAAACAACAACCTTCAGAACATTGCGTCCCGTTTTAAGACGATTGTCAATTTGATACATCAACAATTTGTTCTTTGCATCATAATCAGCAAGAACCCACTCGTCATTGACATACATTGCATATTTAGAAATACCAGTTCCAATATCATCAATCTCCACCCTTAACGACCAATTTTCAGCCACAGAACCATTATTCTTAAAATTCAATGGTTTAACAGAAGGTCTTATGGAATCCTTAGCTATAAAATATGTTCCCAAAACATTAGTCTTCGCTTCCATAAAATCATCTACTCTATTGTTCCCCAAGAATGACACCTTATTTTTTTTGTCAATTGTAGCTACATAAATCAATGTATCATCCACATATTCTTCATTAACTCTTATACGTATAGTCATTCTTTTATGCATTGGTATCTCCTCTGTACCAAGACGATAAGCAAAATCAGAATATATGTTTTGCATTGTATCTATCTGAGATGCATTCAGTGAAACATTACGATAGAATGCAAATTCCGGAATTTCCGCTTCAAATCCATCTAGATAAATTTCTCTCGACTCACCATCAAATATTCTATAATATGAACGAGGCAAAGGTTGATTAGAAGCAAATTCAGGAAGTTCCCTTCCTACCAATGTAAAATTCAATTTTGACTTATTTTTGTTATAATCCATAACAACGAAAGACATTTTAACAGTATCACCTTGATTGACATTTAAAACTCCATTTCTTTTTTCATAAAGTTTCAACTTGTTAAACTCATCAATTTCAGTTCTGATAAAACGTTCATTATTTTTAACATAATAAGAATAATCTATAAGACTATTTATATAGCGAGTCTCATCATAAGAATATTTGTCTGATATAATTTTATAAATCAATTCGTTATCAGCATAAAGTTCAATGCTGTAAGCACCATTTTTGTTATTGGCGCCATCAGCCTGATCAAAAACATTTATACCGAAGGCAACGTTTCCACTTACTTCAATTATAGGATTTTCAATAGAATAAATATTATTCTCATAATTCACTTTGCAGTATAAAGCAGAGTCAGCATAATTTACGGAAGAATTTTCTAAAGGATATACCGCCAACCCTTTGATTGTGGGTTTCCTGGTGTCTTTTATTTTCAAACCGAAATACATCGGATTTACAGGCTCCTGCGACTTAGTATAACGTATTTCATAATGAAGATGCGGTCCGCCCGAACTGCCGCTATTACCAGTGAGTCCTAGATAATCACCTCTTTTAATCGGAAATTGATGCTTATCAAGAATTATATTCTGTGCAAAAGACTTATCTTCATATTGTTTGTTTTTGACAAAATCATTAATTTTCTTATTAAACTTTGACAGGTGAGCATAAACGGAAGTAAAGCCGTCATTATGTGTTATATAAATCACTTTTCCATAACCAAAAGGCGAAACGCCTATCCTGCTTACATAGCCGTCGGCAACAGCAAACACTTCTTTTCCTTCAACTCCCTGCGTTCTAATATCAACACCAGCATGAAATGCGTTTGAACGCAATTCCGCAAACGTAGCTGAAAGAGAAAGTGGTATTTTTACAGGATTAGGATATTGAGGATATGTTTTGTCTTGCGCAAACAAAATATTACACAATAACACATAGAATATCAATAATTTAATTCTCATAAAAGTCTAATAATTTATATTTCAAAAATAATCAAAAAAGGATAAATGCAAGGGATTATTTTTTTAAATTTGCAAAAAAAAATAATGGATAAAATTTGGAGAAACAGAGAGACTGAACTATGGAGAATGTTATGCATTCGACTTTCATTTATGTTATTGTTACTGGCTTTTAGCAGATGGGCCATCTATTTATTTAACATAAACAGTTTTCCAAACATCACTTCTTCAGAGTTGTTTAAATTATTTTTCAACGGCTTCCGTTTCGACATAAATACACTCATTATTTACAACAGCCCTTTAATAATACTATATTGTCTGCCTATACGATATAAATTCAACGATTTATATAAAAAAATAGTAGATATTATTTTTGTTGTTGCAAACTCTATTGCAGTTGGACTGAACCTAATCGATGTTATATATTTCAGATACCTTGACAAAAGAATGTGTTCAGAATTATTCACATTTTTCAAAGGTACAGACGAGAATCAAGTTGGGCTTATGGCAAGCTTCTTCGTAGATTTCTGGTATATGTTTCTGTTATTCTTTGTTTTGCTATTTTTCATTATTTTGATAATGAAAAAAACAAAAGTCAAAAATAATACTTCTCAGTTTAATTTAATATGGCATGTTAAACAATCAATTGTCTTTGTAATAGTCATCGGTTTATCAGTAATAGGAATTAGAGGCGGTTTCCAATTAATACCTATTTCCATTCTAACCGTAACAAATTATACAACAAAATATGCCCCACTTGTAATAAATACACCTTTCAGTATTTTATATGGGTCAACATCAGCATCACTAGAAAACATTTCATTTTTCGACGACAAAGAAATTGAAGACTTATATACACCAATCCACACCGACCTGAAAAGCAATAGATTTATAACAGGAGAAACAAAAGGCCGCAATCTAGTGTTAATCATATTGGAAGGAGTTGGACAAGAAATGATTGGATATTACAACACAGAATACAAGAAAAGCTTAACACCATTTCTTGATTCTTTATTAAACGAAAGCCTGACATTCGATGGAATGGCTAACGGCCGTCGCTCTATTGAATCATTACCATCATTAATGACTGGTGTTCCATCACTTATGGCGACAGATTATCCAAGCTCAAAATATGCCAGCAATAGTATTGACGGTTTAGGTTCAATATTAAAAAGACACGGATATAAAACAGCTTTTTATCATGGCGGCAACAATGGCACGATGAATTTCTATTCAACATCAAAATCAAACGGTTTTGATGATTATTATGGCAGAACTGAATACAATAACGACAGTGATTATGATGGCGCTTGGGGCATCTACGACATACCTTTCTTACAATATTCAGCTGAAAAAATGAATGAATACAAAGAACCATTTGCAGCTACTCTATTTTTATTGTCGTCGCATGTGCCATATTCACTTCCAAGCGATTATATTGTGCCTGAATATTTGTCTTCTAACACAGCGTTCGAGAAAACAGTGAGATATTCTGATGATGCATTATCATTATTCTTCAAAAAAATATCACAATATGAATGGTTTGACAATACAATATTTGTGATTGTCTCCGATCATGGCAACTCTGAACATCATTACAATAAATATAAAAACGTTAAAGGAGCATATAAAATTCCAATTGCGTTCTATGCTCCTAACATCATCGAGAAAAGAAGAGTTGAAGAAATGGCACAACAAACTGACATCAACTTGTCAATATTAAGCCTTCTTGAAATTGATGAAGATGTTTTTAGTTTTGGAAGAAATTTATTTGACAGTATATCAAAGCCTTCGTATATAAGTTTCTTAAACAGCATTTATCAATATTCTAATGGAGAATATTTTATGCAAAGCGATGGCAACGATATACAAGCTGTTTATGATATCAATGATGAGACGCTGTCTAACAATCTGATGAAAGACAACTCAAATAAATTTGACAGTTTAAACATAGAGTTTAAACTAAGATTACAGCAATACAACAATAGAATGAACAGAAATAAATTATATGTCTTAAAATGAAACGTAAGATAATATTTATTGTCAATCCCATTTCGGGAAATCATAACAAGAATAATTTTCCTAAACTTGTTGATAATTATATTGATAAAAACAAATATGAATACGACATTGTTTACACTGAGCGAATAAATCATGCTACAGAATTAACAATGAAAGCGATAGAAGACGGATTTGAATACATTGCAGCAGTTGGCGGTGACGGAACAATCAATGAAGTTGCAAAATGTCTTATTGGAAAGAAACAAATTCTTGTCATCGTTCCATTGGGCTCTGGCAATGGCTTGGCACGCCATCTTGAATTGCCATTCAGAGTTGAACGTCTTATCACTGAAGTGATTAACAACGGTGACGTCTTTAAAATAGACACTGCAACAATGAATGGAGTTCCTTTCATAAGCATTGCTGGCATTGGATTCGATGCTTTGATTGCCGATTATTTTTCAAAAGATGGCAACAGAGGTTTCAGGACTTATGCAAAATTGGTCACCGAAGAATATCACAACTTCAAACCAAAAGAATATACTTTGGTTTTAGATGACGATAAAACTATTGTATGCAAACCTTTCTTCGTAACGTTTGCTAACTCAAGTCAATTTGGATATAATGCTGAAATATCACCAAAAGCGAGCGTGCAAGATGGTCTTCTGGATGTATGTATATTTAAAAAGCCTAACATCATTGAAGTGCCTATAGTCGCCACTTACTTCATTACAAAACAAATAGACAAGAGCAATTTCATAGACATTTACAAGGCAAAAAAAATAAGCGTAACCAGAGAAATTGAAGACGTTGTAAACATTGACGGAGAAGCACTGCCAATGTGCAAGGATATATGTGTGGAAATAAACCCATTAAGTCTTAATATTTTATTAAATAAATAAAGTCATGATTGAAAAATATATCATAGTATTAATAAAATTTTTCAATAAATTAGGATTTTCGGAATTCATAGCACAACAAATTTCCGAGCTGGTCAGTTTTGTCACTCTAATATTAGTTACTTTTATTATATACCATCTTGTCAGAATAATTGTTGAAAAAACAGTACATACCTTAATTAAGAAAAGTCCTTCCAAAAGAGACGATATATTGATTAAAAATAAAGTGTTTAGAAGGTTATGCCTTATAATTCCAGCATATATCATAAGGCTTAATATTCCTGATGCATTACCATCATATCCATTATTGGCAACAGCCATTATAGAAATAACTAAAATTTACGAAGTTTTTGTTTATAGTCGCGTAATTGATGCAATATTAACGACATTAAATGAAATATACGATACTTATGAAATATCTAAAAGCAAGCCTATCAAAGGGTTCGTTCAAGTATTAAAAACAATTGTATATATTATCTGCGTATTATTGGTTATTGCAATATTAACACAGAAACAATTATCAAGCATCTTGATTGGATTGGGAACTTTATCGGCAGTGCTTATGTTAGTTTTCAAGGACCCTATATTAGGTTTTGTCGGCGGCATACAATTGACAGTTAACGACATGCTTCGCATAGGCGATTGGATTGTCATGGAAAAGAGCAAAGCCGACGGCGTTGTATTAGAAATAGGTCTCACCACTGTAAAGGTTCAAAACTGGGACAAAACAATCACAACCATTCCAACATATTCATTAATTTCCGACTCATTCACCAACTGGAGAGGAATGGAGAATTCAGGAGGAAGACGTATAGCACGTTCTTTTGTTATTGATATTGATACAATTAAATTCTGCACCCCAGAAATGCTAGAGCGCTTCAAAAAGTTCCAGCTAGTAAGTCAATATATCAATGACAAAGAAAAAGAAATAGAAGAATACAATAAATCTAACAATATAGATGACAGCAATTTAGTCAACGGCAGAAGACAGACTAATATCGGCATTTTCAGAGCTTACTTAAATGCATATTTGGCAAACTGTCCTTACATCAATAAAGACATGACCTTCATGGTCAGACAGTTACCTCCAACCGAAACCGGTGTTCCAATCCAGATATACGCATTCAGCTCTAACAAGGCATGGATATCATACGAAAACATACAAAGCGACATATTCGACCACGTATTCTCTGTAGTAAGAATGTTCGACTTGAAGATTTATCAAAAGCCATCAAGCAATAGTTTGACTGCAACTTTTGAAGCAATGGAGTAATGTCATTATCTTCAACTACATTACTATGAAAGTCTTTCAATCAAAGAGTCGCGGTAGCTTGCTCCAACAGGAATTTTATTACCAGCCACTGTAACATTCAATTTGTCAATATCTTCAATATTTTTTATTGAAACTATAAACGATTTATGAGTGCGGACGAACTTGTCTTTAGGAAGTGTTTCTTCCAAATTTCTCAACGAATACAAAGCTGTTATACGTTTTGTTGTAGTATGAAACGTTACATATTCATGTTGACCTTCTATAAAAAGAAGATCATCGAAATTTACTTTATATAATTTATAATCAGCCTTAACTAAAATATAATCACACACTTGACCCTGTGATGATTGACTTCCGGATATATTATAACTTATGGCCTTATTGATAGCTTGCATGAAACGTACATAATCGAATGGCTTAAGAAGATAATCGACAACACCTAATGCAAAAGCATCTACAGCATATTCCGAATATGCTGTAGTAAAAATAACAGCAGGTTTATGGTTTATAAGTTTTAACATTTCCATGCCGGAAATATCAGGCATTTGAATATCAAGCAATAAAATATCGATATTTTCTTTTTCAAGCACTTCCATAGCTTTGGTTGCATCAGGGCATGTATCCACTAGATTTAAATAATCTACTTTCGATACATATTCCGACAATAGTTTTCTTGCAAGAAACTCATCATCAACTATAAGGACATTATACTTTCGTTTCATTATATTTTTCTCCTATTTTAATTGTTGCCACGTATGAATTATCTTCATGTCTTACATCGAAAGAATAATTCTTGCCATAATACAATTCTAATCTTTTCTTGACATTATTCAATCCTATACCTTCTTGATGTTTTTTATTTGGATCGACTAATGAGGATGACATTCCATTTATTGAATTACGAGCTATAAAAATCAAGTCGTTGTTCTCTTGAATTATATAGAAATGTACATAACCATTAGGGTCGTTCACTAATCTGCTGTGCTTGAAGCTGTTTTCCACCAAAGGCTGAAGAATCATTGGTGGTATCTTGAAATCAGGGTTTTTAATTTTCTTGTCAAATATCAAATTAGATTTATTCTCCATACTCATCTGATGAAAATCAATATAAGCATCAATATATTTAACCTCTTTTTCAAGAGAAATCAAATCAACCTGACATTCTACCATTACATATCGAAGCATATCTGAAAGTTTCAAAACACTTTGAGGAGCTTTTTCATCCTTGATATAAACAAGAGAATATATGTTGTTTAATGCGTTAAACAAAAAATGAGGTGTCATTTGTGATTTCAGGAAACGAAGTTCCATATCAAGTTTCTCGCTTTTAAGCTCATTTTTTATTCTGTGACTCTCCTCCTCTGCACGTTGCATTACAGAAATAACCGAGATGGCAATAGCTGTTGTATATATAATAAAACGTATTAATAAAGGTATAAAGAATGTTTTAACACCGTCAAGCTGATGTATTTCTGTCAATGATATATGCTTACTCATAATTGTCAACATATATGACTCCAGATAAGTCGTTAATAATGACATTATTGTGACCAAAAAAACATTTATCAGATAAAACAAAAAAGCATTTCCTTTTTGCAAATATTTTACGACATACTTTTTTTCAATATATGTTGTAAAAAAAAGACATACTACCAACAAAAATGCGTGAGCTAGTGAAATGGTCCAGTTTGCCCAAAAAGACAAGAAGAAAAATAAGAAAACAGTGACCCAAGCAATTATTGAGCGTTTGTTTTCTTTAATATGTTCCATCAATCTCATACTTTTCATAGCAAAAAATTATTTTAGGCAAAAATATAACAACTTAAATAGGTTGTAAAAAAAAATCAATCAAAAACAAACGATTTTCAACAAAGATTAATATTTCTTGCCTCGGAATAATCTTAAGAATGTAACCAAAACGGTATAGATTTCCAGACGTCCGACCATCATAAGTATCGACATGACCCATTTGCCCATATTAGACAACTCTGAGAATGAAAGAGATGGGCCCGTACTTCCCATTCCTGGACCGCTATTTCCGAGAGCAGAAACACAATTAAACATGCTTTCTTGTAACGAGCAACCGCTTATTATAAGGAATAACACTCCCAACACATAGAGCAACAAGAAAATAATCAAGAAATTAATAACTCTTCTAGTCTTATCTTCATCGATTACTTCATTCGACACCTTAACTGTAAACAAGGCATTAGGATGAAGCAGATGACGGAAAATATTATTAATAGATTTTATGGAAATAACTTCACGAATAATTTTAATGCCGCCACTTGTAGAACCAGCGCAGGCTCCGCTAGCCATCATAAAGAAAGTAGGAACGAGGAAAAGGCTGCCCCATACATCATAATCAAAATTGGCAGCTTGATAACAAGTAGATGTTATTATTGATGTCACATGGAATAATGATGTTCTGAATTTATTTTCAAATCCTGATGGATATGATTCTGCATTTGAAACAACAGTTTCTACTTCAGGAGCATAATAGAACAACAATATTATTATTGATGTCATCAACACCACAGCACCCAAATACCATCTCAACTCTTCATTTTCACGGAACAATTTTCCTTGACCTGTAAAAAGAAAATAATACAGCGAGAAGTTTACTCCAGATGCCAACATGAATACAGATGCAACATATTCTATATAAGGCGAGTTATAATATCCTAAGCTTGACTGATGAGTGCTGAAGCCTCCACTCGACATTGTTGTGAGTCCATGACAAATAGCATCGAATGTATCCATTGGACCCAACCAATACATAAAGCTACATAAAAGCGTCAATATAAAATAGATACCCAACAACTTACGGGCAGTCATCATCATCTTAGGATGAAGTTTCTTGACACCAATACCTGACATTTCTGCGGAGAACATCATAACTTTATTAGAGGAACGATTCAATGCAGGCATAATTGCAAGGAACAAGACGATGATACCCAATCCACCCAACCACTGCATTATGCTTCTCCAGAACAATATTCCATGCGGCTGGCTATCAATATCATTTAAGACCGTAGAACCTGTTGTTGTAAAACCAGACATTGCTTCAAAGAAAGCGTCTGCTACATTATCCACTGTTCCATTAAGGAGAAACGGTAGCATTCCGAACAAAGCGAATATTATCCAAGTGGCTGTAACTATAAAGAATGAATCTTTTGTCTCAAAGTTCTCAATATCCTGTTTATTTGGTTTTTTGCTTTTGCTCCTGCCGGCAGATATCAAAATAAATCCCGAGATTGCAGTGATGATAGTTGAAACTGTTAAAGCCAAAACATCACCATCTCCACATTTATAGAAATAATACAAAGCAACCAACGAAGTCAGCAACATAAACGCAGCTTCAAACAATAAAAAAAGACCTAAAATCCTTATCTTCATATCAAATCACTTCATATTAAATTCGTCGGTAAAAGTACAATTTTTTTCGTATAGAAAGAGATGTTTTAAGCACTTTTTTGAGGCTATTATTTTTTTTGAAATTTATATATATTTTTTTAAATTATGTTTTGAACATTTTTTATGGATATAAAGTTATTAATAATGACTAAAAACCTATTTTTTACTATTGTATTCGCAGTTCATTGATAATGGAGAAAAATACATTGATATGCTGATATTTTTTATTGAAATATGCATTTTTTATTGCAATTATTCCAATAATATTTCGTTTTTTTGTAGTATGAAAAAAACATCATGACTTTCGCATAAAACAAACAAAAAAATATTTATAAAATGTTTAAATTCAATCACTTATTATTAACAATCGTTTTTTGCATCTGTGGCATGATTTCTCAAGCTCAGAGCAAAATAACCTTAAATGAGGCGATAGAGATTGCGTTATCAGAAAGTAACACGATTAAAATTGCCGAAATGACAATCGAAAAAACAGGATATGCACAAAAAGGAGCCTATTCTGCTTTGTATCCAAACATTAGTGCGACAGGCAATTACCAGAGGACTTTAAAAAGACAAATGATGGTAATGGAAATGGGCGGACAAGCTATGGAAATAGAAGTTGGTACAGCCAACAATGTAACAGCAGGTTTGACAGCAGCTATGCCGCTTGTGAACGCACAACTTTGGCAAAGCTTGAAACTTTCAGCATTGGACGTTGAGTTGGCAGTTGAACAAGCACGATCTTCAAGAATCTCTATGGTTTCACAAGTAAAACAAGCTTTCTACTCAGTTCTTTTAGCTAAAGAAGCTTACGATGTTTATAAAGAAGTTTACGACAATGCACAAAAGAATTATGAAGACATTGAGAAAAAATATAATGTTGGCAAAGCTTCAGAATTTGAATATTTAAGAGCAAAAGTTAATGTCAACAATTCCGAGCCTGAAGTATATAGCGCAGAAAATGCTGTGACACTTGCAATATGGCAACTAAAAGCCATAATGGGCATCGACCTCAACACAGAAATCGACGTAGTAGGTTCATTGTCGGACTATGCTGACGAATTGGTTGTTTATTTAGCAAATGACAATGCAAGTTTTGAAAATAACACCAATCTTTTACAATTAAGAATTCAAGATGAAATGTTAAGCAGAACTATCAAAATGACAAAATTCCAATACATCCCTACCCTATCAGCTTCATTTGCATACAATTATATGGCAATGGGCAATACATTCGATATGAATTGGAATCCATATTCAGTTGTTGCATTAAGTCTTAGCATCCCAATCTTTGACGGATTTTCAAAACACAACAGCATCAGACAATATCAAAAGACACAAGATATTTTAAGACTCAACATTGAAGATGCAGAACGCAATTTAAACATTGCTATGCAAAACTACATAGACCAAATGAATACTAATGTCAAGAGATATGCAGCAGCAGAAACGACATTGGAAATGGCCCAAAAAAGTTATAACATTTCTGAAAAAATGTATGAAGTTGGTAAGGCAACATTAGTAGAACTCAATGACGCTCAATTGGCTTTGACACAAGCACAGCTCACAATGAGTCAAGCTATATATCAATATATGACAAATAAAGCCGCCATCGACGAACTCATGGGCGTAGAATATGTAAGTGAAAAATAATTAAAGATAAACAATAAACACAATTATAAGAAATGAGACGTTTTAATTCAATTTTAATTCTTTCATCAGCTTTAATAATGGCTTCATGCGGACAACAAACCAATAATCAACAGACCGCAGCTGTTGTCGTTGAAGAAGCTCCAAAAGTAACAGTAACAAAGGTATATGCTGAAAATGTTTCTCAATTAAGCACATATCCAACGACAGTAGAAGCAGAAATTATCAACAACATCACTCCACAATCAGCATCACGTATCAATAAAATTTTTGTTGAAATTGGCGACCATGTAACAGCCGGTCAAACACTTGCAACAATGGATGCTATAAATTTAGAAAAATTAAGATTGCAAATAAAAAATGACTCCATAGAATATGGACGTACAAAAGAATTATACGAAATAGGAGCAGTTTCTCAAGCTAATTACGAAGCAATGACACTCGCCTACGAAGTATCAAAGAAAACTTATTCAAACTTATTGGAAAACACTATTTTGACAAGCCCAATATCAGGTATAGTCACAGCTCGCAATTACGATGAAGGCGATATGTATGCAATGGCTCAACCTCTTTTCGTTGTACAAAACATCACTCCTGTCAAGATGTTAATCAACATCAGCGAAAACAATTACTCAAAAGTTAAGAAAGGAATGGAAGTTGACATCACAGCCGACGCTTTCCCTGGTGAAACATTCAAAGGCAAGGTCAACTTAGTTTACCCAACTATCGACGCTCGTTCTCACACATTCCCAGTTGAAATCATTGTTGACAACAAAGACGAAAAATTACGTCCAGGCATGTTTACAAGAGTAACTGTTAATTATGGAACAAACTACCGTGTTGTCGTTCCTGACAATGCTGTTCTTAAACAAGTTGGCGCTGACGACAAATATGTTTATGTCTTAAATAGCGACAACACTGTAACATACACTCCTGTAAAAATCGGAACAAGAATGGGCGACAGATACGAAATCGTAAGTGGTCTCGACGATGGCGCTACCATTGTAACAACAGGACAAACCAGACTTAAAAACAACATCAAAGTTGATATCGTAAAATAAATTAAGAAATGAGTTTATACAGAACATCCGTAAATAAACCCGTCACAATAGCGCTTATATTCATCACGGTAGCTATCTTGGGTGTATTTTCTCTCACGAGATTATCAACCAACCTTTTCCCTGACATGGGAGAAAATACTATTTTAGTTGTGACATCATATTCAGGTGCCAGTGCAGCCGACATCGAGACTAATGTCACAAAACCATTGGAAAACGCTCTTAACAGCGTTAGTAATTTAAAGCACCTTTCATCAACATCAAAGGAAAACATATCTGTTATTTCATTAGAGTTTGAATATGGAATTGACATCAATGAGGCCACCAACGATGTACGCGACAAACTGGATATGGTGACGCAAGCTCTTCCTGATGCCGTAAGTATCCCTACAATCTTCAAATTCAGTATGGAAGATATGCCTATTATGTTGATGTCGGCAACAGCAAAAGAAAGTTTAAATGGTCTGGATAAAATATTGGACGACAAAGTAGCCACGCCATTGGCTCGCGTCAACGGCGTTGGTACAATATCTGTATCCGGTGCACCAAAGCGTGAAATCCAAGTTTATGTCGACCCAGACAAACTAGCTGCATACGGCATTACAGTAGAATCAATTTCTTCTACCCTCGCCTACGAAAACCGCAACACTCCTGCTGGCACAATCGATATCGGTTCAAACACTTATTCTGTTAGAGTTGAAAAAGAATTCAAATCAGCAGATGAAATGCTTGATGTAATAATTGGATCTTATAACAATGCTCCTATTTATCTTAGAGACGTAGCAACAGTAAACGACGGTGAACAAGAGCGTCTGCAAAAAGTATTCAGCAACGGACAACAAGGTGCTATGCTGACAATACAAAAACAAACTGACGCCAACACTGTTCAAGTTATCAAAGGCATCAAAAAGGAACTTAAAAAAATAGAAAAAGACTTACCATCCGACATTAAGCTCAATATCATCATTGATGGTTCAACAAATATCATTGATACTATCAATTCATTGAAAGATACTATCATGATTACTTTCTTAGTCGTTATGGCCGTGGTGTTCATCTTCTTGGGAAGATGGAGAGCCACAGTAATCATCGTTCTTTCAATTCCTATCTCATTGGTTGCTTCTGTAATTTACCTCTTTGCAACAGGCAACACTCTCAACATTATATCAATGAGTGCTTTGACCATCGCAATCGGTATGGTTGTTGACGACGCTATCGTTGTTTTGGAAAATATCACCTCACATATCGATAGAGGAGCAAAACCAAAAGAAGCAGCTGTTCACGCAACGCAAGAAGTTTCTATCTCCGTTATCGCTTCAACATTAACAATGCTCGCAGTGTTCTTGCCACTGACAATGGTTGACGGTATCATCGGTATATTCTTCAAACAATTAGGCTGGATTGTAAGTATCATCATGATAGTTTCAACATCAGCTGCATTGACACTCGTTCCTATGATGTGTTCTAGAATGTTAAAGCAAAATCCAAGAACACACAGATGGCACAGCATAATATTCACTCCTATTAATAAAGGTCTCGACGCTCTTAGCCGTGGCTACGGTCATCTCATCTCATGGGCCGTAACACACCGCAAATCAGTAGTATTTATCGCTTTAGTTATATTCTTTGCTACTATTGGATTAACAGTTCCTAACATGAAGACAGAATTCCTCCCTTCAATGGACCAAGGTCGTCTCTCTATCAGCATCGAACTTCCAGTTGGCACAGGTGAAGATATAACAGGTCAACTTGCCAAAGAATTATACGACAAATATACAGCTGAGATTCCAGAGATAAAGATGCTTAACTACAACTATGGTGTAGCTGACGAAGACAACGCATTCGCTTCTATGAACAACAACGGCACTCACATCATTTCAATGAATGCTGACTTGGGAAGAAAAACTGAACGAAACAGAAGCACACAAGAAATCGCCGAGTACATACGAAAAGACCTCAAAAACAACCCTATCGTCAAAAAGTACAACGTTGGCACTGGTATGGGTATGGGCGGTGCAGCAACAGTAAAACTCGAAATTTACGGATACGATTTTACTAATTCAGATAAAATTGCTAACGCTCTTAAAGATAGTCTTATCAACACACCTCAATTCTCACAGGTGCTTGTCAGCCGCGATGAATATACTCCTGAATACTATGTTGACTTTGACCGTGAAAAACTGAGACTCAACGGCATTGACATTACCACTGCATCAACAATGGTTAGAAACCGTATCAATGGTTCTGTTATGTCATTCTTCCGTGAAGACGGTGACGAATACAACATCCGTGTTCGTTATGCACCTGAATTCCGCCAAAGCATAGAAGACATTGAGAATATTGTATTATACGGCTCACAAGGTCAAGCCATCAAATTAAAAGACGTAGCTCAAGTGGTTGAAGGCATGACACCTCCAAAAATCGAACGTAAAGACCGTGAACGTGTTGTAACAATAACAGGCATCATCTCTACTGGTTACGCTTTGAGCGAAGGTGTTGCAGTAGCCCAAAAACATATAGAAAAAGCTGAAATACCTACAGAATTTATGGTAAAGATTGCTGGTGACTACGAAAACCAACAAGAGTCATTCTCTGGTTTATTCCTCCTGTTAATCTTAATCGTTATCTTGGTTTATGTAGTTATGGCTTCTCAATTTGAATCTTTACTCGACCCATTCGTCATCATGTTCTCTGTCCCATTCGCTATCACAGGAGTTCTCATCGGCTTGGCTGTTCACGATATGGCATTGGGCGTCATGGCATTGATTGGTATCTTGATTCTCGTTGGTATTGTTGTTAAGAACGGTATCGTTCTCATCGACTACGCCATCTTATGTCACGACAGAGGCATGGACATAAATACAGCTGTTATAACAGCTTCGAAACAACGTCTGCGTCCTATCTTGATGACAACATTGACAACAGTACTTGGTATGGTCCCTATGGCAATAGGTACTGGCGAAGGTGCTGAAATGTGGAACGGTCTCGGTATCACTGTGGCTTGGGGGTTGACTATATCAACATTGATTACTCTCGTCCTCATCCCTAGCTTATACGCAGCCTTCGTATCAAGAAGAGAAAGACGTCAAGCAAGAAAAGCATTAAAAAAAATTCATAATTCATAATTCATAATGCATAATTATAGAGACGTGTTAATGATTCCTAAAATTAAGAAAACATTGACACGTCTCAAAATTAACATAAAATTCACATCACTAAAAAGTAAAATTATGACAGGAATATTCATAGCTTATAATCAAGCATATTATGAAGAAGTGATAGAGTTACTAGAGAAAAACTATAGCAAAGGCTTCACTCGATGGAATGAAATAAACGGCAGAGGAAGCCGCGGCGGAGAACCACACATGGGCTCTCACACTTGGCCAACATTCAATGATGCTATACTAACTTTCGTAGAAGATGAATTTGTAGATAACATCTTGAATGACCTCAACCAACTCGACACCAAGACTGAAGAACTCGGATTAAGAGCTTTCAGTTGGAAAATAGACAAAACCATATAAAAAAGAGAGACGTCAAAGTCTCTTTTTTTTATCTTTGCATCAATGAAAAAATATAATAGTAAATATGAAAGCCGCGTCAAGCAAAACGCCGTGATTATTTATCTCATGGCATCTCTACTATGCGCTGGTATGATTTACTATATAGTAAACCTAAAAAAATCAATAAACTTTCAAAAAGAAAATATAAAGAAGAAAGAGCTTATTCTCAATCTCACTAACGATTTAATAGAAAACATCAATAAAGCTCAGTCTTATTCAAACCTTTATATTTTTTCAGGAAATGAAACACATCTCAACAACTTCAAAATATCAATATCTAAAATATCAAATATAAACGATTCTATCATCCAGCTGCCCAATGATAATATCAATTATGAAACATTAGATAAAATCATAACATTTCTAAAAAAGAAAGAAAATATAATAAAAGAGATTAACAGTCAATTTAATGCTTTTAATCCTTATACTGAAATATATACTATAATAGAAAACTATCAACCTAAAAAAAATAACAGCGCTATAACAAAAACTACGCAAGACACTATCGTTTATAGAAGCGAAAAGAAAAGTTTCATTGAACGCCTCGGTGCTGTTTTTTACCCCGACAAATCATTAGACAGCTTAGTTATGGTTTCAACAACAAGCATCGACACCATAACCAATAATGATATAGAAACCACTAACCTATTAAATGACCTTCAATTATATACAAAAAAAGGCAAAGAGGAATATATTAAACAAATTGAAAATATAGAAAGCAAATACAATAATCTTATTCTATCAGACCAGGAAATCACTAAAGAAATATCTGATTTGCTAATCATTTTACATCAACAAACATTAAAATCTGTAATAAAAGAGATAGAGAAAAGTGAGTTATTAATTGATAGAAACATCAACATCTCTATATTGATAGCTATAGTTGCCCTTCTTATAATATTGACATTTATCTTCCTTATTTTCTACGATATTAAAAAAGTTATTGCAGCAAGAAAAACCACCGAAGAAGCAAAAAAAAGAACAGAAGAAATAATGGAAAGCCGTCACAAACTGCTTCTTTCCGTTTCTCATGACATAAAGGCTCCCCTATCGTCAATTCTTGGCTACTTAGAACTTATGCATATCGATTCAGAAAGAAATGATGATAAACGCAAGATTTATTCAATGAAAAATTCTGCCGAACATATTTTGTCATTACTCACTAATTTATTGAATTTCTCACGTCTGGACCAAGGCAAGGAAGTCGCTATATTATCAAAATTCAATATGGAGACATTATGTGATGAACTTGTAGAAATGTTCACACCTCTTGCAGAAAACAAACAACTTACCTTTGTCTATGATAAAAGACTTAACGAAAATACAAATGTAAAGACTGATGCTTTAAAAATAAAACAGATATTAAGTAATCTTCTGTCAAATGCTATAAAATATACTATCAAAGGCAAAATAACTTTCAAGGTCAGCAATAATAATAAAGAAATCATTTTCAATATCATTGACGAAGGAATTGGAATTCCTCAAGACAAACTGGAAGAAATATTCAAGCCGTTCAGCCGTGTCGATAATAATGAAAGCCTTATAGAAGGTAACGGATTCGGACTTTTTGTTGTGAAAGGCTTGATTGATTTGCTAAACGGAACAATAGAAGTTAAATCTGAGCCAGATAAAGGAAGCCAGTTTTTAGTAAAGATTCCTATAGAATACGTTTTACTGAATGAGAAAAATGATAATACTATTGATATAGACATTCAAAAATTAAAATCAAATAATAACAAAAAGATTTTGGTTGTTGATGACGACAACACATTGCTGAGTGTTATTTATTCTATGTTTAACAAACTAGAAATAAAATGCGATATATGCCATTCATCTGTTGAGTTTGAAGAATATTGTAAAAAGATCGAACAATACGACATTATTTTAACAGACAGAGAGATGGGCGCATTCAGTGGACTCGATGTGTTAAAGAAAGTTAAGGAAATGAATCAAGAGAAGAAAGTCGTCCTTATGACAGCGCGTTCCGAATACAATAAAGATGTTGCTACACAGAAAGGCTTCGACAATTACATAAGAAAACCATTTTCAATAAAAGATTTGGCAGACTTGCTAAATACTGACATAAATATTGTTGATACAGAGAAAAAAGAATCCAGATTCAGCTTCGACTTCCCTGAATTATGCAGAATGTTCGAAAATGACGAAGAATCCATAACAAACATATTAAAAACATTCGTTGAAACCACATCAGACAATTTAATGACTTTCAACAAAATCATCAATGACAACAATTTCGATGATGCTGTAAATTTATGTCATAAGATGTGTCCGATGTTTGTTCAGCTGAATCAGAATGAATCGGCTGAGTTTTTATTAAAGATGGACAAATTAAGATGCAAAGACTCCGCATTCTTCCCTGAATGGAAAGAAGCATCAATTGATTTCATGAACAAAGCTGATGATTTTATTTCATATTTATATGAGAAATATGAAATAGAATAAAAATCACAACTCTATTCCGTACAAATGCATTTTATTATATAAGGTTTTTCTGTCAATCTGCAAGAGTTTTGCAGCTACGGTCTTATTGCCGCGAGCCTGATTCAAGGCAGCCAAAATTTGCTCCTTCTCATTGTGCTTATTCAAGGAAAAATCTTTTACTTCTTGATTTTCAACCACAAAATTAGCTGTAGCATTTTGTGATTTTACACTCTTCGAAAATTCAGGAAGATTTTCAATAGTCAAGACATTGTCTTTTGCAAATAAAACCGAACGACGTATTACGTTGCGTAACTCTCTAAGATTACCATACCAATTCTGTTGTTTCAAGACTTCCAAGGCTTCATCAGATATTGTATCGACATCTTTGTCTAATTCTTCATTTGCCTGGTCGATGAAATGATAGCAGAACTCTTCTATGTCTTCAATTCTCTCTCGAAGCGGAGGTACATTGACAGAAAACTCATTAACACGATGATATAAATCCTGACGGAATCGGCCTTCCTCTATCGCTTTCTCCAGGTCTTCATTGGTAGCAGCAATTATTCTAACGTCAACTTTTACATCAGAGGCCGAACCAACAGGACGCACCTTTTGTTCCTGTAATGCTCTGAGAAGTTGTTTTTGCACCTCATAGGAAAGATTTCCAATTTCATCCAAAAAAACCGTACCTCCATTAGCTTCAACGAAGACACCTGTTTTGTCGGAAATAGCTGATGTGAAAGAGCCTTTCTTATGGCCAAACAATTCAGAAGGAGCCAGTTCCATAGAGAGGCTGCCACAATCCACAGCGACGAATGGAGCTGATTTCCTATTGCTGTTCTCATGAATCATACGAGCAATGTATTCCTTTCCAGTACCGCTTTCACCTAAAATCAATACCGACATCTTTGTTGGAGCAACCAAATCGATATGAGAGTAAAGACGCTGCATTACCGCGCTGCTGCCTTTTACAGTCTTATTCGTTTCTTGTTCGTGTTTTTTTTCATGTTTTGAAATTTGTGTCCTTGCATCTAATTGAGGCGGCTTAATCATAGCCATTTCAATTTTTTGCTGCAATAATGTAGGATTTATTGGCTTTTGTAAATAATCAAAGGCACCGAGTTTCATTGCAAGAACCGCAGTCTGAACATCTGAATAATTAGTCATAATGATGAATGGCGTCATGATTTTATTTTCCCTCATCCATGTAAGGAAAATTATACCATCACCATCTGGAAGACGTAAATCACTAAGTACCAAATCAAAAGAAGAATTTTGAAACTCTAGTTTCGCCAATTCAATTTTAGACACCCACTTTGCATCCCAAGAATTTTTGGCGAACCAGGTATTCAACATTGTTCCAAATGTTACATCATCTTCAACTATCAAAATACGTTTTGCCATATCAATGAAACTTCTTAATGTATATGCAAAGTTAAGGAATATTTCATAATGAACGAAATGATTTCATTGTAAATTTAAAAAGAAATCCCGATTATCGGGCGACATCGGGATTTTCATAATATTGAAAACGAGCAGAAAAATTATTTGGTGTTTGTTACCAAACATTTTATATATCCAGAAGATCTGGTTTTGTTATTTGGATGTACAAATTTATTTGTTAATATTTTTACATTAATACAAAATGCTAAAACTATACCACAATAAAACACAAGTTAAACATCATATAAATCAACAACTTAATACGTTAAGATTTTAATCTACGTATAATATTGTGGAAAGATATGTAGAAAAATTCCACACTTGTTTTAAGAATACACAAAGTGTGGAAATAAAAAAAAGAAACCCGACATCTTTTGACATCGGGTTTCTTTTTTATATAAAGTTAAATTATTTAACTGTAGCTACAAAGTATTTTGTAACGCTCCAGAATAATTCTGGGTTTGAAATTTCAACAACTACTTGATTTTCATTTCTTACGATTGTGTATGATTCAAGTGGGTGAGCTGAGAGAACATTAACTTTTCTGCCTTCGAAAACGATAGATTTAAGTTCACGTTTGTCAGCTTCTGTGAAAGTATCAGCAGGAATTTCTTGTTTCATAATGCTTGTGCTTAAGAAACCTCTTTCCAAGATACCTTTTTCTTTCAAAGTTCTTTTTGAAGCGCCAACATAATAAACTTTGTTCATTTCAAGAACTTGGTCAGCGATTAAGCGGCTTTGTTCTTCATTTTTAGCGTTAGCAACGTTGAGATTTTCATTTAAGTTGTTAACTTTTGTATTCAAGCCTTCAATTTCTTGATCTTTTTGTGCGAGTTGTTCTTGCATTTGAGCAATTGTAGCTTCTTTTTCAGCTAATTGAGCTTGTAACTTTTTAATTGTGTTGCGGAGATATGCTCTATCTTTATTTGATTTGTCTAAAACTGTTGACAATGAATCTAATTTAGCACGATTCATAGCCATAGTTTCTTTAATTTGAATTAATTCTGAGTTGAGTTGGTCTCTTTGTGAATTGCTTTCGTTTTTGATTAACATCATACCTTCAGCGTCACGTATAGCTTGTAAGTTATTTTCAACGTCTGAAATAATACCGAGAGCTGCATTATATTCTCTTTCAATGTTTTGGTTTTCAAGAACAACAGCTTCTTTTTCAGCCATTAATTGTTGATACTTCTTTGATTTTTCTACGCATGAGCTTAACATGAAAGCTACTAATGCTACTGATAAAATTGTTAATGTTTTTTTCATTTTTTATAATTTTTTGAGTTAATAATTCATTTCAATTTCAATAAAAAATCAATCTAAATTCATACCATAACTTACAAGTCATCATGAATTTATTCAATCGACTGATAATCATAATTAGACTTGGCAAATTTATGATTTTTTTTTCAATTACACAATAGTGACATGTAGATTTTTTCTACAAGTTTCCACATTTTATTTTGTGGAATATTTACATAATTACTCACTATGTGCAATATATCTTTTTATTAAATTTGCGAAAAAAAGAAAAAACTATGAACCGGTCTATTTTAAAACTTGCAATTCCTAACATTATCAGCAATATAACCATCCCTCTATTAGGTCTCATCGATATGATTTTAATGGGGCATCTAGGCGATGCAACATATATCGGGGCAATTGCTCTAGGAGGAACAATTTTCAGTGTTCTATATTCTTTTTTCAGTTTTCTAAGAGCTGGCACCACAGGATTTACAGCGCAAGCTCTTGGAAGCGGCAATAATACTGAAACCATCTACTCACTTTATCGTTCTCTTTGCATAGGAATACCTATTATAATATTGATTCTTGCAACGCAAATTCCCATTGCACGATTAAGCAACTTGTTATTAGATGGCAGCGATGAAGTCAAGGCATTGGCAATAGAATATTTCTTCATCAGAATATGGGCTGCTCCCGCCAACATAATGCTTTATTGCCTCAATGGCTGGTTTGTCGGAATGCAGAACACAAAAACACCAATGCTTATAGCTATATTAATTAATGTGACGAACATAATATTCAGTATTTTCTTTGTTATAATTCTAAATCAAAATGTTGCAGGTGTCGCATTAGGAACTGTCATTGCACAATATTCCGGATTAATATTCGCCATAATTATGTTGATAAAAAATTATAAATCATATTTCATCAAAATCAACAAAAAAACTTTATTGGATTTTGCAAAATTAAAACGTTTCTTTAAAGTCAACACCGACTTGATGATACGCAGTTTCCTTCTTATAATAAGCATAGCATTCTTCACGAATCAATCCGCTAAATTAGGCGATAACATATTGGCTGTCAACATGATTCTATTACAATCATTTTATATCTTCTCTTATTTCACCGATGGCTTTGCTTATGCTGGTGAAGCTCTTGTAGGAAAATATATAGGTTCTAACGACAGAGACAGACTCGTCAAAGTAATCAGACTTTTGCTTTTATGGGGATTTTCCATAAGCATTCCATTCACAATACTTTACGCTTTGTTCCCATCAACATTTGTAAGGATAATATCTGATAACCCTAATATTCCTACAGAAGTTAAACCTTATTATATCTATATGATTGTCATTCCATTGATAACATTTGCCGCATTCATTTGGGACGGCATATATATTGGTGCCACCGCTTCCAAAGCGATAAGAAACACCATGATTATAGCCACAATATTCATTTTCATTCCGGCTTGGTATATTTTAACACCTAAATTCGGAAACCATGGACTATGGAGCGCATTCTTATGTTTCATGATTGCCAGAGGTGTTGCAATGACATTCATGGCAAAGAAAAATATTATTCAAATAGTTAAAAATCAATAATATGCATATACTTTCAAAATCTACATACATTAAAGGCGAGCAATGTCAGAAGGCTCTTTATATGTACAAGAAACATCCATATTTACGCGACAAACTCAGCATCGAGCAAAGAGCGAGATTTAAACGAGGAACAGATGTCGGCGTTTTAGCAAGGACATATTTTCCTGGCGGAGCTAACATGGCGCCTTCAAGCCCTTCCCTATTCGGGAAAATGTTCGAAAAGACAATGCAAAACCTTAACGACCCTAATGTCAATGTTATGTATGAAGCCATATTCATCTATAACGATACTCTCATCATGCTAGACATTCTGGTTAGAGACGGCGACAAATGGCGTGCAATTGAGGTGAAGAGCTCATTGTCATTAAACGACACTTATTACCACGATGCATCATTACAATATTACGTCTTGAAAGGATGCAACGTCCCTATAAGCGATATGCAGTTGATGTATGTAAATGGAGATTATGTTAGAAATGGTGACATTGACGTCAAACAACTCTTTATATTTAAATCTGTTAAAGACTTTGCAGAACAACAACTTGAATCTATAGACAAGAAAGTAAATGAGTTTAAGGCCGTAGTCGGTTTGAATAATGCTCCAAGAATTGATATCGGAACTCATTGTTTCACTCCATATACCTGCGAATTCAGAGGTCATTGCTGGAAAAAAGTCCCCTCAGACAGCTACTTACACACAACGTCATACGATGACAAAGAGCTTTTTTCATTGTATAACAGTGGAATTCATGACAACAGAAGCTTCAAAAGATTGCTAAATCCATTATCACTTGAAATGAATCAGGTAGATGCATTGGAACAAGACACCTTTTATATAAATTATAAGACATTTTATGATTTGGCAGGGAAAAGAACCGAATCGATTGCTTTTCTTAATTTATTGTTTTACAGACCAGCAGTCCCTATTTTAGATGGACATAAACCTTATCAGGAAGTCGTGATAGCCTTTTCCATTTTATCTAATCAGGACGATGAAGTTATAGAATGGAACTGCCTCGACGACTATTCAAAAATGGAAGAAGGGTTAAGGATTCTGACAGAAGAACTTAAGCGTTACGAGAAAGTCATCTACTTCTCGGCCCAGAATATCAATTCGCTTATGCATCGATATGAGATTGTCGAATCAAAGGAAGTCAGCTTCAAGATTATAAACTTCAGAGATGTCTTGAAGGATTCTGATTTCTTCAATAAAAAGACAAAATATGACTTTTCATTAAAGACAATTTATGAAGAACTATTTCCATCGGAGAGTATTTTCGAGCACAGCAGAATCATTCTTAATGCCACAAGCGACAACGAGTTAGAAAGAATTATGGTTGGAAAAGACATGGAAGACGAAAACAGATATCTTCAGAAAATATACAATCGCATGTTAAAATAATTTATTGATTTACAACATTATAAAAAATCAATAAAAATTATCAACAGATATTAAATAATCATAATTTTTATTGTAATTTTGAAGCATGAATAACGATAACACAAATTATATAAAAGCAGGATTTGGCAGAACTAGAGCTGCCAGTATTCCTAATGAAATTTTAGCAAATCAAGGACGCGTTCCACCTCAAGCCATCGACTTGGAGGAAGTTGTTCTTGGTGCAATGATGCTTGAAAAAAACGCCGTCAACTCAGTCATCGACATGTTGACACCGGACGTTTTCTACAAAGAAGCACATCAGTTGATTTTTACCGCCATCAAGGATTTATTTGGAAAATCTGAACCTATCGACATTCTTACAGTCACAAATCAATTGAAAAGTTCGGGCAATCTTGAAGTCGTAGGCGGTCCTTATTATATTTCACAATTGACAAATCGTGTCGTTAGTTCTGCTAACATTGAATATCACGCACGCATCATTTTACAGAAATACATTCAACGTCAATTGATTGTTATTTCCAGCGAGATTATCAAGGAAGCATACGAAGATACTACCGATATTTTCGACTTGCTCGACAAAGCTGAGAACAAATTATTCCAGATCAGCGAAAACAATTTAAAAAGAAGTCACGACCAGATGCCTGACTTGGTCAGCATGGCTATTGCTGATATTGAGAATGCACGTAACGACAGCGCAAGTCTTCGCGGCGTTCCTTCTGGATATACAGAGTTGGATAGAATTACGCAAGGATGGCAAAAATCCGACCTCATCATCTTGGCAGCACGTCCTAGTATGGGTAAGACAGCTTTCGCTTTGAACTTGGCACGTAACGCAGCCGTCGATTTCGACAAGCCAATAGCTTTCTTCTCATTGGAAATGTCATCTGTTCAGTTGGTTACACGTCTTATATCAACAGAGACGTCATTGACAGCCGACAAACTCAGGACAGGTAATCTTGAAGATTATGAATGGCAACAACTTAATACGATGGTCTCCCCTCTCGTAAATGCCAAGATTTTCATTGACGACACAGCGCAGCTTTCAATATTCGACTTAAGAGCGAAGTGCCGTCGTCTGAAACAGCAGCATGACATTCAGATGATTTTCATCGACTATCTTCAATTGATGACAGCCAAAGGCGACAAGGGTGGTACTCGTGAACAGGAAATCAGTAATATCAGCCGTTCGTTAAAGAGCCTCGCTAAAGAATTAAATGTTCCAGTTTTGGCACTTTCACAGTTGAGTCGTAGCGTTGAATCACGTCCAGGTTCCAAGAAACCTATCCTTTCCGACTTACGTGAATCAGGTGCTATCGAACAGGACGCTGATATGGTAATATTCATATATCGTCCAGAATATTATGGACTTACAGAAGAAGACGGCGAGTCAACAAAAGGCAAGTCTATCATCAGCATTGCAAAACACCGTAATGGTAAGTTAGCCGACGTCACACTTAAGTTCGTAGGTCAATATGCTCGTTTTGAAGATGTTGTTGAATACAATAATGACCAAGGCAATAGTTTCAATCCTAACAGCAATTTTGCTCCTAACAATAGTTTTGCTCCTGGAGGCAACATCATGCCAAGCAGCGGATTCGCACCTAACAACGGTTTCGACCAGATACAGACTAGAGTCATCCCGTCAAAGATAAACGACGACTTTGCCGGAGCATAATAAAAAAGAAAAGGTCACTTCATTGAAGCGACCTTTTTTATTATTATATATCTCAAATATTATTCTGCGTAGATTCTTGTACCGCCGTTTTCGTCTGACAATGTTGTTGCGTCTGTGATAACAGCTTCTTTACCTGTTGCTTCAACGAATTTGATAGCAGCGCGCATCTTAGGAGCCATGCTACCTTCTGTGAACTGACCGTCAGCTAAATATTGTTTTGCTTGTGAGATAGAGATTCTACCGAGAGCTTCTTGGTTTTCCTTCTTGAAGTTGATATATGCTTGAGGAACGTCTGTCAAGATGTAGAATTCGTCAGCATTAGCTTGGATAGCTGCCAATGATGAAGCGAGGTCTTTGTCGATAACAGCTTCAACGCCAGCAACGCAGCCGTCTTTTTCAACAACAGGAATACCGCCGCCACCAACAGTAACAACGATATGACCTGCATCTGTTAAAGTCTTAACTACTTCAATATTATTGATTTTAACTGGTTGTGGTGATGGAACCACTTTACGCCAGCCGCGACCTCTTGGGTCTTCGTGGAAGATAGCACCTGTTTGTGCAGCATAAGCATCAGCTTCTTCCTTTGTATAATATGGACCTACAGGTTTTGTAGGGTTCTTGAACATTGGGTCGTCTTTGTCAACAACGACTTGTGTCACTAAAGTAACAACATTTCTATCGATGTTTTCTTGAGCTAAAACCTTCTTGAATCCTAATTCGATAAGATAACCGATAGAGCCTTGTGTTTCAGAAACACAGAAATCCATTGGCATAGCTGGTAATTCAAAGTTTTTCAAACCAGCTTCATGTTGCAACATAACATTTCCAACTTGTGGACCATTGCCGTGACCGATAATCAAACGATGACCTCTCTTGAGGAAATCTGTCAATGCTTGGCATGTTTCTGTTACATTTGCTATTTGTTCTTGATATGTACCTTTTTGATTGCTTCTTAACAAAGCATTACCTCCAAGGGCTACAACTACTAATTTGCTCATTTTAAGTATGTTTTATAATTTATTTTACTTGTTAAAAAAAGAACGCAAATTTAACTATTTTTTCGATAAAAATCATAATTTTGCAAAATAATAGTTAACACAATGAAAAAGATAGTATATACATTAAGTTTATGTCTAGGAATTTTATGTTTCTCATGCGAAAGTAATCAAAATTCCAACAATAACACTCTCAAGAAAGCCACTGAAAACAAAGCAGTTAACACCACTTCTAAAAAGATTGAAGTTACCAAAAGACCTGACACAATCATCGACGGCAAGCAAGTTTACAACTTCGGCAAAGTGAACCCACAAAAGAAAACACTCACACTTGATGAAGCAATAAACGAATTCAGACAAGGCGTTAATAATGCCAGCAGCTGCGACGAACTCATAAGAGCCTGTGCTAGATTCGACACAAGAATAAAGCAATTAAGCAACAGCAACGTGAAGGTTAGCGAAGTTGAAAAGAGAGATGACGTAAGAGCTATCAGAAAACAATCTGAAGAGAAAAGTTTAAAATTATGTCAGACACAACAGATTAGATAAAAGAAAATCCGGCTCGATGAGTCGGATTTATTTTTTTATTGTCAAACTAACATCTTTATTTCTTGAGATATGTGACAGAATAACCTGCTTGAGAAAGTGTCAATTCTGTTTTAGTAAGTTTCTCAATCTTCATTGTGTCGGCGAATTCTCTTTTAACAGATCCTAAACTTCTGCCATTGAGAATCAACATATCGCCTTTCTTCTCCCATTTTGTAAATTCGAGGAAACCCATATTTATTGATGTTGCAGAACCATCTTGGTTAAGTACAAAACCTTGTTCCTCAGTACCTCCTGTTGGTTCAATCCATCTTCCAACTGGTGATGGAGAACATGACATAAAACCTAATGTCATCAATACAAATGTAATACCTAATATCTTTTTCATAATTTAAAATTCCTTTTGCAAAACTACAAAATTACGTACAATAAACGTCAGAATATTCTATAAATTTTATCTTTTTAATTAAAAATCTAAATAGAAATCTTTTAGAAATTCCTTATATTCGTCTGTGTATGAGTAATCTTTATTTCTTATCGTAAACAATTCTGTTTCAGCATCTTCAACCTCATTCAAGACAAACTGCATATTGACTCTGTTAGGTTCTTTTCCTTCTATAGGTGAAATCAGGAATTCCTTTTGAAGATAGAATCCCAAGCTTTCAGCCTCCTTGATAAACAATCTCGATTCGTAAAAAGGAAGCACCAAGGCAAAACGAGCGTCTTCTTTCATCATCTTCTTTGCCGCTACAAGCAAATCCTTAAAACTCAATGTCGAGACATGACGCGCCATCACTTTTTTCTCTTTGATAGGTTTGACGTCGCTGGCATAATACGGAGGATTAGAAACAATCAAATCGTACTTTTTCTTGATATTATCGGCATAAGTCTTCACGTCATTTTGTACTACGGAAAGTCTATCTGAGTAAACAGAGATATTGAAATTCAGGTTAGCCTCCTCGTATGAATCAAAATCCAGTTCCACCGCATCTACAGAACCTACGCCTTTCTGCGCCAGAATCAAAGGGATGACACCGCTTCCAGTTCCAATATCCAATGCATTGTCAGATGATGCCACGTCGACCCATTGTGCAAACAAGACAGCATCCGTTCCAACACGCATTGTAGAACGATGATGGAACATCCCGAATTTTTTAAAGAAAAAAGGACGACAATCCATAAATCAATTTTCTAAATACATATCAATCAAACCATTCGGAGCCTTGATATAAATCTTCTTCTCATCTCTGTTGACATCTTTTAAAATATCATCGTGAATAGGAATCAGGATTTCTTTTCCATCTTTGATGATTTGAATTATAGATTGTGTAGGATATTCTATAATTTCATTGACTTTTCCAAGCTCTCCTTTTTCCTCATCAACAACAAGATAATCAACCACTTCATGAGAATAGAAGTCATTTCCAGTCTTCTCTGGAAGAAGTTCCAATGGCAAATATGCTGATTTTCCTACAAGCTGACTTGCTGCTTCCAAAGTCTTCAAATCTTGGAAAAGAACGAAAGCCTTATTGGAATGGTATGCGACATCTTCAATAAAAAAAGGTATAAGTTGTTCATTTACATCAAGTAAAAAGTAATTCAACTCTTCTATATCATCGAATTGTTCATTATCAATACGTAAAGTCACTTCGCCTTTCAGACCATGTGTCTTAACGATTTTACCAACATAAAAACATTTATCTTTTGTCATGTATATTTTTTTTTGCAAATATAAAAAAAGTAGAGAGATAAAAATCCCTCTACCTTAGTAAAATCACAGATATTCAAAAAATTATTTCAAGAAGACTGGTTTGAAAGTGAACATGAGATACGCCCAGTTGTTACATGCGTCTTTGTTGCCGCCTTTGATAGCTTGAAGTGTTTCAGAACCAATCATCTGGCTATAACCTAAAACTACATTTGAAGTCTTTGAGAGTTTGTATGACATTGTCAAGTCTATTTCTGTACCAAGATAAGATTCCATTTTTTCATTAACATTTCCATCTTTGATGACATCGGCAGCTGTCAAGAATGCATGTCCTGTAAGATTGATTTCAAAATTTCTTCTTGAGTATTGCACTGATGCGAACAAGTCGTTAAGACCCACAGAATTAGCCCAGTTACCATTAGCATTGAAATAATCCATAAAGCCATTAAACTTATGAGAAGTTCCGTAGAAGGGATTGAATGACTTGTTCTTATATCCGTCTGGATTTTCAATCATGTCTTTTTGGTCTGTACCAGAAAGCAATTCCCAACCCATACCAGCATTCCAGTCATCAGACATCTGATAATCAAGACCTAAACCGACATAGTATGCCGACAACTCTCTGTCTTTTGTATCTTTACCCATTGTGTAATAACCAGATGCATGAACGCTCAAATCTGCTGGAGCATAGACAAGTCGTCCACCTAATGTTTGGTTGAAGATATTCTTCGACTTGTCTTGTGAAACGCCATTTTCTGTCACTTTGTAGTCATATTGATAACCATTGTTCAAGAACAAAAGACTAAGGTTAAGATCTTCAACGATATCTGTATTCAACCAAATAAACTGCATCATTTTGTAGTTGTTCAATTTATAGTATGTACCGCTGAGAAGTTTTTCATCTTGATTGAAGGCAGCACCGATGTCGATTCTTAACATACCATCATAACGCAAGAGTGCGACATCGTGACTTCTGCCTTGTTGTTCCCAGTTGGAGTTACCGAAAATTCTTTCATCGTCATAAACAAGTTCCTGACGACCAAGCTTCAATGAGAGTGATGGCGAAAGGAAATATTGTCCCCAAGCTTGGTGAACGCTGACATTGTTAGATGTAGTGAAAAGCTGTGGTTGACTGCCCCAGATAAATACGTCTTGCATAGATATTCCCATTTTCACTCTATCGTGTGAATAATTAAAATTGACTCTTGTTCTTTGTGAAGCAAATCCCGCAGGGTCAGAGTCTTTGTCGGTCAAGGTCGAATATCCGTGAAGGTATTCCATACGTGGTCTTACTTCGCCGCTTAACGAAAATTGTGCGTAAGCATAGTCTCCAAGTACGCCCATAAATAAGGTCATTACGAGGATTTTCTTAAGTGATGTAAACTTTTTCATAATGTTGTTTTTTACAATTTGCTTGAAAAACATTTTGTAATAGTTATTGTTTAAATTTAACGAAAGATTAACACTTTATGGAAACCAAGAAACTCAAAATCTCAAAACCTTAGAATTTATCTAACTCTCAATTTCACTCAAAAACTTCTGAGATTCTGATGTTCTGAATTTCTAAGTTTCTTTATTGGGCGTTCCGGCTCTGCCGTCGGGCTTTCCGCTATATCTTTGCTCGCTCCGCTCGCAAAGGATGCCGCTTCAATCCCTAACGCACCGGAGGCTATCTGTAATGAGACGCTGCATTTTTTAAACAAAAAACAAACTCTATTTGCTAAAAAAGTTGCATTTTTGTAAAATAAAACATATATTTAATATTATGAATTTACAGACTTTATATATCATTCTGCAACAGACACTTATCATCACCACTCTGGTTATCGGCATGATGATGGTGATTGAGTTTATCAATGTAAGAACCGGCGGCATTTGGTCGAAAAAACTACAGAAGTCGCCTTGGATACAGATTTTATTCGCTATCGTAATGGGCGTCATTCCTGGTTGTCTCGGCACTTACACCGTCGTATCTCTCTACGTCCATAGAGTCGTCAACTTCCCTGCATTGATGGCAGCCTTGATATCAACAACCGGCGACGAATCGTTTTTCATGTTCTCGCTATTCCCTGAAAAAGCATTATATATCAATTTGATAATCATCGGAATCTCAATAGCAGTCGCTGTGGTTCTGCAACTTACGATGAAAAACAAATTCATAGGATTGCAAAACAAAGAGATGTCCTTCCCTATCCACGAAAACGAATCATGCAGTCACGACCATCATCATAAACATCATAGCGTCAAGTCGAACATAAAAAACATAAGCTTCGTAAGAGCTCTGCTCATCACCTTAAGTTTAGGCGTCTTGATTTTGGTGTTGAGCGGCGTCATCGATGGTTCACATCACCTTAATTTATTAATGGGCGGACAGACTGAAGAAAGCGTCGTTCATTCTCTTGAAAGTCAACAAGACAACAAGACAACAAGACAACAAGTTTGTGATGAAGGACATCATCATTGCAATCACGACCATGACTTTCACAGCCAATGTTCAGAGTTCAACATCCAATGTTCAGAAACCGATGTTCATCATCACCATCACCACGATCATGGCGGCGAAGCGGATTGGATACGCATAATTCTCATCGTATTATTTGTAGCGATATTGATAATCAGCATTGTTGCAGAGGAACATTTTCTCGAAGAACACATGTGGCAACATGTCATCAAGGTTCATCTTCCTAAGATATTCCTATGGACTTTCGGAGTTATATTATGCCTCACAATATTAAACAACTTCGTCAACATCCAAAATCTCATCGACTCTAAACCATTTATAGTCTTATTGATAGCAATCTTAATCGGACTCATCCCACAGTCAGGTCCACATTTGATTTTCCTGATATTATTCGCAAACGGCGACTTGCCATTAGGAATTTTCCTCGCCAACTGCATCGTACAAGACGGCCACGGAGCACTCCCATTATTAGCAGAATCAAGAAAAGCGTTTTTAGTTTCAAAAGCAATAAAAGTGGGATTAGCTATTGTTGTTGGGGGGATTGTTTAAGACGCAGAGACGCAAAGTCGCAGAGACACAGAGACACAGAGTCGTAGAGTCGCAAGTTAATGATTTTTAACTATTTATAGCATGATATTTGATTATATATAGTAACATTAATAATTTAAATATCATGAGTAGATCTATAGAGAATTTGTACATTTGGCAGTTGTCAAGAAATATAGTCAATGACATTTACAATTTAATGAAAGATTGCAAGGACTACGGTTTTAAAGATCAAATACAAAGAGCCGCAATCAGTATCATGAATAACATAGCTGAGGGATTTGATTCTGGTTCTGATAAAAAATTCATTTCATACCTTAACATATCAAGAGGCAGTTGCTCAGAAGTAAACTCTATGCTTTATTTATGCGAAGATTTTAAAATATGTAATAAGGAAGAAAGAATATCTCTTCAAAATAAAATCAAAATAATTTCTTCTGGATGCATAAAGATGATTAAAAGTCTATCATAAAAAAGATGCAGAAACACTTTGCGTCTTTGTGTCTCTGCGTCTTTATGTCTTTATCAGAAAACCTGTATCATCAAAATCCCTACTCCTATCGCGACTATCGTCGCTACTAATCCTGGCATCATGAAGGAGTGGTTGAGAATATATTTACCGATTTTCGTTGTGCCTGTTCGGTCGAAGTTGATTGCTGCAACCACTGTAGGATAATTAGGTATGAAGAAATATCCGTTTACCGCTGGGAACAATGCAATCAAAAGCATAGGATTCAATCCGAGGGCAATGCCGAGTGGCATGATAGCGCGTACAGTAGCAGCCTGACTATAAAGGAGAATTGACATCACAAACAATGCTACACCAAAGAGCCATGGCATCTCTGTCACTATGCTTTCGATAGAACCTGTGAGTTGTGTGATATTGCCATTGATAAATGTATCTCCCATCCAAGCTACACCGAAGATTGCGATGACAGCCTGCATACCGGCTGAGAAGACACTGCCTTGTGCCGCCTTAGCTCCTGAAGTCTTGGTAACCAATAATATGACAGCAGCTGTAGTAAGCATCAATATCTCAATCAAAGAAGGCATTCCTAATGTTCTTCCGTCGAAAGTAGGACGCAATGATGGAATTGAACCAAACAAAACGATGAGGACTGTCGCTGCTATGAAAAGAATCACTGACAACTTCGCACTGAAGAGGTTCTTGATATCATTCAATTCTACATGAGAGTTATCGAGTTCTCCGCTTTTAAGTCGTCTTTGATATTCTGGGTCATCGACGAGTTCTTTGCCTACTTTCATAGAAGCAAAGGCACCGACAATAACACCTATAAGTGTTGCTGGTATTGTTATCTTGAGTATGTCGAACAAGGTGATGTCGAAACCTGCGAGAAGTCCGAGCAGCGCTACTGTAGCAGCAGAGATAGGCGAAGCTGTGATAGCCTGCTGCGATGCGATGACCGCAATTCCCAAAGGACGCTCAGGACGAATCTTAGTCTCTCGCGCCACCTCCGCAATGACTGGCAAAACAGAATAAGCGACGTGACCAGTACCTGCCAAGAATGTAAAAGTATAAGTTACTAATGGAGCAAGTAATGTGACATATTGAGGATGACGTCTTAATATTTTCTCAGCAACCTTAACGAGGAAGTCGAGGCCGCCGGCAGCCTGCATAGCACCAGCCGCTGAGATGACAGCAGCTATCATAAGCATGACATCAATAGGTGGCGTTGTCGGTTCCAAACCAAAGACAAAAGTCAAAATAGCGACTCCAAGTCCGCCCATAACACCTAATCCGACACCTCCAATACGGGCTCCTACTATTATACAGATAAGGACAAATAATAATTGTATCAACATAAGTTAAATCTTGAATTTTCAAAAAAAATAATTTCTATGCAAATTTATAAATAATTACTTAGTAAAACGATGTTTTCCATAACAAATATTCATACTTTTGCATATCAATAAATTAAACTTCTTATATGTTTATGAAAAAGTTAACAATTTTTATCATTATATGTTTTATCTTCTCAACATCATTTTTTGCTCAAACGAGAAAAAATGAAAAACCATTCGTGATTCCTGAGTTAAAACATTGGGAAGGAAATTCTGGTGTATTCCAAATAACTTCTAAAACCAAGATTATCTTTCCTAAAGACAATCAAGAATTTGCAGAAATAGCACATTTGTTTTCTTGCGATTTTGAAAAGATGTTTGGAATAAAGCTCAAAACAAGTGACGGCAAATCATCAGAAGGCGATATTGTTTTCAACATAAACAAAAACAACAACTTAAAATACGAAGAATACGAAATATGCATAAACGATAAAATAGAGATTAAAGCCAATTCACGTCGCGCTGCCATCTGGGCAACGCGTACCATTCTGCAAATAGCGGAACAGAATGAGCGTTCATTACCTAAAGGCTTTATAAGAGATAATCCCGATTACGAGATGCGCAGCTTTATGCTCGACTGCGGACGTAAATTCATACCAATCAGTTTTTTACATGAATATATCGATTTCATGGCATATTATAAGATGAACACTTTCCACATTCATCTCAACGACAATGGTTTCAAGCAATATTTCAATAACGACTGGGATAAGACACCATCCGGCTTCAGATTGGAGAGCGACTATTTTCCAGGACTCGCCTCTCGCGATGGTTATTATACCAAAGAAGAATTCATTGAATTGCAGAAACATGCAGAAAGATTAGGAGTCGAGATAATTCCAGAATTTGACGTACCAGCTCATTCTTTGGCATTCGTTCATTATCGTCCCGAACTCGGCAGCGAGGATTATGGCAAAGACCATCTAGACCTTTTCAAGGAAGAGACTTATAACTTCGTCGATTCTCTTTTTATGGAATATTTAGGAGGTGACGAACCGGTGTTCAGAGGTCCGCGCTTTCATGTTGGCACAGACGAATATTCCAATAAAGACAGCCTCGTGGTAGAGAAGTTCAGACACTTCACAGACCATTGCATCCGCGAAGCTGAGAAATACGGAAAGCAGGCTTGCGTGTGGGGAGCTCTGACTCATGCTGAGGGCGTAACTCCAGTGAAAGTCGATAACGTTCTGATGTACGCTTGGTATAACGGATACGCCAACCCAAAGGAAATGATGGACTTAGGTTATGATTTGTTAAGCATTTCTGATGGATTGACATATATAGTTCCAGCAGCAGGATATTATTACGATTACCTCAACTGCGAATATCTTTACAACAACTGGACGCCTGCACAGATAGGAAATCAGAAGTTTGAAGAAAAACATCCACAGATAAAAGGTGGTTCTTTTGCTGTTTGGAACGACCACGCAGGCAACGGAATAAGTATCAAAGACATACATTATCGCGTATTCCCAGCGATGCAGACTATGGCGACAAAGATGTGGAGCGGAACTGACACAAAAACGCCTTACGACGAATTTAATAAGAAACGACTGAATATCAGCGACGCTCCGGGACTGAACATAGCAGGTCGTTTTGATGGCGAAGCTAAATCATTGATAAAGATTGATTTGTTAAAACCAAATAAAAACATAGCAAAAGAAACAGGAATAAGAGAGATAGGATTTGAATATAGTGTTTCTTTCGACATTGATTATCAAGAAGAAGAGAAAGGCACAATATTATTTGAATCAAGAGATGCAGTCTTCTACCTCTCCGACCCTATCGAAGGAAAACTAGGCTTTGCAAGAGATTCTTATCTCAACACGTTCAACTTCAAGTTTTATCCTAACGAAAAATCACATATCACGATTTGCGGTGATAAAGAAGCGACATACCTTTATATTAATGGAGAATTAAAAGAGACACTCGACAAACAGACGCTGTTTCATAACGAAGGAAAAAGCAAAATGTATTATGTCAGGACATTGGTATTTCCATTAGAAAAAACCGGTGATTTCAAAAGCGAGATAAAGAATTTTGAAGTAAGAAATGAACGTTAATATTATTCATTTTTAACAAAAAGCGTAATCTTGCCGTTATCTGAATAATATCTTAAGTCGGAAAGAAATTCTTTATCTTCTTTAAGTTTCTTTTTAAGGATTTCATTTTCTATGATAAGATAATCATAATCGAAAGTGAGTCCATTCTTTACCATATCATGTTTGTCAAACATCGCAGTATAGCCTTTCCTGTTCATCATAATGAAAGCAGCATTTTGAGGATAAGCATAGAGCGTCAATATCTTAGCATCTTTAGATATATTCAATGAATCCAAATATTGCTCAGAACCTTGATAATTCTTTATCGTTCTTTCTGAATCTGGTCCACGCCATATCGCTCTTCTTTTCACCTGCATTTCCTTAACATCTTTTAACATAAAAAATATTAAGAATGCCGTTACCAATACAGCAAGAATTCCTTGTATATAATTTGATATCTCTGGCAATTTGTTAAGCAACAATATAAGCAACAATAATATCGGAAGGAAAAACGAATCAATGAAATAATAATCATGATTCTGAAATTGCTTAATCATGGCGATAAAGAAAATGATATTGCCGAGTAGCATAATTCCGCAAAGCCACCATAATGAGAGAGTTGCAGTTTTTTGTACAGACACATCATCGTTCTTTTTTCTAAAAGAATTATATATGTAAAAAGAAAGCGAAGTTAAAATAACAAAAGCAAAAATCCAATAATGGACATTTGTAAAATAATGATACAGCCAATTGTTTTTAGTCTTCGTAAATCTATAAACGAAATCATCCCAATTCTTTGCGGGAATCAATTCTCCTAAAAATAAAGTTCCGTTTTCCACAGCGAGATGCTTGTTCCACAGATAATACAGCAAAATTATCATAAAGGAAATTAACACTGGAAGTATTTTGTTAACAAACGATGTCTCTTTCTTTAATATTCTTAAGAACTCAAAACCAAGCAATGCGACATAGGCGACAGCAAAGGAAGTTCTGACCAAAACCGAAAGCGTACAAAATACAATTGTTATTATAAACAACTTCTTTTCATTGTCATTCAGATATTTAAGATAATAATAAAATGCTATTATCATAAATGTCAATGCTGGAATACTAGGAATAAAACCATTGTAATAATAAGCATATATTGGAGAGGTCATAGCTACTGCTACGACAAATACAGATTTAATCCAGTCTTTGGTTATTATGAATGTTAATTTATATAAGAAAAACATTCCGATGAATGCGACTATCAGTGAGCACATCCTAAAAATCCATGGAGATGTATCACCACTGATTTTCATTATGATAGCTACGACATATTCAAGTATAGGGAAATCGACTGAGGTGATTGTCGTTTCATGAGGCACACTCCATTGGTGAGGAAATTGTTTGTTATAGATGAAAGTCTCGGGATGGAAAAAATCCAAATCATTATTAACGAAACCCAAAGCGATAGCATATCTGTCGGTCTGCGACCAAGCATGAATGAAAGAAGGGAATTCGTTCATATACGACCACTGAATAAACAGACCAGATAAGATTATAAATATCAATGCTATAATCCATCCTTTTCTATTTAGTTGTTCGTATTTCATAAGAGAATTTATTTAAATGCAAATTTATGAAAAATCATTCCAAAACTATCATGAACGTCACTTTTTCTTCAGTGTTTTTAGAGAGATGCAAAGAGCCTCCATGAAGTCGTATTATTTGACGTGATATAGCCAATCCGATGCCGGAGCCGTCAACACCATGTGTATCAAAGCATAAATAAGATTTACAATTTAATTGTATATATTTTTAATTACTAGTAATTTTTGTAAATTTGCGACATATTTATAATTATGCTTAGTTTATCACAATTAGAACAATATCTGTCCAAAGCTGCAACAAAGCTTTGGACGAAAGCGAAGGAGATTTGAATTACATAAAGCATTAGAGGAATTATTAAAAGGAGATTAATTGGTATGCAACATCATAATTTTATAGAGCGAAAGCAATATATGGAACAGCTTCGTGATTTGAAAGACCAGAACATTATAAAAGTAATATCTGGAGTTCGTCGCTGTGGCAAATCAACATTATTGATGATGTTTTCTGAAGAACTTATTAGCAATGGCGTTGATGCCAAGCAAATCCAATTTTATAATTTTGAAGACCTTGACACTTTATCAATTGGAGATATATTCCAAATTCATACTCATATCAAGGAGCGATTGGTAGCAGACAAAACCAATTATATCTTTTTAGATGAAATCCAGAATGTAAAAGATTTTCAAAGACTTATAGACAGCCTTTATATAAAGTCCAATGTTGATGTTTATATTACAGGCTCTAATGCTTATATGCTTTCCGGAGAATTGGCGACATTGCTCACTGGACGTTATGTTGAAATCAACCTTTTACCGCTGCAATTTACTGAATATTACAACTTTATAATATCAAATTCGCCAAACTTATCAAAAAATGAAATTTTGGCGAATTTCATACACTTCGGAGGTATGCCCGAATATATCAAACAACTGAGCATAAATGAAAAGCAAGCAGACTTATTTGCTCAAAGCATATTAAAAACTATAATTGAAAAAGATATATTTCAAAGACTTAACATAACAAACAAACACGACTTCAACAAGATTGTTGATTTCATCTTCGACTCTGTTGGCTCTTACGTCTCACCACGTTCTATATCTGACACATTGCGTTCAAACGGAACTGTTGTTGACAAAGAGACCGTTGCAAAATATCTTGATGCTTTATGCGAAGCTTATCTGATATATAAAGTTCCTAGATTTGAGATTAAAGGCAAAGGATTGTTGCAGACATTGAACAAGTACTATGTCGTTGACCCATGTTTTGCTAAGGTGAGATTGAAGAAAGCTGTATTGAAAGACCGTTCGCATTGGTTGGAAAACATGGTATATCTCGAATTGCTTCGCCATAACAAAGAAGTCTTCATTGGAAAACGTCTTAATATGGAAGTAGATTTCGTTGCGGTAGATTACAACGACTACACATCATACTACCAAGTAGCATGGACCACAGAAAACCCTGAAACTTTAGAACGAGAGTTAGCATCACTCAAAGCCATAAAAGACTCTACGCCAAAATATTTATTGACAACAGATGTTGATTTCAATCCTGTTTATGACGGAATACGAAAACTTAACGTAATAGATTGGATGTTGAAAAACGAATGAAAAGCATGACGGAAGGAATAGACAATCATTCCAAAACTATCATGAACGTCACTTTTTCTTCAGTGTTTTTGGAGAGATGCAAAGAGCCTCCATGAAGTCGTATGATTTGACGTGATATAGCCAATCCGATGCCGGAGCCATCTTGTTTGGTAGTGAAAAACGGAGTGAAGATATTTTCTGCCACCTCGTCAGGTATTCGTCCTGCATTATTTGAGACCTCTATTCTTATTCGCTCATCAGAATCTATCTGCGACTGTATCTCAATGACATAATCCTTTTGTTTCTCGTTAGCCTCGCATGACTCAACAGCGTTTTTCAAAAGATTAAGCATTACTTGCGCCAATTGTGTCCTATCGGCATAAAGCATTGTATCTTCAGGGTTTATGTTAACTATAACATTTATATCACCAAGATTGGCAATAGCCAAGACATCTGAAATCAATTCTTTAATATGGAAAGGCGACTTCTGCGGCATTGGCACGCGCGTCACCTGACGGAATGAGTTGACGAATTTCATGAGACGCTCGCTTGTGCTGTGAATTATCTCAAGTCCCTCTCCTACTCTATCAGGATTTTCAATATTATCAATCAAGGTGTTGCTTATCGAAGTTATAGGAGCTAACGAATTCATAATCTCGTGAGTGAGAATGCGCGTCAGTTTCTCCCACGACTCTGCCTCTTGATTATCAAGTTCTTTGTTGATATTTCCTATAGTCACGACTCTAATATCCTTTTCCTTATATTTAATCTCAGCGCAGCTTAAAAACAGATTGACGTCACCCATCTCAGTAGAATAACGCAGGCTCTTTTGTTCTGATGGCTTAATGTCATTTAAAATATCAACAAGTTCATCCGACTGAGCTCGCAGATGTTCAATATGACTTATCCTCGGCAAAGAAAAGAATGCCAAGGCCTTAGAGTTGGCATGCATCACTGTTCCGTTCTTCATCAGAAGCATGATGCCGATATTGGCACATTCCATTATCAGCTCGAAGTTCTTGTCATCTTCACGCATGAGACGTTTCTTCTCGTCCATCACCTCTTTGATTTGGTTGAGCGAATGATTCACGAAAGAATTTTCCGTGCTGTCAGGATTTTCAGAAAAACGAAAAGAATAATCGTCATTCTTCACAGCTTTGATGATAAAAGAAAGACGATTGATTATACCATTATAAACCGAGACTAATTTTACTATTGATAATATTAATAAAGGGATACAGACGAGCAACAAGGCGAATTTCTTATATGTCACACATAAGCATGTTGCTGCACTCATCAATATCAAGAATATGATATTTAATATTATACGGCGGTATGAAATCAGACTATTTTTCATAGACCATAACGTTTTATCTTATTATAAAGAGTCTGACGAGTGATGCCGAGTTTCTGCGCTACGAGCGAGAGATTGCCGTTGTTGGAGTTTATAGCTTCCGCTATCGTTCTGCGTTCGACATCTTCAAGAGTGGAACCATTGTCATACGACGATGATGATACAGATTGATAAAGACCGAGATGTTCAGGATTTATGACGTTATCATCGCACATGATGACGGCTTTTTCAATAGTATGCTGAAGTTCGCGGATATTGCCATCCCAACGATGATTCATCAGTCTGTCCTCTGCTGATTTTGAAATACTTATATTATCCTTTTTATATTTTTCAGAATAACGTTTCAGGAACATCTCCGCAAGAGGAATAATATCCTCTTTTCTGTTACGCAATGGCGGAATATTGATATGTATCGTATTGATTCTAAAGAGCAAATCCTGACGAAACTCCGCTTTCTCTGACATCTCAAACAGATTACGATTCGTTGCCGTTATGAGACGTATGTCGATGTTTATCGGGCTATTCGTTCCGAGACGAGTGATGTTTCTGTTTTGAAGAGCTGTGAGCAATTTAGCCTGAAGATGCAGCGGCATATTACCTATCTCATCCATGAAGAGCGTCGAGTTGTTGGCAGCTTCCATCTTTCCCATCCTATCAGAATGAGCGTCGGTGAATGCGCCTTTCTTATGACCGAAGAGCTCGCTTTCGAAGAGCGTCTCTGGTATCGCGCCCATGTCGAGAGAAATCATCTCATTGTTACGACGAGAAGAAAGTCGGTGAATCTCACGAGCCAGCACCTCCTTACCAGTACCGTTCTCGCCAGTAATCATGATATTAGCGTCGGTGGCAGACACACGCTCAACGATATTTTTGATACGCAGCATCTCCGGAGAGTTGCCCCAGAACATAGGAGATTCATTGGCAGTGTCGTTATGTTTAGAAGGTTTCTTTTTCCCACGACCTTCGTTATAAGCATTGAGCAGAGTCTCAATAAGTTTCTCGTTATTCCAAGGCTTCACTATGAAGTCGTAGGCGCCGTCTTTCATGGCACGCACTGCGAGGTCGATGTCAGCGTAAGCAGTGAAGAGAACGACTTTGATTTTTGGGAATTTATTATTCACCTCATTAAGCCAAAAGATACCTTCGTTGCCAGTATTTATTCCAGCGTGGAAATTCATGTCGAGGAGAATCACGTCAGGCGATTCTGTCTGTATTGTAGATACGAGCGACTTAGGAGAATCGAGAGTTATCACTTTCTCGAAATAGTTCTCCGTCAGCATCTTGACAGCCGACAAGATATTAGTGTTATCATCAACGATGAGGAGTTTACCTTTTTTGGACATAAGAGGAATATTTAAAGCAAAAATACATTTTTTCCAGAATATATTTATTCAGATTTCAAAATCTCATCTATATAATTTTTACCGAATTGTCTGTAACGCTTGCTATCAGCATCATAGTTGATGATATTCTTTTCCTTATCGCATAAAATCATCACTGGCATATAATTAATTCTTTCTGGATTTTTGAATAATTTCTTTAAAATCCCGTTAACTCTTGTCTTATCAACACCTGACAGCGACTGCAACAAGATCGGAGAGTATTTCATGATAGTTTCATTATTTTGAATGACATTTCCTGAGTCAAAGAATATGACTACGGTTTCAACATTATCGTAGTTCTCATCAATTATGTCTATCATTTTATTTTTAAAACCAGATATGCACGGACCGCACCAATGTGCTCCAAAATAAATAATGGTATAATCATTATTTTCAATGACACCATCAATATGGTCAACTATTTTATCAGTTTCTTTTGTGCTGCCATTTCCGCATGATACCAGCCAACAAATTATCATAATTATCAACAATCTGAATTTCATAATAAACAATATTTATATGCAAATATAATCTTTTTAGTTTAAAGTTTAAGGTTTAGTTTAAAGTAGTTTTTAAGTTTAATTGATTCTATTTCCTTAAACCTTAAGCATTAAACCTTAAACCAGATTATTTAATTTTCAAATTTCAAATTTCACTTTCAACATTACACTTCTCGGACAAATATGATAGGACGAATAAAAATTGTAAATATCAGTAAAGTATGAATATACAAATGATTCTGTATTTAGTATATTGTTACATTCCATATTGAACTTCAGATTCTTATATGTATAAGACAGATTGCAATCCCATAGCATGAAATGTTGTTTGCCGTAATTATCGGAAGTGAAATAATATTCAAAACTGCTTCCAAACACAAATCCGAATGGCAGCACAAAGTCGATATTTGCGTTTTCAACAAAACTCAGGATATTGTCATTTGGCTCCGTTTGACCTTCTATAGATGATTTCATGTCGCTCCAGCTGAACTTGTTGGAGAAGATGACAGCATTAGTGATATTCATTGACGCTGTTACATTTGCATTCCATCCTTGGTTATTATATGTCGCAATATTATCTTGAACCAACTGCGGAGACTTACCGAATCCGTATGAACATTTACCATTGATATTCAATCTTTTCCAGTTAAAGCCTTTTCCGAGATAAAGAGAGAACGACAGATAGTCGCCATAACTTCTTTTATCAATAGTATTGATTATTATATAATTATCTTCAAATGTCTGCGAATACATCACTTCATTGACTTGATAATTATAATTCATGGAAATGTCACCGAAGATAAAATTCATCACATCATTAAATGACAATTTTAATGATGAAGTATTGCCTTTCGTATCGGAGAGATTACTGTCGTAACGCGTCAAAGTCCTGTAATTCCTTAAGATATAAGAAGAATATTGTGTGTTTAAAGTTGGCGTCGTATTATAGACACGACTTGTCGCTGAAACATCCAAACTATTGTTCAGCTTATATTTCAGATTCACATCTGGTTGAAACAGAACTTTGGTTTCCGCCTTAGAATTTTCGTTGATGTTGTCGTCTAAATCAATATGACGAATTTGAACAGGAAGAGTCAATTCTGATGTAAACCTACGTTTCCTATAATCGAACCTAAATCCTATATTACCTTCTGTCTTAAGCCAAACCAAATCATTGTTAAAATTATCATTATAATCTGTAACGTTCTGATTATCATTAAAACATAAAATAGAACTATTCAAGGTCTGTCTTTCAACATTGACAATTGCATAAGGATGTATAGAGATTCTTTTTATGACGAAAAGCGTAAGGAATCTAAACGTGTTATTGCTTTTAAATGACGTAAAATCAACATTTTGCTTAGTCATATCGTAATTGATTCCATTATTTAATTCTTCTGGGAAAGAACCTGGCGACACATCTGAATAATATGGCAATATATTATATGTGTTTCTTGAATTTATCTCGATTCCTTTTTCATTGTCTGTCCTGCTTTTTCTAATCCAACGTATATATGCTTTCGCAGTAAGATTCTGATAATCTTCTTTTTGTCTTATCAAAGAAGAAGATTCTATATCTGAAGAATTGAGTATATCGTTACCCAAGACATTGAAATTTATCTTTAAATAATCCAATTTCGTATTGAGATTATAATTAATATCTGTTTCTAAGGAATAAGATTTTTCTCCGTAATTCATTGTCTCATAAATATTGATGCTATCGATTTCAGGAACGAGATACGAAGTACGCGCAAACGATGATTTTCTGTTTTTATCGAAACCACCCAAGATATTCAACGACAATTCCGCATCATTGTTTAGTTTTTGCAATGAGTTAAAAGTCAATCCGTATGAATCGTTGAAAGTCGTCCTTGAATCGCCTATATTCGGGACAGAAGGTTTTATCGTTGAAGCGAATTTACCTGAACCGCCATTGCTTTTGTTTGATAAATTGGAACCGTTGTTATTTGTCTGAATTGTAGAGATGAACTGCATCTTTTTTCCGAAGCGCATACCAGCGATGTTGACATCCCATAACATATCCTCGTCGTAACCTACACCTAATTCATTCATCAGCACCAAAGTTCCTTTTGCTTCAGCTTTAAGTTTAATATTCAAGGCAACAGCATCTGTGAAATCGATGTTTTTCAATGCTTTGACCTCTTGATGATTCTCCATTACCTGAACAAGATGAACATCGGAAGCAGGTATATTATTAGTAGCGATATTATAACGACCTTGAAGCATATCCATATCCTCGATATAGAATTTGGAAATTGCCTTGCCTTTATATTCAATCTTTCCGTCATCTTTCACTTCAATGCCAGGCATCTTTTTCAAGACATCAGCAATGACGATATCAGTAGTATCACGGAAAGCATCAGCGAGATATGAGATAGTGTCGTTATTCTCCCAAACCTTCTCTGACTTTACGCTAACCTCCTGCAAAACAATCGGTTCTTCTTTGATAACAATATCTATATGCTGAGATTTATTCTCTATTTTACATATCTCCTTTTTTATGTTGAAGCCTTGAACATTTAATGCAAGAAGAGAATCATTGCTATCATAAGTGATGCTGAACAATCCGTTCCCATCTGTTGAAGAATATCCAACAATAAGATTATCGTTGATGTTTTTTATCACCACTACAACATTGAAGACATTCTCACCTTTTTCATTTCTGACATTTCCTGAGATTGTAGTCTGAGCAGAAATATCACACAATGAAATAAATAGCAGCATTACAAATAACAATCTTTTCATATCAATGCTTTTAAAGTCACATATATCTACATATCACGACGATTTACATTTCTATCGGATTATATGGTTTTGGCACAATCTCATTTTGCCCCACTTCACGAAATGTCACTTTTCCAGTGACTTCATCTCTTTTAGCGATACTCCATCCTCCTTTTGGATCTATCCTTCTGATGTATGCGTTGAAATCATTATGACATTCTATCAAAAAAGCAGAGACTTCATCGTAAGTTGATTTATCGTATAAGTAATCATATAACAAGATTTGTCTTTTTTCATTTTTAATTCTTATACATTCAAAGACATAATCGCCTTTTTCGCTTTCAACTCTCATTATTAAGCCAGGAAGTCCATTGAATTTCCAAGGACCGTCTTGAAGAGGGATATCCATCGTAAACCATGCAGCCCAGTTACGTCCGCGAAAATCACATGTAGCCTTTATGCATGCAAAACCAAGTATCTCTTTCATCTCGGATGTTAATTTCCAGTCAAAGAGATTCATATTCTCTTCATACTCGAATATAGGTCCGTCGCTCGGAGTCCTTTGGTAGATGGTCATTTTCTTGTCTTTATATTTCTTGACGACATCAACAGGAAATGCACTTGACTTAGGACTCGGATAGTTATGAGCACCCTTTCTATTAGAATCGGTATAAGTAGAGTCGTATCTGTAAGTTTTGTAACTATATGATTTTGACAATTCACTGCCTATCTCCAAGATTATCTCATCATGATATATCTTATCAAGCTTGCTTGTATCATTGACATAAGACATTTCATATACAATGACGTACTGACTCTCCCCTATTTGTTTATAATCGTCTATGCTCAACGGAGATTGCGCCATCATAATATTAATGATGAACGATAATATAGTTGTTATAAATAGTCTAATTCTCATCAGTTTTGTTTATTATATCAATTTTCAAAGTTAAAAAGAATATTTAATCTTTCAAGAGAAAAATTCATAAAAGATTTTAACGTTTTCTATTAATGTCAACGGACAACAGTCAACAGACAACAGACTTTGTCCTAGGTTAATAATTCATTTTTGTTTTCCTCTCGGGTAGAGACGCACGGCCGTGCGTCTTTACGTGAGATTTATTTTCAATTTTCCGTTTTCAATTTTCAATTAACAAGAGACGTGTCAATGTGTGTTTATTTTTATTGGAATCATTGACGCGTCTCTACAATACCTCCACTGGGTTTTCGTTCGCTGCTTTCCAGGAGCGTAACGACACTATCAGAACTGTGATTGTCATTATAAGCAAAAGCACGACAGGATAAACCCATAACGGCATGGTGATTCTGTTGACAAACTGCTCTAACCATCGAGAGGTGATATAGTACGCAACTGGCGCTGCCACAACGAAACACATTACTACTATCACAGCATATCTTCTGACAAGCATAATGATAAGATTTTCAGTTGTCGCTCCATAGACTTTACGTATTCCTATCTCACGACGACGATGCTGTGTCTCAAAGAGAACAATACCGAATATTCCCATAAGCGAGATGACTATAGCTATCAGAGCAAAGATGCCGATGAGAACAATCTGCTTCTTGACATCACCATATATACATTTTATGTTTTCGTCGAGAATCTGTACGTCAGGCTCATACGCATTAGGCGCAACTTCTTTGACACATTTCTTCACATAATCGCATATAGCTTCAATATCAGAATTTTCATGCGTACGGAAATAGAAATTATTATAATTATCAGAACAATAGTATGCTGAATTTACATGACCGTCTTTCAATGAGAGATTGTAAATATTATCAATAATTCCCTTCACCTCACAGCCTTCGTCAATGAAGTCACCTAATTTCAAGCCAACGCCTTTGTTCACATAAGAATTTATCAACACATCATTTATGTTTCTCAGTCCTTCTCCATGAATTATAGGTATCCTAAAAAATTCAGGGAGGTTATGGCGTACATACCATACGTTAATAAGATAAACGTCCTCACCTAAAATACGTCCGTTGATGCTGGAATAACTTCCGAAGAAAGAACTCAACGAAGCCGTCACTTCCTTAATCTGAGAATGAGATTCCAACTTCTGGATAAATGTCTCCCCTTGATGAGCCGGTATGTCTGCTGAGAATGAATATACGTTTTCCTTATCCACGCCAAGGTCATACCTTATCATATAACGATATTGAAGAAAGAAAACTGCCGTGACGATAATCAAAATCATGGAGACAACATATTGAATAGAGACAAGTCCCGAACGGAGGTATCTTCCTGATTTAGAATAAGCGAATCCGCCTTTGACTGCCAATGACGCATTGAACTTCGTGATATAAAAAGCTGGATAAACGGCTGACACAACAGCTATCGTCAATGCTATCAACGATACTATTATTATCGTCAGCATATTGTCGCTCAACTCCAAAGAGCATGTCACATAATTAGAGATAAAAGTGTCTTGTATTGCGAATACTAAATACAACGCCAGCAGCAACGCTATCAGCACAAGACCAATAGCTTCGAAGATGAAGTTCCAGCGCAGTGTTCTTTGGTCGGCTCCATACACCTTGCAGATGTTGACAGCCTTCATTCGCATTGGCACGAGAGCCATGAAGAAATTGACGAAGTTGATGAAAGCGACAATCACGATTACAAGGGCGATGGCTATCATCACTAAAGTCTGCGACATGCTGTTGCCACTAAACTCTGTCTCGAAATATAATTCATCGAAAGGAACAAGACGTATCGGAACTTTCATCATTTCATCTACGACGTATCCACTTTCATCTATCTCTTTGTTTAGCATTTCTTCTAAAGAAGCCTTCTCTTCATCAGTGCCAAAACGTTTTACATATTCACGTGTCTGTTCGAAGTACCATTCGGCATATCTCTTTTGCCACAAATCCACAAACTTCTCTTCAGACGACTCATCGCTAAGACGGACAATGACACGATAGTTCCAGTTGTTGTTGGTCATTCCATCCTTACGTTCATCATTTAAAAAGATGGGACGAGAAGAGAGAGAAGTGTTGTCGTCAAAATCTTCGAAGATTGCCACTACCGAAAAAGAATTCTCAGGTATTCCGCTATCCATCCTCTCACCGCCTTCGGTATAAATCAGCGAGCCTACTTCCACATTCATCATCTTGGCAGCAGATTCAGAGATGATGACAGCATTAGGCACATTGAAGTCTTGTATATTACCTGACAATATCTTAAAGTCAAAGACATCCGTTATTGAAAAATTACAATTTGTTATGCCGTAAGGAAACTTCTCGAAATCATGTCCGTTCACCTTGGCATATACCTTATCAGGGAAATAATAAGGCTTAATCGATGCCATAGCTTCCACCTCTGGCATGATGTCTGCCACCTCATAGCATAAAGGATTAGGACAATTCAGGCTCCACTCGTCGTTCCATTTCTGCAGAGCTGCCACGTAATAAGTGCGATTAGAATCCTTGAGAGAATGGTTATACGTCAGAGAATAAACAACCTGCGAGGCTATGACATAAAACGCCGCGAAAGCGATGGTCAGACCAGCGATGTTCAGAAACGACGCCATCTTATAACGTTTCAATGTCATCAAGAAGTTTTTTAATGCTATTTTCATTTTTTAAATTTTAGCTTTGAGCTACGAGCCTTGAGCTACGAGCCTTGGATTTGCCCACTGCTCACAGCACATTGCCCACTGCAATTTATAAATTTATTTAATTTTTAATTTTCAATTTTCCGTTTTCAATTTTCAATTCATGAGACGTGTCAATGTGTGTTTATTTTTATTGGAATCATTGAAACGTCTCTACAATACCTCCACCGGGTTTTCGTTTGCTGCTTTCCAAAAACACAAAATATTTACTGTATAGATAATGAAGCACACTAACATCACACCTTCGAGGAAAATCCAAAATGATAATGATGTGACTAAATTAGAATTTGTTCCTATCATTTCAAGATAATAACGTCCTCCTATAACAGCCGCAACAACGCCTATTGTTATTGCAGGCAACACTACCAAAGAAATATTCAAACTCAGTTTTTTAATCACTTCAGACACCGTAGCGCCACAGACCTTACGAATCGCTATTTCTCTCCTCCTCGACTGCATCTCATTACCCAAATATCCAATCAGTCCAATCAACGAGATTATCAATGTCACCAGAGCTGCAATCAGAACTACATTACGCAAATGACGGAACTGATAATAGTTATCTTTCATTCTTTCATTGAATGTTACGAAACTATATTGCCAAGCTGAAGTGTAAAATTCATCAATTATATTTTTTATTGTCTTAATATTTTCAGCTGAAAAATCAGTCATCCTGATATTAAACTGAAATGTATTGACTCTGTTCTCGTCAAGATAAGCATGGAATGGATGTATCACTATAGGCTGCACCCATCCGCCTCCCATCTGATAATCAGCGACAACTCCAACTATTTCGTATGTGCCGTTGTCACCTTTATAAAAGACCTTGCCTATAGGACTATCAGTAAAACCATGATATTCAACAAACGCCTCATTGACGAGCACCTTATTCGGAGCATCAGTAGCTGTATAATTACGGCCTTCAACGATTTTCATCTGCATCGTCGGAATATAATGCTCATCGGCTATCTCCCAGCGGCATGAGAAAAGCAGATTCCACTGAGAGTCATAGATTGGATTGCCAGAATAACCCCAGACAGGATAACCTAACGAAATACCGACATCTTCCACGCATGTCTGCTTCAAAAGTTCATCGCGTATCGTAAGCTGCGTCGTCGTTGTCCCAGGAATACAGACGGTCATAATCTTATCATATTTATAGCCATGATCTGCTGTCAAGACATATTCAGACTGGCGCATCGTAGTGCCAAGAAAAATCACTATAGCTGTTGTACAAGAAATCTGCACAAAAAGGAGCGTCTTCTTCCACCATTTACGATTCTCAAAACCACCACGAAAAGCATAATGCAACTTTACCGATGAAAATATTACAGCAGGAATCAAACCAGCCACAAGAAACGCAACGACACACACCACAGCAGGAATCCAAATCCTTTCCAATGCAAACAGCACTTTCACATCAAAAAACATCTCTGATATTTCTTTGCTTAAACACATTATTATCAAAATAGACAATAATATCGCAACGAATAAAATCAGCAATGTCTCAAAAATCAACATGTTAAATATATCGTTTCTTTTTGCGCCATTACATCTCAGCATCGCTATTGTCTTACTTCTTTGAGACAATGACGAAATCGTGAGCAAAACATAATTAAGACACGCTATCAGCATTGCAACAAAACCTATCGTTCCCAGCAAGATAGAAGTCTGTTTTATATTAGTTTTAAAAAACATACTTTTATCTATAGGAATGAAACTGAAACTAATCTGCCATTTATCAACATAGTATTTGTAGTCAGGATAACGTTTTACGAACTCATCCATCTGAGCCTCAACTTCAGCTATATCACATCCTTCACGCAATTTGAAATATGTAGGATAACGGTCGGAACCTGTCCAGTTATAATCTCCGTTACGATAATCGATAAAACAAAGCATATCAAACTGACCGATGGTGTTATTTACTGGAGGCGTTTTAAACACACCGCCAACGACATATTTGTTTTCATGCGTCGTTTCTATCATCTTTCCAAGAGGATCTTCTTTTCCAAATAATATGTCAGACAGTCTCTTAGAGATGAGTACTTCATTAGCTGCCCTACCCTCTTCCGACAACACACGACGAGCGTCACCGCTAATCATGCCGAAGTCAAGAACTTCAAAGAAATCCTGGTTAACATTCAACATTGACACATCAATATTATCTCCATTATGATTTATCTGAAGTAGATTATCGACATAATGCGTTGCAGCCTCAATCTGAGGAATGTCGTTTGCCATATTAGGTGCGAGTGGCATAACCATGTAATTGTTAACCCCATTCAAGCCGAACTGAGGCGAGATATTCCATACCTGATATATCCTCTCTTTATCTGGGAAAAAACTGTTATACGACAGCTTCAGTCCCACAAAAGAAATGATAACAAGAGCCACTATCAAGCCTAACGACAAAGAAATAATACGTGTCGCCGAGTTACCTCTGTTCTTCAGCAGATAGCGAATAGAGTAATTTAATGTGTTCATTTTTTTTAAGATTTGAGCTGTGAGCCTTGAGCCACGAGCATTTTCCCACTGCTCACAGCTCAGAGCTCACTGCAATTTATAAAATTCATTCAATTTTCAATTTTTAAGACGTGTCAACGATATATTGTTTATTTTTATTGGAATCATTGACGCGTCTCTACAAACAGTCCTAATTCCTAACTCCTAATTCCTAATTCATCACAGTCTGTTCTTCACATCTGTCACTATCTTGCCGTCGAAGAGGCAGATGGTTCTTGTTGCGAAGGCTGCATCGTGTTGTGAGTGTGTCACCATGATGATGGTGGTTCCTTCTTGGTTGAGTTCTTTAAGAAGGTTCATCACGTCTTGTCCGTTCTTAGAATCCAAGTTACCTGTAGGTTCGTCGGCAAGGATGAGCTTAGGGTTCGACACCAAGGCTCTCGCTATTGCCACACGTTGCTGCTGTCCGCCGGAGAGCTGCTGTGGGAAATGCTCGCTTCGGTGAGAGATATTCATCTTATCTAATATCTTGGCGACACGCTCCTTACGCTCCGACGACTTCACTCCCATATATATGAGAGGCAGCTCCACGTTCTCTGAGACCGACAGCTCATCGATGAGGTTAAACGACTGGAACACAAAGCCGATGTTGCCCTTACGGAACATGGTTCTGTCTTTCTCCTTGAGACCGCCCACTTCCTGGCCAAGCAAGGAATATGAGCCTCCCGTAGGATTATCCAACAATCCCAAGATGTTCAACAATGTGGATTTGCCGCATCCCGAAGGACCCATGACAGCTACAAACTCACCTTCTTTAACTTCAAATGAAACGCCGTTCAAGGCAATGGTTTCTATCTCTTCTGTGAAGAAACTCTTTTTTAAATTTTCTACTTTTAACATACTTTTTAAGCTTTGAGCCTTGAGCCTTGAGCTACGAGCATAGGATTTGCCCACTGCTCACAGCTCATAGCTCACTGCAATTTATAAATTTTATTTAATTTTCAATTTTCAACTAGTCATGCCAAATATATACCATAATTTGATATTATTAGTTATCAAGCATTTAAAATTCCATCTTTAATATCAGTGTAAAAATAATAGACAGTTGATGTAAAACAAATAGACATTTTGTGTTAAATAACTTTAACTTTATTTT
>JAZUCH010000027.1:0-24202 GCA_045639025.1 Bacteroidales bacterium
ACCTTTGTTTAACCAATCCAAAGCTTTGTCAAAGTTGATGTTGATTTGAGCTGGTTGAGCTACAGGATTGTAGGTACCGATTTTTTCTGTGAAGCGACCATCACGTGGTGCGCGAGCGTCTGCAATTACAATATGATAAAAAGGTTGACCTTTTTTACCATGTCTTTGTAATCTCATTTTTGCTGGCATAAACTAAATTTTTTAAATGTTAATAATAATTTAACTGTTAAACCTACCCGAGGTTTGCGGGTGCAAAAGTACAAAATTTTCCTTTACGAAAAACATTATTTTGAAAAATATTTTTCTAAAAAATTATATGTCTTTCAATGCTTTGCCGGACAATCTGAATGTAGTCCATTCGTCCATAGGAACGGCTCCGAATGACTTGTAAAATCTGATGGATGGTTCGTTCCAGTTCAAGCAGACCCATTCAAATCGTTTGCATCCTCTCTCGTTTGCCAATCTTCCCAAATATTGGAATAATGCCTTGCCGTATCCTTTGCCTCTTTTCTCGGGGATGACGAACAGGTCTTCAAGATAAAGTCCTTTCTTTCCCATGAAAGTGGAGAAGTTGTGGAAGAACAAGGCAAAGCCGACAGGCGTGCCGTCTTCGCAAACGAATATGACCTCAGCTTCTTTCTTTACAAAGACAGAATCGTAAATAGTTGCTTCGTCACAAATGACTTCATCAAGCAGTTTCTCGTATTCTGCAATTTTTTTGATAAAGTCGAAAACCAAACTAGCTTCGCTTGGCTCGGCAAAGCGTATTGTCATCTCGTTCATATTAGTTAATGCTTAATTCGTCAACAAAAATCCATGCAGGGTAGCCATAGCCGGAATGTCCTTCTGGACACATGAACGGCTCAATTATTACATTTACGTATTGTGTTTTGACTTTTTCAAAATCAATGTTATATGGCATTACTCCGTCTTCTCTTACTGTCTCGATAGGGAATTCCTGACTGTAGATTTCTTTGTAATCCTCGCCATTGTCAGAGACTAAGATCTTAACAGACTTGGCGTTGAAAATCCAGTCGCCTTTTGTTAAGTTGCAATTGAAAGAAAGATTGCTAATTTCTTGAGCTTCGCCTAAATCGATTTTAGCGTCAACATTTTCGCCGAAGAATGCAATCCAACGACCAGTCTTGTAATTGCTACCGCCTGACAAACCATCAATCAATGTGTTGGCTCCGTCAAATCTGTAGTTTTCGTGTGGTTGGTTTTTCAATGTGATAGGTTTCATCGATGCCTTACTGAGGTCGATATCAGTGCTGAATTCTCTTCCTACATTATTCTTTCTCTTTACAATAGCTCTGAGTTTTGCACTTTCTGTAAGATTGAGAGCATTTTCATATTTGGTTCCATTTGTCAATGGGTCGGTTCCGTCTAAAGTGTATAAAATGTCGCCATCGCCGAATTTTGACATTGTCACGTCGATGCATTTGGCTTCAACGTTAGGGACTATTTTCACGTCAATGTCGAAGATGTGTTTTGCATAGTTCCATCCTTTGAGGTCGTACAACTCAACCATCTTATATGCACGATTGAGGAAACTATCGTAGTTCTTTTGTTCTGGCATGACCCATTGTATTTCGGACAATGCATCCATTCTTGGCAATACTCTGTAAAATACAGTGCTCATATTCTTGATATATTCAACCCAAAGGTTTGCCTGTGGTCCCAAAATGTGTTTCGCTTCTTCTTCTGTCAATCCTGAAGGTATAGGCTCGAACTCATAAACTCTGCTTACAGGAATATAACCGCCAATTGCGATTGGCTCGTTGTCGATGTCTTCTGTCTGGTAATAGTCGAAGTAGAGGTGTGAGCAAGGTGTCATGATTACGTCGTGATGCAGTTGTGCTGCTTCTTTGCCGGCGTCGCTGCTTCTCCAGCTCATCACTGTCGCATTTGGTCCGAGGCCGCCTTCTAATATTTCATCCCAGCCGATGACTTTACGTCCGTGGTCTTCAACGAATTTCTCCATTCTTTTCATGACATAACTTTGGAGGTAGTTCTCTGCTTTGAAGTGGTCATCGTCTTTGAATCCTAATTCTTTTATTTTAGCTTGGCATTTTGGACATTGTTCCCAACGTGTCTTAGGACATTCATCACCGCCTATATGGATGTATTCTCCTGGAAATATGTTCATTACCTCAACCAATACGTCTTCCAAGAAACGCATTGCGTCTTCGTTGCCAGCGCAAATAACGTCTTCTGAAACTCCCCATTGACGCCAAACTTCGTAAGGACCGCCTGTACATCCGAATTCAGGATATGTTGCCAATGCTGCCAATTGATGTCCTGGCAAGTCGATTTCAGGTATGATAGTTATATGACGGTCTGCTGCATATTGTACGAGTTCGCGAAGTTCTTCTTGTGTGTAGAATCCGCCGTAACGTATGGTGTCGAAGGTCTCGCTCTTGCCAATCTTGGTTCCTGAACGCCATGCGCCTACTTCTGTCAATTCAGGGTATTTCTTTATCTCTATTCTCCATCCTTGGTCGTCTGTGAGGTGTAAGTGGAATTTGTTCATGTTATGTAATGCCAAGACCTCGATATATTCCTTGACAGAATCGAGAGGGAAAATGTGACGGCTGACGTCGAGCATGGCGCCTCTGTAATCAAAACGTGGATAGTCGTATATCTCAGCGGCTGGCATTGCAATGTTTTCTCCTTTTGCATCAAAAGGAAGACTCTTTCTTAATGTCTGAATTGCATAAAAAAGACTTGAGGCTTCGCTTGCGCTGATGTTGATGTTGTCTTCGCTGACATTGATTTTGTATGAATCATTCTCTGTGAAAAGGCTAGGGTTAATGCTTAAATTGATAGCTTCTTTTTTGAAAACGTCGCTAGCTTCTACTTTCAGAGGATAACCTAAAATCTCATTAAAATATCCGGAGAGGAAATTGGCCTCTTTTGCCAGTTCGGCTTGAGAAGTTGGATATGTGATGACAACCTTCTTTGAAATGACAAATGGATTATTGTTGCTGGCTTCGGTAATGGCTTTCGGTTGCGGTATTACATTATAATCTGCTTCTTGCATATTGCTTGAACATGACATCAATGTCATTGCAATAATACCGGCTGTAATGACGTTTTTAATCTTCATTTTCATAATTTTATTGAACAATATTTAAGTTTGCGAAATTAAGAAAATTGGACAATATATTCAAGTATTTTTTTTAATTTTACAGCCAAATAATAAGTTATGAAATCATGCTTTCTCTCACGTTTTGTATTTGTATTGACGGTGGCTTTTGTGACTATTAATATGTTTTCTTGCAAATCTTATGATAAATTGTTTGATACAGGTGATTATATCTTTGAAAACCAAACCGATTGCAAAACATATTTTGTTAAAATAGACACTATAGAAGATGTCAAAGTCAATGGCAGAATATATTTGGTCGATAACGAACTTACAATGCGTGCCGAAACTTTTACAATGACTTGTAAAAAGAATAAATGTAATTTGATGTTCTCAGACTCATCTGCTTTTGTATTGAATATTAAACGATTTAAAAATGAAAGAATAGAAGGTACTTTCGTTGAATCGTCCAAGAAAAAGAAGTTTGTGATGTACAAATATAAAACAGATGAATATAAAGGATTTAATCTAGGCAGATATAAAAACGAAGTGTTTGATGTGGAAAGAATTCCGGATGTCAATTATGCAAATGTAAAAGGTTTCTGGTCATCTATTCCTGACGACACTATTGATGTTGCTGGAATAATAAAGACAAGTGTTTTAAATTCATTGAAGAAAAAGGTGCTGGAACTTGATATGGATATTTATCTTCCAAAGAATGACACACTTGACAAACGTCCTCTTCTGATGCTCATTCACGGCGGCGCCTTTTTCATTGGTGATAAGGCAACAGTTCCTTACCAAAAGTGGTGTACGCATTTTGCGTCTTTGGGTTATGTTTGTGCGTCAATAAATTACAGAATGGGATTTAGGCCTAGCTCTAAAGCGATACAAAGGACAGCGTACCAAGCCACCCAGGATGCTCATGCTGCAATGAGATATCTGATGGCAAAAAAAGACATTTATCGTATAGACCCTGAAAATCTTTTTGTTGGAGGTGCTAGTGCAGGCAGCATCACTGCAATAAATCTCGCATATATGCGTAATGAAAATCGTCCGGAAGCGACATATTCATCGTTTATGACAGAGGACCTTGGTGATATTGAAAACTCTGGAAATGATTATTCCGAGGACTTTAAAATAAAGGCGATAGCAAATATGTGGGGCTCAGTCTTCGACCTGGAGATACTTGAGAATTCAAATGCTTCAATAATATCATTCCATGGCGATGAGGATGATGTCCTGCCTTATCGTTTCGGCTGTCCTTTCAGTGCTTTGGGCGAATTCCAGAAAGTATTCTTCGATGAAATGTACGGTTCTTATTATATCGACCAGAAAGCAAAAGAGTTGGGAATACGTTCCGAACTGCATACTTTTTATGGTGAGGGGCATACCCTTCATTTGGATGAAAACAGAAATCTCAATGATAATTTCTATACAATACAAAATGAAATGGTGGATTTCTTTTATGAAGAACTTAATCCATATCCAGTTTATATAGTTCAAGATAAATCTGACATTCAGTTATTTACAATCGATACCACAGAAGTCATGGTATCTGACTGGAATGTGGTCGGAGGACTGTCAGTCAATGAAACGAAAGGCTCTGTCCGCGCTTCCTGGTTCGACGACGAAAAGCGTCATGAGTTGAGAGTTGCTGGATATTATAAAAATGGTGTTGGCTTTGAAGATGTATTTGTAATAAAGGAGGTTGAAAAAAATGAAGATTATTCATACTAGTGACTGGCATATAGGGCAGACTTTGTATCAGTTCTCCCGTGAAGAGGAACATAAGCATTTCTTTAATCAGTTGAAGGATATTATAAAAGAAGAGAAACCTGACGCTTTGGTGGTTTCCGGCGATGTCTTTCATTCAGCTACGCCGACTGTAATGTCTCAACGTCTATATTATCATGCACTTGTTGAATTGTCTCGTCTGGACGATGACTTGCAGATAATTGTCGTGGCCGGAAATCATGATTCGCCTTCTAGACTGGAGGCTCCCCGTGAGTTGTGGACAGCCTTTGATGTCACCGTGATAGGTAATCTGGATTTTTACAGAAATGATGAGAAAAATGAATTGCCTTACGACGCTTCTAAAATGCAGATTCCTATAAGAAGAAATGGCGAAATAGTTGGTTGGGTGCTCGCAGTACCTTTCATAAACGCTGGCAATTATCCTTCCTTGGATGAGGACGACACTTATTCTAATCGTGTGTTCTCTTTTTATAATGAATTGAAAAACAATCTCAAAACGCATTCTCAATATAAAGAAAACCATTCGGTGGTGGCAACAGGTCATTTCATGGTCAATGAGGCTGCTCTTAAAAATAAAGATAAAATGGTGGGCGGCATCGAGTCGGTTGACTCTTCTGGAATTTCTTCTTTATCAGATATCGACTACTGGGCTTTCGGTCACGTTCATCATCCTCAAAATATAGGCAACAACGAAAAGATGAGATATTCTGGCTCTCCTTTCGCGCTTACATTTAACGAGGATTATCCTCATTCCGTAACGGTCGTTAATATTGAAAATCATATCCTGAATGTTAAAATAAAAGAGATAAATCCGCTGATTCCTATAATCGATTTCCCGTCAAAGCCTGATTCTTATGATGATGCGTCGTCTGTGGAGAGTGTGATAGAGCTGCTCGGTGAAATATTGGATGTGGAATCGTATGTGCGACTTCATGTTAAATCTGATACTCCTGTCTCTGAGGTGCAGAACGCTAAAATCATGGATATGTTTCAGGGTAGAAAAGCTAAATATTGCGGAGTGCAGGTTTATCTCCCTAAACTGGAAAATGTTGAAAACTCTTCGGTGATAAGGACTTTGGATGAATTCAAGGCTATATCTCCTTATGAGCTGGGATGCTCTGTCTATATAAAGAAATATAATCAGGAGATGCCTGATGAGATGAAAGCGATATTTAAAAAGGTGTGTGATGAAGTAATGATGTGATTGGTTATGAAGATTGAAAAGCTTATAATACAAAACCTGAACTCAATAGAAGATGCGGAAATAGTCTTCTCTGAAGGCATCTTGGCGCAGGAGCCATTGTTTTTGATATGTGGCGCGACGGGTAGCGGCAAGACAACAATTCTGGATGCTATCACTCTGGCATTATATGATAAGGTGTCTCGTTATGAGAAAGTTAAGAATAAGGAACAAACAGAAAAAGGTATAACAACCAAAGATCCATATAACATATTAAGAAATGGAAAATATGACGGTAAGGCTGAACTGCATTTTTCGGTAAAGAATACCCATTATATTGCGACTTGGTCTGTGCATAAAACAAAATCAAATTCTTATACCGGCACAAACAGACGTAAGCTTGAGGTTGTTGATGGTGAGTTGAGAACCGTGATATTGGATAAGATTGGCGCCGTTAATAAAAAGATTGAGGAATTGGTCGGACTTACCTACGAGCAGTTTGTCCGTTCAGTGATGCTCGCTCAGGGTGAGTTTAACACTTTCCTGGTGTCGGACAAGGCAGAGCAGTCTGAAATATTGGAAAAGCTTACAGGCACAGAGGTGTATTCCAAAATAGCTGAAGTTATAAATAAAAGGAAAAATGAAGCGCTCCAAAGTAAAAAAAATGCTGAGATTTTATATAATAGTGTGAAAGATAGTGTGTTGAAGGATGAGGATGTGCAACTTCTGGAAAAGCAGAAACAGGAGCTGGAAGATGGTGGCTTACAAAGAGACTTGCTATTGAAACAGATAGAGTATTATCTTAACTGGATAAAGAAGGATAATGCTCTGAAAGATGAATATGATAACGCACAATCGTTGTATGATAATATCTTAAATAAGATTGACTCTCCTGAGTATATGGAAAACAAGTCGCTTGTGGATGATTATTATTCAACATCAAAGATAAGAGAGCGGTTGAATGAGTTGCAGCGAGATGAAACCGAAATAGATAAGTTGAACAGACAGTTTGAAGATGATGCAAATCAGCTTTCGGCTCTTAAATTTTCTTTACAAAATGTGAAGGCTAAAAAACAAGAACAGGAAAGCCTAAAGTCTGATTTGAGCGCTTGGATTGTCAGCCATAGAGATAAGGAGAAGATGTATCAAAATGTCAATCTGATACTAGGACTTCTGAAGGAGATGTCGCAGACTCTGGATTTTAAAAGAAACAAAGAGATGGAGTTGGTGATGAAGGAGGAGAGGAAAAAGGACGTTGGTGCCAAACTCGGCGAGTCTCTTGAAAATTTAGAACATATTAGAAAAAATAAGGTCGAAGCTGACAATATCGTTGATGCGCTTCTCGCTGATTTTAACTCTGATGAACAGGATAGGCTTATTGATGAATACCAGAAAAAGAATTCCTTAAAACAGAATACTCTTGATAGAATATCTCAGCTGAATGCTGTAAGGACAATCTTAGAACAGTATTTAAACCTCAATCAGAATATTAAAAATGAGAAACTTAGACACGACGCACTGATATCGTCGGCTGAAGAGAAAAAGATAGCCTTAAATAAAGCCAGAACTGATTTTGAAAGATATGACCTTGAATTTCAGAAACAGAAAAACATGGTGGAAGGTTGGGCCAAGACTTTAAGAACCAAAATGAAGGAAGGTGAGACTTGCCCCGTATGCGGTGGTAAGGTCTTGTTTTACAATGATGAAAATGTTGTGACATCTTTGTATTCTAGCCTCAGTAATGAGTGGAATAGGATGAGGTCGGTGCTTGAACAGGCACAAAATGAACTTAACAAAATAGAGTCGGAACTTAGTGTCTTGGGTAGAAATATTGCTTCGAACATGAGCAGATTACAGATTCTCTTTGATGATCTCAACCAACGTTGTAACGGCAATCCTATCTTTGAACTAGAACGGATAGATTCTACAATAAATAAACATAATGAATCTGTAAAGAAATATGATGAAGAGATTGAAGCCCTCAATGTTAAATTAAAGGAGATGGCTTTGATGAAAAATAAGATAGAGGCGGCTCAGAAGAACAAGAAGGCTATAGAAGAGAATTTTATTTCCGCTGAGCGACAGCTGCTTGCAAAACAAAATGAGTTGCAGGAGATAGAAATGGCGTTGGTGGCGCTTAAGACAACTGTTTCTGAATCGGAGACTAAGTTCTTGGAGAAGAAGTCGTCTGTAAACGAGTATCTTAATATCGAGAATTGGGAGAAGTCGTGGAACGATGATTCTTTTGCCTTCACTGAAATGCTGAATGAATCGGCTAGAATGTGGAACAAGAAAAATGATTCATTGAGAGATATTGATGGACAAATCATTAATCTTGAAAATATCATTGCTCAATGTGAAAAATATCTAGCATCTATTTTTGCTCTTGTCCCGGAATGGAAAAACATTGGGTTGAAAGAGTCTTCTGTTGAAGAGGAAAATATGGTGCCATATCTATCTGCCATTTATGAAAAAGTTAAGGATAGGATTCTACGCAAGTCGGCGTTGGAAAAAGAAAAACTAGTTCTTAAACAGGAAATAGATGATTTTGTTGGCCAATCTTCAGCAATTGATTATGAAAGGTTGAAAATTCTTAATCAGATATCAGACATTCAAACTGTTGCACAAAAGAACAAGTCCTTGGATGATGAGCTTATAAAAGTGAAAAATACCTTGGCAATAAAAAATGAAGAACTTATTATGCATCATAAAGACGATAATAGGCCTTCGGAAGATATGACAGTTGAAAGTATATCTGCTAGGAAAATTTCACTGCTTGAAGAAAAGAAAGCTAAAGAAGAACAGCTTTCGGAGATAAAGACAAAGTTGGCTCTGGATATGCAGAATCATTCTAAATTAGTAAGTTGTAGGAATGACTTTGAGAAAGTAGCTAACGAATGTCATCTCTGGGAGCAGCTGGCTAAAGCTGTCGGTGCTACTGAAGGCAACAATTTCAGAGACATCGCCCAAGCTTATACTATGGGTATTTTACTTAACAGAGCTAATTATTATATGTGTCAGTTGAGCTCGCGATATCGACTTTGTAATAACACAGATTCTCTTGCTATTATGGTTCTGGATTTGGAAATGGGAAGTGAGCTTAGAACCGCAAGTTCATTGTCGGGTGGCGAGACATTCCTGGTTTCTTTGGCTCTTGCATTGGGATTGACTTCACTCAATGACGAACACTTCAACACTGATATGCTCTTTATTGATGAAGGCTTCGGAACGCTAGATGCAGATTCACTCGACATGGTTATGAATACTCTTGAAAATCTTCATAATCTCGGACGCAGAGTCGGTATAATATCTCATGTCGATACTTTGAAAGAACGTATACCAGCTCAGATTCAACTGATTAGAGAAGGAAAGTCAGCAAGTAAAGTTAGGGTGGTTAGGAATTAGGAGTTAATATGAATGTTTTGTTTTTTATTATAGGATTTATAATTGGTGCTCTTCTTCTTGGTATTGTCTTGAAATCCAAGAATAGCAGTCTGCAGACTCAGATTGATTTTATGAAAGAGCAGGAAATTAAAAATGAAGAACTTAGAAACAAGCAGTTTGAAACTCAGATAAATGCATTGAAATCTGAGTTGCAGAATACAACGGAGAAGCTTTTGCAGCAAAGGGAAGATTCTTTGGTGAAAGCCAATGATGTTCATCTGAATGCGGTTCTAAATCCTTTGAAAAATGAGATTGAAGGGATGAAAAAGTCGATGGTCGATAATATCAAGACCAACTCTGAAAATAAGGCTAGCCTGGAAAAGGCGATAGAGGGTCTGATGAAACGCACTCAAGATATAGGCAATGATGCTAATAACCTGGCAAAGGCTCTTAAGAACGAGTCGAAGACTCAAGGTAACTGGGGGGAGCTTATCCTTGAAAACATCCTGGAAAAATCGGGGCTGACAGAAGGCGAACATTATGAAAAGCAGTCGGCAATAAAGGATTCAAAAGGCAATAGTGTGTCTCATGAAGAAACAGGTTCTAGACTTATCCCTGATATCGTGGTGCATTATCCTGATAACAAAGACCTTATAATAGATTCAAAAGTCTCTCTGACAGCCTTCGTCGATTATTGCAATGCGGCTGATGAGAATGAGAAGTCGATTGCTTTGAAACGACATCTGATAAGTTTAAGAAATCATTGTAAGGAACTGCAGAAGAAAAATTATTCTTCATATATAAAGTCACCGCGTGTCAGCCTTGATTATGTCGTTATGTTCGTTCCTAACGAGTCTGCAATGCAACTCGCTTTGTATGAGGATGGTACACTATGGCGTGAGGCTTTTGAAAATGGTGTATTCATCACCAGCGAACAGAATCTTCTGGCGCTTTTAAGAATGATACAATTGGCTTGGGCACAGGTGAAACAGGCAAGAAACCAGCAGGAAATCTTTGAGGCTGTCAATAAGTTGTTGGATAGAGTGGGTGAGTTCGTGAAGAGATATGACGATTTGGGAAAGAAGCTAGAAACCCTCCAAGGAAGTTATGATGATACCAAAAAGAAGTTGTATGCCGGAAACCAAAGCGTAGTTAAAGCTGCCGAAAAGCTAATAGACATGGGAGGGAAGAGTGATAAATTAATTAGGAATTAGGAGTTAGGAATTATTTTGAGAAGATATTGATTAAATGTGAATAAATTATATATTTGCATATTTATACTATTAAATTATGAGGCGTTTTTATTTTTTAATGTTGTTTTTTGCTGTTTTGATTTTTAAGTCAGACCTTATCAATGCGCAAGAGAAACCTATTTGGTTGGATGGTTATTATGATGAGACTTCAGAGTCGTATTTGAAGGTGGTGCAGGGTACTTCTAAAAACAGTTATGAGTTTGCAAGGAAAAATGCAATGATGCAGGTCATTAAAGATAATTTCCTGGAATCGGATGTCGAACTGAAAATGTATGGTGATATGTTCGACATAAGAACTGACAATAATGTTAAAGTGAAAGCTCGTGTCATTGCTGAATATCAGGAGAAGATAGAATACGATTACATCTGTCACCTTTTGGTTCAGGTTATGAAGAATCCAAACAGCGAGTTTGAAAAAGTAGCTATCACAGATAAGTATCCGTTCTCTGCAAGGGCGCTCGTCCCAGGAATGGCGCAGATGTATAAGGGACAGAAAACAAAAGGATTGTGCTTCATTGCAGGAGAAGTCGCGTTGGTAGGTGGCGCTATAGTGTCTCATACTCTGATGGTTTCTAACATCAACAAAATATCGTCAACACATAATTCTACCTTGAAAGCTCATTACACAAGAAACGCAAATGCTTGCATGGCGGTGCGTAACATTTCAATAGCAGGTGCAGCAGCTTTGTATTTGTGGAATATCATCGATGGAGTAGCTGCAAAAGGCGATGAGCATATCATGTTAGGTAATAATGAACTTATAATATCACCTTATTCTGACATTAATTCGACAGGTATAGCGTTAAACTTAAAATTTTAAATTATGAAGAAGATTCTAGCATTTGTATTTTTATTGTCATTATTTTCATGTAATCCTATAGAATATGATGTTTTTGGAACTATAGAAGGAACGGTTGTCGATAGTGAGACATTCGAGCCTATTGGATATGTTTCGGTTGACCTTTCTCCGGGAAGTAAAAATGTGATTACTTCAGATGATGGAAAATTTGTTTTTGAAGACTTGGATGCACAGCAATATTCTCTTAATGTCCATAAAAACGGTTATGAATCGAATATCAGGACTATAAATGTGCTTGCTGGAGAAATATCATCTGTAACGATAACTATGAAGAAAAAATAAAAGAATATGAAGCGATTAATATCTTTATTTTCAGCATTATTGATTTTCGTATCAATATTTAATTCATGTAAGCCAGACTCTATTGAAGAGTTGGGCTCCATTTATGGTGTCGTTACCGATAAAGCCACCGGAGAACCTGTCAAGAACGCAAACGTTCAGCTGAGGCCTTCAGGAGAGACAACGCTCACAGGCACAGACGGCCGTTATGAGTTTGTTGATTTGAAAAATGGTGAGTATTCTATTACGGTATCTAAAACGGAATATACAGATTTGGTTGATGACTACGTCATTGTAATCGACGGTGACAAGGCGATGCGCCGTGATGTTCAGATTGAGAAAATACCAGCCTTGTTGAAAATCCTCGACTCAAACGGCAATGAAATAGAAGTGCTAGATTTTGGCAGTATGCAGGATGATAATACTCGTATGTTCAGTATTTTTAACAATAGCACCACTGTTTTGGAATACGAGATATTTAAGACTGCGGCATGGGTTTCAAGTCTGAGTTCAGAAGAAGGAAGTTTGCAGCCTGGTGCGACAAAATCTATTATTGTTGTTATTGATAGAGACTTATTATCTGACGGTAAAAATGTTACGACATTGAGCATATTGACAAATAACGGAGGCAAACAGCTTACTATAAAAGCAAATATACCTGATGATGGCGGCGATGAAGGCGGTGACCCCGAAAATCCAGAAGAGCCAGAGGAGCCTAGCGACCCTCAAGAACCTGAAAATCCAGATGAACCTGATGCTCCAAATAGTGTCAATATAAGCGTTGGTGGAGTTTCTTTCAAAATGATTGAAGTGGCTGGCGGAACTTATATGATGGGCGGTGACGGTGGAATAGGTGGTAACCTTGACGAAACACCTAAGCACAGCGTTACCTTAGATGGATTCTATATTGGCGAGACTGAAGTGACGCAAGAATTGTGGGATGCAGTTATGGGCTCTAATCCAAGTGTTTATACCGGAAATAAGAAGCCAGTGCATGCTGTTAATTGGAATCAATGTAATGAATTTATTGATAAACTTAACTATATGACAGGAAAGACATTCCGTTTGCCGACAGAGGCTGAGTGGGAATATGCTGCGAGAGGTGGCAAGCAATCTAAAGAATATGAATATTCTGGAAGCAATAATGTCGGAAGTGTCGCTTGGTATGTTGGCAACAGTAATTATGAGCCTCAAAATGTGAAAGGCAAGATTCCTAATGAACTAGGTATTTATGATATGAGCGGCAATGTTTTTGAATGGTGTTCTGACTGGTACGGCGGTTATAATAGTAGCGCTCAGACCAATCCTACTGGACCAAGCAGTGGAAACAATAAAGTTGTTAGAGGCGGTGCGTTCTCATATTATGATACATACTGCAGAGTGGCAAGACGCTTTAGCTGCAGCCCTAACTGGTGCGACACATACCACGGATTACGTTTAGTTATGGAGTGATTGTTAAAGACAACAAGACAACAAGTCAACAAGTCTACAAGGACGCTGCTATTACATGGTGGCGTCTTTTTTTGGCTAATGGCGAAAGGCTAAAGTTGAATGTTCCGCGGCATCAGCGATATTCCTTTCTTTATTTTTCGGTTAGCTACATTATTTGCTTAACTTTTTTAATGCTCCACCGATTTTTAGGACTGATCCGATATTAAGACTGATCCGTGATCCGTGGAGATATTAAAACAAAAAAAGGAAACCGATTTCTCGATTTCCTTTTGTGAACTGGGCGGGAGTCGAACCCACAACCGCCTGATCCGTAGTCAGGGACTCTATCCAATTGAGCTACCAGTCCAACTGATTTCGAGTGCAAAGATACAGCTTTTTCTTAATCTGTCAACATAAAAATAAACTTTTTTTTAAATATTTTTAAGTCGTTGATTTATAGTTTTTAATAATGATTAAATTGCTATTTTGTTAATGTTTTTAAAGAAAAAAGACGGAATTGTTGCTTTTGTATATGAGAAAAATATCACAAATCTCTCGCAAAGGCGCAAAAAAACACGAAAAACAATTCCTAATTAACAAAGGTTCAAAGTTGTGATTCCATGTTCTTTGCCGACGACATAAATCTTTGATTCTTGTCTGAAGTCGCTCATGACTAATTCTTTACCTAAGATAAATTGGTGGCATATAAAAGTGTCACCTTTTTTCATTGTAGAGTTCTCGCATTCTTCTGCGATGAAACGATTTTCACCGAGATAACTGATCATACATAATCTGTTTGGCATCCAACCGATACGGATTTTATCTCCTATATTAAGGTCTTCCGTTGAAATGACTTCTAAATTAAATACTTCCGATTCTATCTTGTTTTCTTTCATTAACAAATCGCAGAATGAATTCCAATTATCTCCAATAGCGAAATTTGACAATACATTAAGAGTGCGTAATGAGACATTGTCGTAACCTCTTGTTGAATAATTCCATACACGTTCCAGAGTGCTTTCTGAAATATGTTGGCGTAACTCTAATTCAATCAATGATGTGAGTTCTACGAAATCAGAATGTGTGTTTAATGTTTTTCCAATTTTCTTTTCAACACGTTCGCGCAATGCGCAGATTTGAGGAATATCGCTTTTTATTGTCATAATTCTTTCAGGTCTAAAGACAAAAGACTAAAGGTAAAAGTTGTTGGTGCCTGAGCTTTTCGAAGGCATCAGTTCGGCACTTCGACATACTCTGTGACCGAATAGTCAGTGTCAATGTTTTTCTTTACAAAAATATGATTATTTTTGACAGATAAAACATGCGATATGATGAACGAGAGCGGCGTATTTGAAAATAAAGATTTTGAATTGGAGAAAAATCATTCTTATCACGATTTTAACTTATTGAAAACCACAGCGTCTTCAAAGCTGTGGCGAGTGAGTCGTGATGGAAAATATTTTTTGATAAAGACTACACAAGACAATTCGGAACATCAGATTCAGATGCTTCGTCGGGAATATGAGCTATCAATCGGTTGCGACAATCCGCATATCGTTCACACTTTTACTTACGAATATGATGTCCACGAAGGCGATGGTATAGTGATGGAATATATCGAAGGACGTACTTTAAGAGAATATCTTTTAGAAAAGCCATCGTTCGCATCACGACAAAGAATATTTGATGAACTGCTGTCGGCAGTGAATTATCTGCACAAAAGAGGCATCATACACAACGACTTAAAACCAGAGAATATCCTTATCACACGTGCCGACGACACCTTGAAAATCATTGACTTCGGACTTGCCGACAAAGACGCTTATTATGTTTGGAAGACCTTAGGTTGCACGCCCGAATACGCATCTCCGGAATTAAAAAGTCAGAGCAAAGACATAGATTCCCGCAGCGACATCTATTCGATAGGAATGATAATGCGCGAGATTTTTGACGACAGATATTCTTGTATTATAAAAAGGTGTTGTAAGGAAAATCCGCAGCAACGTTTTTCTGATGTCGCAGAGTTGCAGAAGAAATGGAATAACAGAAACAGAATTTGGAAGAGTTTGGCAACATTATTTATACTTATTGTGATTGCAGTTCCGACATTTTTGTATGCCGACTTGAAAATGGAGGAGGAGAGGAAAATAAGATATAGGGAACAATTTATCGAGAGTGTTAAAACAGAAGTGAGACAGAAATTTGAAACCGCCATTGACAGCGTTGCGAAGTTTGAAGACGAAGTGGCGAAATATCAATACATTAGAAACTTTGTTGAAGAATATTCGGAGTATAGCACAGAAACGATATCAGAAATACAAGACCTCGAACTGAAAAACATAGTCACATTAGAAATGACCTTGATAGCGAATGAATATTGGGATAAGCTGAATTAAGGTTGAAAATTAGCAGTGAGTTGTGAGCAACGAGCTCTGAGCAAAAAATCTCTCGCAAAGACGCAAAGCAACGCAAAGTCGGAAGTTGAAAATTGAAAACTGAAAGTTGAGAATGATGGACAAAGTCTGTTGACTGTTGTCTGTTGACCGTTGACAGCCGAAGGCTAAAAGACAACAAAAGACAATTCCCCCATACCGTGATTTATTTACTTTTGCATAATGAGCAACATCCATGTGTGCTATGAGCTGCGAGCATCGAGAAATGAGCAATTGCTCAAGGCTCAAGGCTCACAGCTCATAGCAAAAAAATATCGTTCTAATGTTGCAAAAATGAAAATGTTTTTCTAACATTGCAGAAAATAAACGGAAAACTATGTCAAATTCAATTACAAAGGTGGACCCTTTTTATTTTTTTATTGAATTTTTTACCTATTTTTGTTATATATAAGTAAAGCATTGAGCCGTGGGTAAAACTGCTCGTAGCCCATGGCTTATAGCTCACAGCAAAAAATAAAATTATTAATGAATTAAAAATAAGTAATATGAGTAATTTTGGTTCAAACACTTTTGTAATTGAAGGTGCAAATGGCACAGAGATTTGTAATAAGATTATGAAAACATTCGACATTTGTGTTGAGTTAGATACGAGATACAAAATAGGTGAGGTGAATGGTAAGGTTTACACAATAGAGAAATCAAAAACGGAGTATGCGTATCCGGATGGGATGGAATATGTTTTCAGTGTATGGGAAAAAGACGATGATCATAATAATGGTTTCAAACGACCACTTGCATACTCATGGATTCATCCAACTGATATTGAATTAAAAGATGGTAATTTGTGGATATCGGAAAGTTGGTGCAATTCGGATGGTGTATTACGTTATTACATTAGGGATGTGAAATTACACAAGCAAACTAATGTCTATTTCATGACATCTTGCGAAGCGGATATCGCAGGAGCGACAAATGACAGTGAGGGCAAATACTTTGAGAGGTATTGCTATTATGAGTGCGAATGTGACACTATGATTCCCGAAAACTTTAATGATTTACCCGTTGATGAGCAATTGTTAATTTGTAAGTTATTGAAGGATAAAGGTATAGGTATCGAATATGATGCTACAAGAATCATTGAAACAGATAAGTTCTTCGGTTAAGATGTGAAATGTTAATAGTAGCTCGACATCACTGCAAAGACTATAATGACAAATTTAAAATTATAAGTAAAGTGATTAGGGTGTAGTGATGGAAAAAGTTCCAGCTATACAATGTTGATAATTAGGAATGAAATAAATTAAAATAGTGTTAGGGTATTGAAAAAAGTTTTACTTTAGTGGGGAAAATAGCATTGTTTTAGAAATCTCTATTATAAAGAATAATAATATTGTAAAATGAATAAGATAGAACTCAAGCCTATAAAAGATTTATTATGTAAGAATTTTTTTATTCCTAGTTATCAGCGTGGTTATAAGTGGAAAGAAAAACAAGTTGAGGATTTGCTTAACGATCTGGACGAGTTTAAAAGAAAAATCGAAAATAATGAGAATCCAGATGATTTTTATTGTTTACAGCCACTTGCAGTACGAAAATGCTCTGAAGAGATTTTAGGTAGTGTCACTATTGATCCTAGAGATAAAACTGAAGAAGAAGCTTTAAAAGAAATTAGAAAACTCTATAACAACAATATAAAATGGGAAATAATTGATGGGCAACAAAGACTCACCACAATCTATCTGTTGTTGTGTTACTTAGATAAAAAACAGGATAGATATTCCATATCCTATGAAACCCGAAATGAAAGTAAAATTTTTTTAGAAAATATCGATGGGAATTCAAAAGAACACAATGAAAACGTAGACTTTTTTCATATGCATAGAGTCTATGAACGTATTAAGAGTTGGTTTGAAGAAGATGAAGAAAGAGGCAAACCGGACTACAAAAACAAATTTAAACAACTGCTTCTTGAAAATGCACAATTCATTTGGTATGAGACCATTGAAGATCCGATAAAAGTCTTTACACGACTAAACATAGGTAAAATAGGTTTGACAAATTCAGAACTTATCAAGGCTCTAATTTTGAGTCAGTCTAACTTTGATGAAAAGTTTGTTGTAAGGCAAAATGAGATAGCCAATGAATGGAATGATATTGAACAAAGTTTACAAAATGATGAATTTTGGTATTTTATAAATGAAAAGGATTATAATAAACCAACAAGAATAGATTTTTTGTTTGATGTCTTGTGTGAACTAGACATTGAAAATATGGGAAAGGATGAAAAGAAATCTTATGAAAATAAGATAGGTACAGATAAATATAGAACATTTCGTCACTATGATATATTATTAAAGGAAAAGAAAAATTACTCTGAAAAAAAAGAAGAATATGAAGTACAATGGAACCGAGTTAGGTCTTTATTTGAAGTACTAACCGAATGGTACAAGGATGTTGACTTTTATCACTATATAGGTTATATACTCTGTTGTGGAAAAGTGAATATAGAGACTTTATACAAAGAATGGCAAAGTAAAAGTAGCAAGAAAGATTTCACAGAATATCTAAAAGGTAAAATTAGGGAAATATTGAAAGATGTAAATAAAACAAATGCAACAGATGTTTTAGAACAACAATATGAGATAGAAGTAGAAATTATCAATAAGGAAAAGAAAGAAAAGAAAACGGTTTCCAAAACTGAGTGTAAGCCGATTTTGTTACTTCATAATATTCAAACCGTCATAAATCAGAACAAGCAGGCAGAGTCTGAGGACAAGTTTAAATGTCCCGTATTCTATAGGTTCCCATTCTATCTTTACAAAACAGAAGATTGGGATATTGAACATATAGACTCAAATATAACCAATGATTTAAATGATAATTTTTCGAAACTATTGTGGTTACTTCAGTACGAAAATTTATGCGTTGAAGATGGTAGCAAATACAAAAAACTACTTGCTGATATTGTTGAAAAGTTACATGATGATACAGATATAAAAATTATTGATGAGTATGCTATAAAAAAAATCATAAAGGATAAGAGGATTTCTTTTAATGACTTTGATGGAATTGTTGCGGAGATTGAAGAAAAGTTAGAAAAAAAGAAAGAATTAGATGATAATCTAAAGAATCAAATAGGGAATTTTACATTGTTAGATTCTTCAACCAATCGTGGAAATGGCAATTCTATATTTTCAAAAAAAAGATTGGCAATTATGGCAAAAGACAGATGTATGAAATATCGACTCTGTTTGAAGTTTGATGAAAATAGCGGTAAAGGGGAATTTGAAGATAATCCAGAAACTGATCCTAATAACAGTGCATTTATTCCACCTGTTACTAGAAATATCTTTATGAAATATTATTCTCCTCAAACGACAAATTTCTCTACATGGGATAATGAAGATTTTGAAAGTTACAAAAAAGATATAAAAAATGTTCTTGAAGAATTTTTAAGTGATAACCATACAAATAATTAATAGAATGGAAGCAATCACAACAACTACAACATTGTGGAAAGTATTAAAAGTATCAAAAATAGTTATACCAACATTCCAACGAGATTATGCGCAAGGACGCTCTGGCAAAGAGGATTTGCGAAAGAGGTTTTTAAACGAAATAAAAAGTTCGCTTGAAAGTAGTGATTCTGAATTATTACTCGATTTTGTTTACGGCACAAAAAAAGAAGATATTATCTATCCTTTAGATGGGCAACAACGCCTTACAACTCTGTGGGTATTGATGTGGTATGCTGTTTTTATGACCCAAACAACTGAAGCAGATATTGAAAAGTATCGAAGAATCTTGCAAAACTTTACTTATGAGACGAGGTCCTCGTCAAAAGATTTTATAGTTTGGTTATGTAACAAGTTCTTGACATCGAAATCATCAAAAGAGTATAAAGATAAAAAGCAAAAATATGAAAAGTCAACTATATTGTTGTCTGACTTTATCCAAAATCAGACAGGATTTTATTCTGGATGGAACCAAGACCCTACAGTGCAATCCGTTTTAAGAATGTTGTCAGGAACACAAGTGTTAAATAAAGAGACAAAAAAGATTGAAACTCCATATAAAGATGGTATTGAACAAATTTTTGAAGACTTTAATAAAGAAAACTTTGAAAAATTATTTAAAGACAGCTGCCCAATCAAATTCTATCATCTGAATTTATTGGAAATAAAACAACCTGACAATCTCTATGTAAAAATGAATGCACGTGGAGAGCAACTTACCAGTTTTGAAAATTTCAAGGCTGATTTAGTGGGGTATTTGTCTAAAAATGAGAAACTGAAATCTTTTGTAACGCTTGGTAACGGCAACTACATTCTACAAAAGTGGGATGTTGATTGGACAGATCTTTTTTGGAAAGAAAAAGGAAATGCAGATAGTGTAGATAATCTGTTTTTTACGTTTATTAAAGGATTTTTGCTCAATAGGTATATCACAAAAAAAGACAAGGATAAAGATAAAGATGATGTTGTATATAAGATGTTGTATTATAATGAGCAAAAAGAGTATACTTCATTTGAACTTTATGAAAGTTTGATAGATGAAAGTTGTATTAATGACCTTGTTGTAGTACTGGATAATGCTTTGAATTTAAAGTTTGAATTACCATTGCTTCAAGCAAAAAAATATACGTTCTTTCCTCAATATGACGATAATGGTAATTTCAAGTCAGCAACATTTCAAGATCGAGTAATCATGTATGGAATATGTTTGTATTTGCAAAAGGTAAAAAATAAAGATCATTTTAATAATTTCCATCAATGGTTACGAGTGTTGAGCAATTTGTCCTATTACAATGAAATTCCTAGTTTAAATGAATTTGAAATTAGACTTAAATTTATTGAGCTAATCGTTTACATGCTGAATGGCAATTTAAAAGATGTATATTCAGATATTTCAATAAAGGCATTAAGAGAACTTGCTAAAAATGGCGAAACGGAAAATCATAAACAATTAGAAGAAGAGATTAAAAAAATTGAGAAGATTCAAAAGAATAATAATATTGAAGGTATTCTTGAAAATTTAGAGTCTTTATGGATATTCTCAGGACGAATTGATTGTCTTTTGGATGATGATTTGTTGAATAAAGAAACGCTAGAATTTTTAAAAAAACAGATAGGTGAAAGTCGATATTTGTCTGGTAATGATAATTTGACAATCCTATTCCAGGCAATTTTTACAGGAACCGTTAATATAGAATCAGGATTAAAGATTAATGACGAACACGATAATTTTAGAAAAATACTAAATGGCAAACTAAAGAATTCTTTCAAAGCTATTCTTAAAGATGTTTTAAATAAAGAATCAAATCAGACAACAGACCAAGTTTTAAAAGAAATTATAAATACTTACGGCTATAAAGAAGATGATTGGAAATACGCTTTAATTAAAGATAAATCATTGTGGAAATATTCATTAGGAAAAATAGGGAAGCATGGAGACAATGATGAATATTATTTATATAAGAGAACTTATAGAAATGAAGCTGATATACCTCTTAAAGCGTATAGTAAATTTATTAATGAACAAGATAAGAATCCAATAAATATAGAATATGAAAAAGGATATTGGAAAGTTTACTATGATGATGAGAAGAGTGTAGAATTTTGTTCAAACAATAGTGGTATCAACAACCACGGTACCACAAATGATGAAGTGTTAATGTAATGTCAATACGCCTTTTTTTTATAAAGAATCACTTAATTTCCACCTAAAATCGCACATCCGTGCGATTTTTTATTAATTCTAACTTTAACTGTATCAGCTTAATAACAATTGTTGAAAAATTTTTCTTCAAAATTTACTGAATTTTTTACTAGTTTTTGATATATATAGTTATGAATTAAAAATTAGTTGAAGTATGATAACATTAATATCAATTCTAGCAGACATAGACGACCAATTGAATTATGGTGATAATATCATAGGAAGAATTAAAACATTGTCGGATAACCCTTATAGAGAAGGTTCATCAGTTGAAGACTATCTTCATAATCTAAATATATATGCTCAAGTAATGAAAATATATGTTTGTTTCTTTTCTGATTATTGGTATAAAGATGATGTGGATAAAACAAACGAGATGATGAGCAAAGAATTGGAAAGGGTTGGCCTCTATGGACCGAATACATATAGGATTTGGTCTGGTCTTACAGCTGAAGAAAACAACTCATTGGGAGAATATGTGCTCAGTTTGGATTTGCCTATAAAGGATTCAGATATGAAGAATTTCTTTAACAGAGTTAGAAGTGGAGATTTGGCATTTCTTTGCCGATATCCTTATAATGGTACTGATGCTTTTGAATTGCTAAAGGGCGTTGTATGATACTAATGTAAAATCAAAGTTACTAGTAGAGACGTACCAATTACACCATTGAAAATAAACAATATGTAATTGTTGCGTCTCATTTTTATGCATTTCCCCAAAATCTTACTGCTCATAGCAAAATTTTTTTTCACTTTTTATTGAATTTTTTACCACTTTCTGTTATATATATATAATTCAAAACTATTCCAACAGTGGAAAATAAAAATAAATTCAACGATTTGAGCAAGGTTCCGGTTGAACTCTACGACGATGGCGTCAACTACGGAATGATTTATAACATACAGGCATCGGAAGAAGTGCTGGAGGATGTGGCGAAACTGATGGATGGCTTCTACGAACTTTGCGGAGGAAGTCCTGAAGACGAGGACTGGACTCGCTTCGTTCTTTTGTCTATCTTTCTTTTTTCCATCAATGGTGCCGATGGAGAATGGGACAATGAAGGCAATATCATCGGATATGACAAGAATTCCGACGAATTGGAGATTTTCGTCAACTGCAGAGGCAATGCTATAATCCCTTTCCGTGACGCTTTGCTCAAACGCTTCCCTGAAATATCTTATATCGAAGTGTATAACTAATTGCACTTTGTTAAAGTCAATAAGTCAATGAGTTCTGAGTCAGTGTCAGAGTTTAGAGTTCAAAGTTCAACAACCGAAACCGCAGGTTGTATGCAATCGTTTTATGAGAGATAAAGCTGGCGAAATATTTTTAGGAAAAAACATCTTTAATGATTGAATCTTTTTATGTGGTTATGAGCTGTGAGCATTGAGAAGTGAGCAAAAAAATCATTGTCCAATTTTTTTTGACATTTTTACAAAACGGTATATATAATCACTGAATTTTTGTAACACTTTTTGTTATATATAAGTAATTAAAATCATGGACAAAGTCTGTTGACTGTAGTCCGTTGTCTGTTGACTTAAAAAAATATGAACCACGAATGCATTGATTTAGGATTGCCCAGCGGATTGAAATGGGCGACTTGTAACATCGGCGCAGATTCTCCTGAAGAATGCGGCGACTATTTCGCTTGGGGCGAGACAAAACCAAAAGACGAATATACAGAATATAACAGCCTGACATATCATAAGAACATTGCCACAAGCAAGAACAGATTGTGGAATATTTCAGGAAAACTTAAATACGACGTTGCAACCGCCAACTGGGGCAAGGAGTGGAGAATGCCGACAAAAGACGAGATGCTGGAACTGGTGACGGTTTGTAAGTTGGAAAAAGACACAATGCTGAATGGAAAGCAAGGACTTAAAATTATTGGTCCTAATGGCAATAGCATCTTTCTTCCATATACATGTATTTGTTTCGAGAAGGAACGCTTCGAAAAGTCATATTGTAGTCTTTGGACTTCATCTGCATTTGAAGGTACTGGGTTGTCGTACCGACTGGATGTCAATGACAGAGTTATAACTAGTTGCCGTTATGTTGGTTATGCGATAAGAGCGGTATATAAAAATTGAAAATTAGCAAAAATCTCTCGCAAAGACGCAAAGAAATAAAAAACTCTGCGATACTCCGCGCCTCTGCGAGAGAAAAATCCAAATTAAAAAGAGACGCTTCATTGTGTGTTTATATTTAGGAAACAATGAAACGTCTCTACTTGGTGTCTGTAAAAATACTGCAAAACTATAACAACTATATAAAAAAGAGGCCGTCTAACAACAAAAAGTTAGGCAGTTTCTTTTTTTATGAGCAAAACTCTGGATTATTAACATATTTGAAGATTTTTCCGTGTGGATTCTGAGATTTCGTCAGAACATACCCCAATGCGCATAAAAACGTCGATATTTTAGCAAAAAGATCCGAAAATGCCACCTTGTTCGAGAGTTTCATCAGGTTGTGAGCAATAGCTTTCAGACCGAACTCGACATTGGTTCCGGAAAGGCCTTTGAGCCTGAAGCGTTTGAACATGCCGTTCGCTTTGATGTGTCCGAATACAGCCTCCGGCTCTATCGGACGCCTGCTTCTGTGCATGAGTCCTTCTTCAGAGGTGAGCAGACTCCTGACCATGTCCTTGTAGGCGTTAAGCCTGTGGTTCACCTCTATGATCCTGTTCCCCTTTGCCTTGTGGCATTTTGCTATGAGCGGACATCCATGGCATCTCCTCGCCATGTATATTGATACGGTCTGCTCGAAGCCGCTTTCCGTGTAGCGCTTCTCTTCTCTGACGAAATCCATATGCTGTCCCATCGGGCAGACGTAGTAGTTGTCCTTTTCATTGT
>JAZUCH010000028.1:0-2456 GCA_045639025.1 Bacteroidales bacterium
ACGTGCAAAAGCTATACGCTATGCAGGAATCAATCGATGGGACGGATTTAAGGACGGACTTTGTGCTATATCTTGGATGTTGTATCCAGATGGACGATATTTTGCCGATAGCGATGGATTTGGGATGGAGGACAATGACGAAGAAGAAGTATACGCAATCATTGATACTAATCTGGTCATTGTAGAACCATTCCGCCCGATAAAAGATGTCGCTAATTATCTGAAAGAGTTGAGGAATAAAAAACATAAAACATTAACGAATAAACAGAATATATCTATGAAAACAAGAATTTTCAATCTCATTATCATTGATGAGAGTGGCTCTATGCAGAGCATCAAAAAAGAGGCAATTGACAGCGTAAATGAAACAATCCAAACCATTCGTTCGGCTCAAAAGAAGCACGATGACCAGGAGCATTATGTGAGCCTTGTAACCTTTAACGATGATGTAAAGACCGTCTATGAGTGTGTTCCTGTGGATGAGATCAAAGAACTTACGGCAGAAACCTATCAGCCAGATTGTTGCACCGCATTGTACGATGCAATGGGTATTTCGCTGAATGCGCTTCGTAAGAAAGTTGCCGAGGATGACAAGGTGCTTGTAACGGTCGTAACTGACGGTTACGAGAACTCCTCAAAGGAGTACAGTGGTAAAGCTATCAAGGCTCTGGTCGATGAACTCAAAGTCAAAGGCTGGGTATTTGCCTATATTGGTGCTAATCAGGATGTAGAGGCTGTTGCTGCAACAATCTCCATCACCAATGTAATGAACTTTGAGACGACATCTGCCGGAACTCATATGATGACAGACCGAGTGAACAGAAGCCGTGAACGTCTATATTGTTGTATGGCTAGACCTGATTTCAGTGCAGCAGAAGCCAACGAGAATTTCTTCGATGAAGATGAAAAGTGATACGAACCTCTAATCCGACAGATATGAATAGACTATTTACTATACTCTGTATGGTTTCATTATTGGTATTCCATACATCGTGCAATGATAGTGTTATGGACTTGGAAAGTCCTAATGTAGAAATAAAGACTCGTGCGGTTGATCAGAGAGTACAGAATCTAATTCAACAGGCAAGACAAGGTGATGTGGAGGCATACAATTCATTGGCATTATGCTATCGTGATGGCGATGGTGTTGAAAAAAGCTGGCTCAACATGATTTGTATGTATGCTACCTACAGCCAAAAGACAGGTGGAGATATTGAGGATGTTGTAGAACTATTTGATGAAGGGCATCCTTTCAGATTGCTTTTTGAGATTATGGATTCACCATCCTTCAATGAGGAAGTTGAAGCGAAATTGGAACGACTCAAACAATCGGCTCCCGCTGAAGCTAAAGCTATTGATGCGGCAAAAAGAGCCTTTACGATGGATGAGGCGACTGTGGCAATGAATATTTTTCGTGAGGCAGAAGATGAAGGAAGTGAACTAGCTGTAATATTTCAAGCAATATACTATGATGAAGCTAAAGATAAAACAGGTCAAGAAGAGTGCCTGACTCGCATAGCGGAGAAATATCCGTTCTTTAATCTGTTACTTGGAGAATTGTATGTCATGAAGTATGGTGAATGTGAGGACTTCTCCTATATTCACAAGGCTATCGATTGTTACTACAAGGCTGACGCATATGGTATGCTTATTCCCAAATATGCCAATGCACTTTGGGGAATGTACGATTACTTTGGGCAGAAAGGTATGCTTGAGTATGATGAGCAAGAGGTAGAACGTCTTAAGGTATTGGCAAAAAGAACATATTAAACAGAACAACGATGAAACGACTGACTCAAATTTTTCAGGCACTGCTCGGTGTAGCAGCCTTGATTCTCACGGCATTGATTGCCGCAGGTCGCCTTGCTTGGCGCACAATTCGTAACTGGTGGAAGAAGTGCTCGAAGTGGCTCCGTCGCTCGATTGTAGCCATCTTTATTATTGTTCCCGTAGGCTTTGTCGCTCTTGTGGTTTATGCTCTCTATGAGGATGAGTATGGGCGAGACTATTGGGACCGCAAGCTGTCGGACAATATTACTCTTCATTCATTCTCCGACAACAAGTGGAGAGTCTATGACAAGCAGACTGGTGAATATACTACCGACAAGATCAACTGGTTGTCAGAGGTCCCCGAGAACGACTCATTGGCTGTTTATGCATTGCCAAATAAGCGCGGTTACATCAATGTAAACACAGGTCTTGTTGTTATTGATGCCGAGGCTAACGACTACCGTAAGGCGTGGGTATTCTCCGATGGTTTGGCTGCTGTTATGAAGGACGATAAGATTGGTTTTATCAATGCCAATAACGAAGTGGTTATTCCGTTCCAGTTTGACTATACCGACAAGTGTCGTATGTGGGAGTTCGGTTATGTTTTCCATAATGGCTACTGCGCAATGCCGAATGCTGATGGCGACTTGGGATTGATTGATAAATCAGGTAATTGGGTTGTAGAG
>JAZUCH010000029.1:0-1700 GCA_045639025.1 Bacteroidales bacterium
CTCTCCGCTCTCAACTTCTCGGACTACTTGCAATTTGAAACTCATCGGATAATCTCGTTGCGTTCGCTTGATATACAAGCCTTTAACATTTTCTTCCATAGCTTTACTCTTTTTAGTGTAACGCTATTTCAGGACGTGACAGCTCTCAGAAAACAGAACTGCGTATGAGGATAGAGCCTTTTTATATGGCTGATTATCGTGTCTATAATGAAACGATATGACAAGTAAAGACACCTATGGTTAGTGTCATTAAAGTATGAAAATCTCTTTCTTATTTAGCAGTGTGAAACAAGAAAATAAGTGTAATAAATTAAAATAAAGCGTATGGATTTAATCATTTTTGAGCGAAAGGCATTCGAGGAATTTGCCACGAAGATTGAGCAGTTCATTCTGCGAGTATCAAACTCACCCATTGTAAAGGGTGGTAAGAAAAAGACAAACAATTGGCTCGACCATCAGGATGTTTGTCAGAGGTTGAAGATAAGCAAGCGAACATTACAAACCTTGCGTGATAATGGTACGCTTGCCTATACCAAAATCGGCAATCGTACCTACTACCTACCCGAAGATGTGGATAGCATCATCACCAAGGTAGAGGACAGACGAAAAGAAGCCAAGTGGCGAGGGAGAGAAATCTAATCAATGTATAACAATGAAACCATTTGAACTATGTATCAAGAAATGCGAACCAAAGATGATGCGTGGATGCAGTCCATTCACGAAAGTATCGACCAACTATCGGAGATTCTCGATAGTATGCCGAAAGATGGGACAGCCTTACAAAACGATGATGAGTATCTATGCGACAAGGAGGTGGCATATATGCTTAAAGTCAGTCGAAGGACATTGAGCGAATACCGAAGCAATGGCACATTGCCTTATTATGTTCTCGGTGGCAAAGTCCTATACAAGCGTAGCGAGATTGAGCAGGCGTTGAAACGAGAGTATAACGGCAAGTACCTGATGAATAACAGCGGATAAATCCCTTCTATATTTTTGGAGGGAGTGAAATTTACCGCTTGCCCTATATTCATCTGTTGCAAAATAATAGTGCCCCTATGGATAGAAACAAGAACAGCATACAAATGGGTTATTGATTATTCCAAAAATAATCAATAACCCATCGTCAATGTTTGTTGCTGTAAGGTAATTTACTAATTGAGATTCGTGAGCAGAATTTAAATCAGAAACAGCTTTAATCTCAACTATCAAACAATTCTCGACTAAAATATCAACTCTATATTCTCCGACAACGACTCCTTTGTATAGGACTTTTAAAGGTACTTGTGCCTCAGCATTAATACTACAATTTCTCAACTCCAACATTAAGGCGTTTTCATATACGGATTCTAAATACCCGTTAATCAATTCATGTCGCACTTTATATGCACAATCAATAACGGTAGAGATAATTTTTTCAATATCCATATTCCTAAAATACCTATGCGCTAGTCTTTTATGTTTATTCTGTCATTCTGTCTAAGAATCATCTGCAAAAATGAGAACAGAAAGCCAAAATTTATTTTCTTTATTAAATTTATTGCGTTAGCTTTTTATGTTCATTCTATATTTGCAAAAGGAACGAAGATAGCGAAATTTCGCTATCTTCGTAAACCCAGAAGCAGTAAAGGTATAAGATTATTAAATGTCATTGGTTAAAAACCGTACAGAATGTAAATCCCCTTTACTTTCTTTGTTGA